>NZ_JBEPEH010000002.1:0-341859 GCF_040300725.1 Dactylosporangium sp. NPDC000244
GACATGCTCAAGGAGCGCTTCGCCTCCGGCTTCGCAAGCGGCACCATGTTCAGCGGCACCAACACCGAACTCGAGGCCGCCAACTGAAAAAGCACGGACACCCGAGATGCGGCCCGCCAACCGGCGGGCCGCATCTGGCTTTGACGCCGCGCACGAAGCCTTCGCAGGCCGCCGAACTCGAAGCCGCCCGCTAGAGCACGGACGCGCGGTCCGCCTGGAAGCCTCGAACGTCCGGGGCGCCCAGGCGGGCCGCGTCCGCGGTCAGGTCGTCCGGCATGCGCTGGGACTCCTGCTCCGCCGCCACCCGCGCCAGGTAGTGGTCCACCTCACGCGAGCGCGTCGCGGCGTCCCAGCCCAGCACGTCGCCCATCACGCGGGCCGCGTCCTGGGCCGTGGCCGTCCCGCGGTGCTCCGTCTCGAACGAGATGCGCGTGCGCCGGGTCAGCACGTCCTCCAGGTGCAGGGCGCCCTCGGCCAGGGCCGCGTACGCCACCTCCGCCGCCAGGTACTCCGGCGCGCCCGCGACCGGGCGGCGCAGCTCCGGGTCGAGCGCGAGGACCTCGAAGGCCAGCGAGCCGTAGCGCTCGAGCAGGTGCTCGAGCACGCCCACGGGCAGGCCGTGACGGCGGGCCAGATCCGCCCGGTTCGTCCACAGTGGATGGTACCCGTCCGCGCCGAGCAGGGGCAGGTCCGCCGTCCGCGACTCCGGCACCAGGCCGCCGTGCCGGCGCAGGCCGCCCAGGCGATGGGCCACCCGGTCGATGACGTCGGCCGCCATCACGCGATACGTCGTGTACTTGCCGCCGGCGATCAGCATCAGGCCCAGCATGGGCTCGACCACGGCGTGGGTGCGGGAGAGCGCCGACGTCTGCTCGTCGCGGCTGTGGGGCTGGCGGTGCCGCGCCTCCCGGGAGAGCAGGGGGCGCAGGCCCGCGTAGACGCCCTCGATGTCCTCCGTGCCCAGGGGGCGGTCCAGCACGGCGTTGACCTGGCCCAGCAGGTATGCGATGTCCGTCGCCGACGCCGCGGGGTGGCCCCGGTCCAGGGTCCAGTCCGTGTCCGTGGTCCCGATGATCCAGTGCCCGCCCCACGGGATGACGAAGAGGACCGACGTGGGCGTACGCAGGATGAGTCCGGCTTCTCCCGTGATGGCCGAGCGCGGTACGACCAGATGCACCCCCTTGCTGGCCCGCACCTGCAGGCCGGCGGACTCGCGCGGGCCCTGGCCCGTGAGCATGCCGGCGATGTCGTCCATCCACACGCCGGTCGCGGCGACGACTGTGCGCGCCCGCACCTCGAACTCCTCGCGCGACTCCAGGTCCCGCACGCGCACGCCGGTGACCTCGCGGGCGTCGCGCAGCAGGCCGACCGCGCGGGCGCTGGGCACGATCGCGGCGCCGAGGCCGGCCGCGGTGCGGGCGAGCGTCGCGACCAGCCGGGCGTCGTCGACCTGGCCGTCGTAGTACTGGATCGCGCCGCTGATCGCGTCCTCGCGCAGCGACGGGAAGCGGCGGTGCGTCTCCGCCCGCGACAGGTGCCGGTGCAGGGGCATCCCGCGCGGCGACGAGCGGCGCAGGCGCGCGGACGCGGCGAAGGCGTCGTAGAGCCCGACGCCGGCGCCGTAGTAGGCGCGCTGCCAGACCCGCTGCCCCAGCCCGGCGAAGCCGCTGTGGGACGGCAGCGGCACCAGGATCGGCACCGGGCGCACGAGGTGCGGCGCGAGCCGGGACGCGAGCAGGCCGCGCTCCTGGAGGGCCTCGGCGACCAGGCCGAACTCGAGCTGCTCGAGGTAGCGCAGGCCGCCGTGGATGAGCTTGGACGAGCGGCTCGACGTGCCGGCGGCCAGGTCGCGGGCCTCGATCAGCGCGACCGACAGGCCGCGGGAGGCGGCGTCGAGCGCGGCTCCGGCGCCCGTCACGCCACCACCGATGATCAGGACGTCGAAACGCTCCCGGCGCAGGCGGGCCACATCGCCGGCGCGGCGCGCGGGCGACAGGCGGGAAGCCTCGAAGCGGGACGTGGAGGGTTCACGGCGCACTACTACACGGTAGCCGCGCCCGTCACGCCACTGGTGTGAGATGCCCGGGCGGGGGAATGAGACGTGACGTGTCCATCACCGAGCGCATCGTGCGCGCACCCGCCGAGACCGTGTACTCCGTGCTCGCCGACGGCTGGTCGTACTCCGACTGGGTGGTCGGCACCGCACACGTCCGGGAAGTCGACGAGGCCTGGCCGGCGCCCGGGTCGCGGCTGCACCACAAGGCCGGCCCCTGGCCGGTGTCGATCAAGGACCGCAGCGAGTCCCTGGACTGGGACCCGGGGCGGATGCTGCTGCTGAAGGTCCACGTCTGGCCGCTCGGCGCGGGCAACGTCCGGTTCACCCTCGACCCGCTCGACGAGCAGGCGACCCGGATCACGATGCAGGAGCAGTTCACCGATGGCCCGATGCTGAGCGTGCGCAACAAGGTCGGCGACGTCTTCCTGCACTTCCGCAACAACGAGGCCCTCCAGCGCCTGGCCGACCTCGCCGAGCGCCGCAAGGGGTAGTCAGGGGTAGATGCGGCGCAGGGCCGCGTGGATCGCGGCCTGGTACGCGTCGCCGAGCAGGGGCCGGTTGCGGGCCAGCGCCGCGCGCGCCGCGTTCGCACCCGGCGCGCCGTGCACCCCGCCGCCCGGGTGGGCGCTCGAGCTGGCGAGGTACAACCGGTCGATCGGCGTGTCCGCCCGCCCGAGCCCGGCCGTCGGCCGCCAGACGACCTGCTGGTAGGCCCCGGCCGTCCCGCCGTTGATCGCCCCGTCGACCAGCGAGGGGTTCTTGGCCTGCAGCTCCGCGGGGCCGGACACATAGCGGGCGAGCACCAGGTCGTCGAAGCCCGGCGCGTGACGCCGCAGCACGTCGGTGACGCGCTCCACGTGGGCGGACACCTGCTCCGCGGTGATACCGCGCGGGAGGTGGGTGTACGCCCACAGCGACTCGGTCCCGAGCGGCGAACGGCTCGGGTCGGCCGTCGTCATCTGGCCCACGAGCAGGAAGGGGTCCTCGGGCGGGCGGCCCGTCGACAGGTCCGCCGCGTATCGCACGGGGTCCGCGCCCACGTGCACCGTGCCGGCCCCGGCGACGTCCGGCGAGATCCACGGCACCGGCCCCGAGAGCGCCCAGTCGATCTTCAGCGTGGCGTTGTCCCAGCGGAAGCCGGCCAGATCCGCCAGCAGCCGCCCGGGCAGATGCTCCGGCTTGATCATCGATTGGTACAGCGGGAGCGCGGGCACGTCCGCGACGACCGCCCGGCGGGCCCGGAAGAGCCGCCCGTCCGCGCAGCGCACGCCGAGCGCCCGGCCGCCGCCCACGATCACCTCCTCGACCGCCGCGCGGCGGTGCACGACGCCGGGGAAGCGGCGCAGCAGGGCCTCGGTGATCTGCTGCGCGCCGCCCTCGGGGACCGGGAAGCCGTGCTGCTGCGCCAGCATCGCCAGCAGCCAGCCGAAGCCGCCGCCGGCCGCGTCGTCGGGGGCCAGATCGGTGTGCAGGGCCAGGCCGGTGAGCAGCATCCGGGCGCCCTCACCCGCGAACAGCTCCTCGCCGAGCACGCGCGCGGGCACCAGGAAGCGCCGCCCGAGCCGCAGCGCGCCGCCGACGCCCGCGGTCCGCGCGAGGCGGGCACCGGCGCGGATCGGAGGGAACGGGGTGAGCAGGGCGGGGACGAGATCGGGTGCGAGGTTGCGCCATTCGGAGTACCACTGCCGCCAAGCCTTGCCGTCGCCCGGCGCGAACCGTTCGAGCGACTCGGCCGTGAGATCGAGCTCGCGACTGATCACGGCGGCGCGGCCGTCGGGGAACAGGTGCGCCACCACCTCGGGCGCGTGCGTCCAGCGCAGGCCGTGCGACTCCAAGCCGAGCGCGAGCAGCGGCGGCGAGGCGGCCGACAGCGGGTAGAACGCGCTGCACAGGTCGCTGAGGAACCCGGGCGCGGTGATCTCGGCCGAGCGGACCGCCCCGCCGGCGTGCTCGGTCGCCTCGAGCACGACCACGTCCCAGCCCGCGTCGGCGAGCATGTTCGCGGCGACCAGGCCGTTGTGCCCGGCGCCGATGACGACGGCGTCGACGGTTTCGGTCATGCCCCTGAGTCTCCCTCTTGCGTCCTCACGTTTTGTCATACCCGACCCGTAGCATCCGGACCATGACAGCGCCGTCGAGACGAAGCTGGGGTTGGTCGCTCGCCCTCACCATCGTGCTCGGCCTCTGGGTGCCGTTCGTCGTCGTGGTGCCGAATGCGGGCCTCTGGCTCATCGCCGACACGCTCACCATCGAGGGCGAGTCGGCGCCGCGCGTGCTGTGGCTCGCGGTCGCGGTGACCAGCCTGGTGCTGGCCGGGGTGCCGGCGCTGCTGCTCGGCCTGTTGTCGCCGGTGTGGTTCGCGCGGCTGGCGGGACGGCAGTGGGCCCTCGCCGCCGGTTTCGGGGCGCTGCTGGGCGTCGCGCGGCTGGTGCCGCCGACCTATCACGAGGTCTATCTCGCCGTCCTGGCCGCGCTCGCCGCCGCGGCGGCCCTGGTCCACCGGCTCGTCACCGGGCCGCTGCAGCCGCGCATCGAGCCGGACCGCTGGATGCCCTGGCTGTCGCTCGCCGCCGGGCTGCTGCTCCTGCTGCCGTGGCTGTGGGTGGGCGCGCTCGGCGGGGCGGCCGAGACCGTGCTCGCCCTGGTGGCGGCGCTCGCGATCGCCTGGCTCGCGACCCGCCCGCTGCTCACGCTCACCATCCGCACGCCGACGGGCGGCAACGCCTGGGGCCGGGCGGCGGTTGGCGGCCTGCTCGCGGGGGTGGCGCTGGTGCCGCTCGCGGCCGGGGTCGGCGAGCCGGCGGTGCAGCTCCTCGCCCTGCTGTGCGTGCCCCCGGCCGCGTTCGCCCTGGCCGCGCTGCGCCGGGCCGGGATGCCCTCGGTCGTCGCGCTGCTCACGCCGGTGCTGTTCGGCCCGCTCGCGCTCGTCGACCCCGACGAGACCTCGCTCATCCTGGGCCTGCGCGACGGGCTCTTCTGGGGTGCCATCGGCGCCGCCGCGGCGGGCGTGCTGGCCGTGCTCACCGCGATCCTGGTGCTGGTCGTGTTCCGGCGGGTGCGCTGGCACGCCTGGCTCGCCGGAGCGCTCGCGCTCGTGGTGGCCGCGGCGGGCGCGACGGTGTATGTCGGGCTCGGGCGGCCCGGGCTCTACGGCGAGCGGCTCTTCGTGGTCATGCGCGAGCAGGCCGACCTGAGCGGGCTCGCCTCGATGCCCGATCGCGGCGCGCGGGCGCGGGCGACCTACGAGCGGCTGGTCGCGACCGCCGAGCGCACCCAGGCCGCGCTGCGGGCCGACCTGCGCTCCAAGCACGTGGCGTTCACCCCGTTCTACCTGGTCAACGGCGTCGAGGTGGACGCGGGCCCGGTCGCCCGGCAGTGGCTGGCGGGCCGCTCCGACGTCGCCCACGTGCTGCTCAACCCGCAGCTGCGCCCGCTGCCGGCCGTCGCCGAGCCGATGCACGGGTCGCGGCCCGCCCCGACGTCGACGCCCTGGAACCTGACGCTGATCGGGGCGGATCGGGTCTGGGAGCGGTATTCCACCGGCAAGGGCATCGTCGTGGGCAGCTCGGACTCGGGCGTCGACGGCACCCACCCGGCCCTGCGCGGCAACTTCCGCGGCGGCGACGACTCGTGGCTCGACCCCTACGACGGCGCGCGCACGCCCACGGACCACAACGGCCACGGCACGCACACGATGGCCACCGCGGTCGGCAAGGGCGTCGGCGTCGCGCCCGGCGCCGAGTGGACCGCGTGCGAGAACCTGCCCCGCAACCTGGGCAGCATGGCCAACTACGTGACGTGCCTGCAGTTCATGCTCGCCCCCTACGCGCCGGGCGCCGACCCTTGGCACGCGGGCCACCCGGAGCGCGCCCCGCAGGTGCTGACCAACTCGTGGGGCTGCCCGGCGGTCGAGGGCTGCGACGAGTTCTCGATGCGCCCCGCGATCGACGCCTTCGCGGCCGCGGGGATCTTCTTCGTCGCGGCGGCGGGCAACACCGGCCCGCGCTGCGAGTCCGTCACCGACCCACCGGCGAACTACGCCGCGACCCTGACGGTCGGCGCCGTGGACCGCACCACGCGCGTGGCCGACTTCTCCAGCCGCGGCCCAACGGCCGACGGCCTGTCGAAGCCGGACCTGATGGCCCCCGGCGTGGACATCCTGTCGGCCCTGCCGGGCGGCGGCTACGACGTGCTGAGCGGCACGTCGATGGCCACGCCACACGTGGCGGGCGTGGTCGCGCTGATGTGGTCGGCCAACCCGTCGCTGATCGGCAACATCGCCAGGACGCGCGACATCCTCCGCACAACGACACGCCCGGCAACGCTGGCGGGCACCGCGTGCGGCGCCTTGTCCAACACCGTCGGCGCCGGCCTGATCGACGCTTACGCAGCCGTCCAGGCCGCGGTCGCACTCAAAACCCCCTAGCCCCCTCAACTCCCTTGAGTCCTGCTCGCCCAGCCCCTTGGAAACCCACAGCTCAGCTCACACAACTACGCAGAGTATCGATCAAGCCCATCAGTTTTTGTCAATCCTGTATGGTGCTTTTAGCAAGTCGGAACGGGGCACCCTGGAGCCACGTGAACTCCCTCGCCCACCCCTTCATCGAGCCTTTCTCTTTCGTGAATCAGGAACTTCCTCCGGACCTTGCCGCAGGGCCGTCGGCTTCGCGCAGCGGAGTGAGGTCGCGGACGAGCGGCCAGACAACGTCGGGGTTGGCCGAGGCGCCGCCGGCGCCCGCGAAGCCGGGCGTGGTCGGGGCGCCGATGTGCTCGGAGTGGCCCAGCAGTTGCCGGGCCGACCTCCGCCGCAGGACCGGCCTCCACTGCTGGGCGAGCTGGGCGGCGGCGGCAAGGTGACCGTGGTCGGCCACTCGCCGTCGCGCCGACGAGGCTGCTGTAACCGGGCCTTTGTCGCGACCGCCCTGGGCGGGGAGGCCGCGACACTGGTGGCGCGCCTCAGCCGCCGCTCGGCCCGCACTGGCCGGTGCCACGACTCGCAACGGAGAGGAAGCCTTCGACACTCGACCTCATCCTCGCCGACGTGGTGTTGATGTCGGACCGCGACGGCCCGGCTCTGCTCGCCGCCCTACACGCGGGCGGGCATCATCCGCGGCGCTCGGGCCCGCACCGACCTGGCCGGCGGGCCGCACCGGGCTTCTCGGGGCTTCGGCGGCATTCGCGGCGCTCGGACCCGCACTAGCCCGCACGGGGCTTCGGCGGCATTCGCGGCGCCGCGCGGCGGCGGCGTTCCAGCCTGGCCGGTGCTGCCGGTTTTGCCGGCGCGACAAGTCGGGCATTTCGCTTCTGCCGTGCGCTTGGAGCGCCCGTGGGTGATCGTTGCACCCCACACGCCGTTGGCCACGCCCGACTGCTCAGTGCCGTCGGTTCTTGGCGCAAAAAGTCGAGCGGTTCGCGTGGTTAAATATCGGATTTGTGGCCTGTCAGGCGACATTTGGCTTTTTATGTTTTTGTCGGATTCTGGAGCAGCGCGATCCGTGGTTTGCGTTTTGCTCACATCCGTGTGACGTGGGCGGACGCAGCCGCAAACAGTTAGGTATGTTTACCAAATGATCGTGGATCTCGACGGGCTTGCCGGGGTCGGGGCGCTGCTCGCCCGGGCGCTCGACCTGCCGGAGGACGCCGCCGAGGCCGATGTGCTCGCGGCCCGGCTCGCGGCGCCGCCGAGCGGGCGGGTGGTGGTGCGGGTGGGGGCTTCGGACGGTACCGCCGTCGCCTTCGCGTCCATCAGCGATGCCGACCCGCGGCTCGGGCACGTCGAGCTGCTCGCCGTGCTGCCGGAGGCTCGCCGTCGTGGGGTCGGGGCGGCGCTGCTGCGGGCCGCCGAGGAGCGCCTCGCGGACCTGGGCGCTACGCGGGTGCGGCTCGGCGGCAACCCGCCTTGCTATGCGTGGCCGGGCGTCGACGTGCGGTACACGCCGGCGGTGTGTCTGGCGCGGCGCGCCGGGTACGAGGTGACCGACACCGCCTGGAACATGACCGCGGATCTCACCCGGCTAGCCCCGGCGAACGAGTCGGGGACGGACGAGCCGCGGCAGGACGGAAAGCGGCTGGACGAAAAGCGGTTGGGAGAAGCGCGGCTCGACGAAGCGCGGCTCGAGGGGCAGGGCGTGAAGGTCCTGCCGGCCGGGCCCGACACGGCCTCGTGGGTGCGCTCGATCTGGGGCGACGGCTGGGCGTGGGAGGTCGAGGAGTCGCTGGGCCGCGACGGCGCCGGCTGTTACGTGGCCGTGCGCGACGGCGAGATCCTGGGCTTCGCGGCGTACGGCGCCAACCGCCCGAGCTGGTTCGGCCCCATGGGCACCGCTCCGGCCGCCGAGGGGCTCGGCGTGGGACGAGTCCTGCTGCGTCGCTGCCTCGCCGACCAGTATTCGCTGGGCCTGCGGTCGGCGCAGATCGGCTGGGCGGGCCCGATCGGGTTCTACTCCAAGGCTGTTGGCGCCAGGGTGGAGCGCGTGTTCTGGATGTACACAAAGGACCTGTAAACGCATGTAGGGCAGGCCGTGGGTTCACCACGGTCCTACCCCACACACGTGCCGCCGGTGCCCGTGATCCCCCGTCATGCCACGGGCGCCGACGTCGTCTACATGTCCGGCTGATTGCCGCGCTTCTTCTGCAGCGAAGACTGCGTCTTGGTGCGCGCGCGCATCGTTGCCGTGTTCGCGTTGGTGGACTCGCCCGTCATGATCGAGTCGGGCGTGATCGTCATGTCGTCGGTGAGGTCCTGGTCCAGGTAGCCGAGATCGTCTTCGCTGCGGTGCATGCCGCGCTCGATGCTCTGGCCGGAGTCGAAGCTGCTGCTGTTCTTCTTGGACTTGCCCATGATCCCCCCTCATGTCGGCCCGACCTCACCATATGAGGACCGTTCGCATGTTGACGGCAAAACGCGCATATCCGGGACCTAAGGTCGGGCTATGAACGGCTCAGTGGTGCTGGACGGCTTGCTGGTGATGGACGGGCACAACGATCTGCCGTGGCGCCTGCGGGTGCGCGGGGCCGACGTGGATCTGAGCACCGACCTCTCGAGCACCGGCCTGCACACCGACCTGCCCCGCCTGCGCCGCGGCGGCGTGGGTGCGCAGTTCTGGAGCGTGTACGTGCCGAACGACCGCCCCGAGCCCCAGGCCGCCGTCCAGGTCGTCGAGCAGGTCGAACTGGTCCGGAGCCTGGTCGATCGCTACCCCTCGGCCCTCGCGCTGGCCACGAACGCCTACGAGGTCGAGCGGGCCCGCTCGACCGGCCGCATAGCGTGCCTGCTGGGCGCCGAGGGCGGCCACTGCCTCGACAACTCCCTGGTGGTCCTGCGCTCATTGCACAAGCTCGGGATTCGGTACCTCACGCTGACCCACTCCCGCAACACCGACTGGGCCGACAGCGCGACGGACACGCCCGCATCCAACGGCCTGTCGACGTTCGGCCGCGAGGTCGTGCGCGAGCTGAACCGCCTGGGGATGCTCTGCGACCTGTCGCACGTGTCCGACCAGACCATGCACGCGGCCCTGGACACCTCGGCGCACCCGGCCTTCTTCTCGCACTCCTCGGCCCGGGCGCTGTGCGACCACCGCCGCAACGTCCCCGACGACGTGCTCCTGCGCGTGCGGGACTCCGGCGGCGTGGTGATGGTGACGTTCGTGCCGTTCTTCCTGACCAACGCCTGCCGCGAGTGGGGCGAGGAGCTGGCGCGGGTGGAGGACGCGATCGCGGCACCGTGGGACTCGCCGGAGTTCCTGCGCGAGCGCCAGGCCTGGATGGACGCCAACCCGAGCCCGCCGACGACGGTGCGGGACGCAGCCGACCACGTCGAACACGTGCGCGCGGTGGCGGGCGTGGACGCGGTCGGCCTGGGCGGCGACTTCGACGGCACCGAGATCGTGCCCGAGGGCCTGCCGGACGTGTCGGCGTATCCGGCCCTGCTGGCCGAGCTGTCCGAGCGCGGCTGGTCGGAGCCGGAGCTGCGGAAGCTGGCCTGGGACAACACCATGCGAGTCTTCAAGGCCACCTGCGGCTGAGGACAGCAAAGCGGGCCGGCCCCCGGAGGAGCCGGCCCGCGTTGTTGGAGCTGGTGGACTCAGAAGTCCATGTCGCCGCCGCCGGGCGCGGCCGGCGCCTTGTCCTTCTCCGGCTTGTCCGCCACCACGGCCTCCGTGGTGAGGAACAGCGCCGCGATGGAGGCGGCGTTCTGCAGCGCGGAGCGCGTCACCTTGGCCGGGTCGATGATGCCCTCGGCGAGCAGGTTGACGTACTCGCCGGTGGCGGCGTTGAGACCGTGGCCGGCCTCCAGGTTGCGCACGCGCTCGACGACGACGCCGCCCTCGAGGCCCGCGTTCACGGCGATCTGACGCAGCGGGGCGTCGAGCGCGACCTTGACGATGTTCGCGCCGGTGGCCTCGTCGCCGACGAGGTCCAGCTTGTCGAACGCGGTCTTGCCGGCCTGCACGAGGGCCACGCCACCGCCGGGCACGATGCCCTCCTCGACGGCCGCCTTCGCGTTGCGCACGGCGTCCTCGATGCGGTGCTTGCGCTCCTTGAGCTCGACCTCGGTGGCCGCGCCGACCTTGATGACCGCAACGCCGCCGGCCAGCTTGGCCAGGCGCTCCTGCAGCTTCTCGCGGTCGTAGTCCGAGTCGCTCTTCTCGATCTCGGCACGGATCTCGGCGACCCGGCCGTTGATCGCCTCGGCGTCACCGGCACCATCGACGATGGTGGTCTCGTCCCGGCTCACCACGACCTTGCGGGCGCGGCCGAGCAGGCCCAGGTCGGCGTTCTCGATCTTGAGACCGAGGGTCTCGCTGATGACCTGGCCACCGGTGAGGATGCCGATGTCGGCGAGCATCGCCTTGCGGCGGTCACCGAAGCCGGGGGCCTTGACGGCGACCGACTTGAACGTGCCACGGATCTTGTTCACGACGAGGGTCGCCAGGGCCTCGGCCTCGACGTCCTCGGCGATGATCGCGAGCGGCTTGCCCGCCTGCATGACCTTCTCCAGCACCGGGAGGAGGTCCTTCACCGCGGAAATCTTCGACTCGACGATGAGGATGTAGGGGTCGTCGAGGACGGCCTCCATCCGGTCGCTGTCGGTCGCGAAGTAGGGCGAGATGTAGCCCTTGTCGAAGCGCATGCCCTCGGTGAGCTCGAGCTCGAGGCCGAAGGTGTTGCTCTCCTCGACGGTGATGACGCCTTCCTTGCCGACCTTGTCCATCGCCTCGGCGATGATCTCGCCGACGGTGCTGTCACCGGCGGAGATGGAGGCGGTGGAGGCGATCTGCTCCTTGGTCTCCACGTCCTTGGCGAGGTTGGCCAGCTCGTCGGCGACGGAGGCGACAGCCGCCTCGATGCCGCGCTTGAGGGCCATCGGGTTCGCGCCGGCCGCGACGTTGCGCAGGCCCTCGCGGACCAGCGCCTGCGCGAGCACGGTGGCCGTCGTCGTGCCGTCACCGGCGACGTCGTCGGTCTTCTTCGCGACTTCCTTGACCAGCTCGGCGCCGATCTTCTCGTACGGGTCCTCGAGCTCGATCTCCTTGGCGATGCTCACACCATCGTTGGTGATGGTGGGGGCGCCCCACTTCTTCTCGAGCACGACGTTGCGGCCCTTGGGGCCGAGGGTCACCTTGACGGCGTCGGCGAGCTGGTTCATGCCCCGCTCGAGACCGCGGCGCGCCTCTTCGTCGAACGCGATAATCTTGGCCATTCGGCGTTGTCCTCCTGGACACTCACGATTCGCCACGACCCCGTGGGGCCGGCGGCTCACCGCCTGCTTTCGCACCTTCGAGGACCCAGGCGGGATCCCCGGCGGTCGGGCCGGATGAGCCCGCGACGACCAGCCTCAGGTGGTTGCCCACCGGAGGACTGCACCGTCCCGACCTTGGCACTCACCGGTTGGGAGTGCCAAGTCCTTGTTTAGCACTCTGGCCCGTCGAGTGCAAGCAATCAGGCAAGCCCGCCAGGTGAACCGGCGGAGGAGGCCCGGCGGGCGCTGAGCCGCACCTCATCGACCAGTTCCGCGGTGCGCAGCGTGGCCGGATCCGGCTCGTGGCGGCCCTCGCGCACCTGCGCCGCGAAGGCCTCGAACGCGCGCCGGAACTGGTCGTCGGCGGGCAGCCGCTCCTCGTGCTCGCCCTGGGCGTCCGTGATACGCACCACTGGCTCGAGGCCGGCCGGGGCGGTGAACGCCCGGTCGAGCAGGAGCCGGCCGGTGGAGCCCCAGGCCGTGTACCACGACCCGTACGCGTGCTCCAGCCCGAACCGGACCCCGACCATCACCCCGCCGGCCGAGACCAGCAGCGCGCTGCCGCCTACGTCGACCCCCGTGCCCGGGTCCTCGCGCAGGCAGGCGCCGACGAGCTCCAGCTCGCCGAAGAGGTCCTGGGCGGCCCGGATCGGGTACACCCCGAGGTCGAGCAGCGCCCCGCCGCCGAGCTGCGGGGAGTACCGGACGTCGGTCGAGGGAAGCGGCGGGATGCAGAACACGGCGTCGAACGAGCGCGGCTCGCCGATCCGCCCGGCGGCCAGCAGCTCCCGGACCGCCCGGTGCTGGGCGTGGTGCGGGAAGACGAAGTTCTCCCGCAGCACCAGCCCGCGCGCCGCGGCCAGCTCCACCAGCTCGCGGGTGTCCGCGGCCGAGGTGGTCAGCGGCTTCTCGGCGAGCACGTGCTTGCCGGCCTCGAGCGCGGCCCGCGTCCACTCGTGGTGCAGGCCAGTCGGCACCGCGAGGTACACGGCGTCGACGCCGGGGTGGGCGAGCAGCTCCTCGTAGCCGACCGGCTCGCCGCCGAACTCGGCGGCGTACCGGGCCGCCTTGTCCTTGTCCCGGCTGGCGACCGCCGCCACGACGGTGCCCGGGCACGCGACCAGGGACGGCAGCGCCTTGCGCTTGGCGATGCTGCCGCAGCCCAGCACACCGACCCGCAGCGGGGCGCTCACCAGGCCCCCCGCAGCCCGGTCACCAGCGTGCGGGCCTGCACGTTGACGTAGTGGCTGTGCCGCAGCAGGTCGGCGAGCTGCTCCAGGGTCATCCAGCGGTGGTCGGGCGTCTCCTCGATCTCGACGTCGTCGGCGGGCTCGACCACGACGTAGCGGCTCTCCGCGCGGTAGAAGCGGCCGCCCTCCTCCGACAGGACGGTGTCGTACCGGATGCTCTCCCGCGGCGCGTTGAGCACCGTGTCGAGGTGGGCCGGGCGCTCATGCGCGGGCCGGTGCCGGTAGCTGTCCGGGGTGCACTGCACCGTCGGGGCGAGCTCGACCACGTCCAGGTAGCCGGGCTCGACGCGGGCGTTGACCAGCACGTGGAGCACGTCGTCGATGCGCCGGGCCAGGAACGCGGCCAGGCCGAGCCCGTGCGGCTCCAGCAGCGGCTGGCGCCACGCGGCGATCTCGCGGCCGCGGGCCTCGACGTCGACCGCGATGACGCTGAAGTACCGCCCCTCCTCGTGCGAGATCGCGTCGTCCTCCCGGTGCCAGCGCTCGACCTGGTTGAGCGGGACCAGCCGGGTGACGACCTCGTGCCGGCTCTGGCAGTCGGTGATCCAGCTCATGATCTCGCCGGTGGTGTGCTGGGCCCGCTCCCCGGTCAGCGAGCGCACGGTGGCCACGGCCCAGTCGTCGTCGGCGTGCGAGAACGCGCCGCCGAGGCCGGGTCCGGAGAACGGCAGGCAGGACAGGACCGTACGGGAGTCCATGTTCACCAGGTTGTCCACGTTGAGCAGCCGGTGCAGCTGACCGATGGTCACCCAGCGGAAGTCCTCGCCGACCGGCACGTCCTCGTCGATCTCGACGATCATGTTGCGGTTGCGCTTGCGGAAGAACCAGGAGCCCTGCTCGGACTGCAGCACGTCGGCGATGATCTGCTCCGGCCGCGCCTCGCGGAAGTGCCGCAGGTAGGGCACCGCCCGGCCGCCGTGCACCTGGGTGTAGTTGCTGCGGGTGGCCTGGACCGTGGGCGAGAGCTGCAGGTCGTTGCAGTTGCCCGGCTCGGTCTTGGCCTGCATCAGGCAGTGCAGCACCCCGTCGAACTCGCGCACGAGGATGCCGAGAATGCCGATCTCGGGCTGGTGGATGATCGGCTGGCTCCACTGCGGCACCGGGCCGTAGTCGCTGCGCACGTGCAGGCCCTCGATGAGGAAGTACCGGCCGCTGGCGTGCCCGAGGTTGCCCGTCGCCGGGTCGAAGGACCACTGCCCCAGCTCGGCGAAGGGGATGCGGGTCACCTGCTGGCGCAGCGCGGCCGCGCGGCCGGCCCACCAGTCGCGGAACTCGTCGTTGGGGGTGACGGGGCTGTCCAGGGCCATCGCCGAGCGGGCGATCCGCTCGGCGAGGGACACCCGCAGGTCCCGCACGCCGGTTGCCGTGTTCATGCTTGGTCTCCGATCCGTGAGAGGTGACTCAGGACTTCGGTAGGACTGGGAGCCGCCTCGGCCTCGGCGCGCAGAACACCGGCGCGGGACGCGAACGAGGGCTCCTCCAGAAGCCGCTCGACGGCGTCGCGGATGAGCGAGTCGTCGGGGTCGGGCGAGCCGAGGTCGATCGCCGCGCCGGCCTTCGCGAGCTGGGAGGCGTTGAGCTTCTGGTCGGGTACGCCCGGGCAGATCACCTGCGGCACGCCCTGCACCACCGCGGTCATGAAGGTGCCGCCGCCGCCCGGCGAGACGATCGCCGCGCAACCGGGCAGCAGCTGGGCGAGCGGGGCGTGCTCGAGCAGCACGACGTTGTCCGGCACGGCCCCGAAGCCGGCCCGGTCGCGCGCGGCCACGGTGACGACCACGTCGACGCCGAGCTTGGCCACGGCGGCCACCACCCGGGCGGCGTCGCTCCCGCCGCCGCCGTAGCGGCCCAGGACCGAGCCCCAGGTCACGCAGACCCGCGGCCGGCCCGAGTTTCGCGGGAGTGGCCCGGGCCAGATGGCGTCGCGGTTGTACGGCACGTGCCGCACCGCCTGCCGGGGCCCGTCGGGCTCGAGCTGCAGGCCGGGCGGGCAGGGGTCGATGGTGAACGCCCCGCGCGGGTCCGGCACCGCGACCCCGGCGCGCTCGGCGAGCGGGGCGAGGGCCTCGGCCTCCCACCGGCGCAGGGTCTGCGGGAAGTCGACGCCCCACAGGTGGCGCACGTGCGGGAGGCCGGCCCGGACGGCGACGATCGGGGCCGCGTACGTCGTCGGCTCGTGCACGATGACGTCCGGCCGCCACCGCTCGACGAGCTCGGTCAGGCCGGGCAGCATCGCCCCGGCCATCGCGGTGAAGATCGCCAGCGGGTGCTCGACCGGGCGATCAGCCGGGCGATCGGCCGCGCGGGCGCGCGAGGGCGCGGCGGGCATGTTCGGGATGAGGGCCGCGAGGTCCACGTCGGTGCCGATGCGCGCGGCCGGCAGCCCGGCCGCGCAGATCTCGGGCACGATGGCGGGCTGGCCGGCGACGAGGACGTCGTGGCCGGCCAGGCGCGCGGCCCAGGCGAGCGGGATCATCGGGTGCAGGTGGGACGGCCACGCCCAGCTGGTGAAGAGCAGGCGCATCAGCGGGTCTCCGTCCGGCCGAGGACGCGCCCGGGGTGCACGGGCAGCGCCAGCGGGGACCGCACGATCGGGCTGTGCTGCCAGCCGACTTCCCGCGGCGGTACGGCCAGGGACAGCTCCGGGCACCGGGCGGCCAGCGCGGCCAGGCCGGCGCTCGCCTCGACCCGGGCCAGCGGGGCGCCCAGGCAGTAGTGCGGCCCGTGCCCGAAGGCGAGATGCCGCGGCTCCGCGCGGCCCAGCAGCAGCCGGTCGGGCTCGGCGTTGGCCGCCGGGTCGCGGTTGGCGGCGGCGAAGGACACCATGACCGGGTCGCCGGGCCGCAGCTCGGCCCCGCCGAGGTGGACGGGCTCGGTCGGGAACATCCAGAACGACGTCTTGACCGACCCGTCGTAGCGCAGCAGCTCCTCGACCGCGTCCGCGCAGCGCCCGGGCTCGGCGTGCAGGGCCCGCCACCGGCCGGGGTCGGCCAGCAGGTGCAGCACGCTCGTGGCGAGGAATCCGAGGGTGGTCTCGTAGCCGCCGATGAGCAGCACGAACAGCGTCGAGCGCAGCTCGGGCCCGGTGAGCCGGTCGCCGTCGGCCGCCGCGGCGGCGAGGGTCGACACGAGCCCCTCCCCCGGCGCGCGGCGGGCCGCGGCGATCAGCTCGTCGAGGTAGTCGAACAGGCCCCGCACCGCCGCCTCGCGCCGCCGCGCCGACTCCTCGGGCCCGGCCTCGGCGTCGTCGGCGACGATCGCGCGAATCCAGCCGCGGAACCGGTCCCGGTCCGCCTCGGGCACGCCGAGCAGCTCGCAGATCACCATCGCCGGCAGCGGCTCGGCGAACGCGGTCACGAGGTCTGCCGCGTCCCGCCCGGCGAGCCCGTCGACGAGGTCGTGGGCGAGCCGGTCGACCTGGGCCCGCAGGTGCCGGACCGGCCCGGCCGCGAAGACGCCGGAGACGAGCCGGCGCAGCCGCGCGTGGTCGGCGCCGTCTGTGATGCCCACGTGCGGCGCCATGACGCTCGGGTCGGCCGTCGGGTTGGCCCGGTTGGCGGCCAGCCAGTCGGCGCGGGCGTTGCGCGGGTCGCGGCTCATCCGCGGGTCGGCGAGCAGGACGCGCGCCTCGGCGTAGCGGGTCACGAGCCACACCCACTGCCCGTCGCCGGTGCGGGCGCGGTGCACGGGGCCGGCCTCGCGGAGTTCGGCCAGCAACGCGTACGGGTCGGCGTCGTGGACGGCCGCGAACGGGTCCGGGAGCACCTCGACCGTCACGACGCCACCTCCGCGAGCAGCGGCACCAGGGCGGGCGGCGGCGGGGCGGCGGCGTTGTCGGCCGCCAGGCGGCCCGTGGCCGACACCACCGAGGGGTCGCCGAGCAGCTCCTCCACCGCGGCCGAGACGAGCGCCGGGTCGGCCTCGGCGCCGGGCACGCAGCGGCCCGCGCCGGCCTCGGCGACCCGCTCGCCGTGGTCGAAGTTGTCGTTCACGAACGGCATCGCGATCTGCGGCACCCCGTGGGCGACGCACGTCATCGTGGTGCCGGCGCCGCCGTGGTGGATCGCGACGGCGGCCCGGGGCAGCACCTGGTCGAGCGAGAGCCAGCCGGCCGCGACGACGTGCTCCGGCAGCGGGCCCAGCTGGTCGCGCACGGCCGGGTCGACGGCGAGGGCGACCGTGAGGCCGAGGGTGCCGAGGCGCTCGACGATGCCGAGCAGCAGCGCCTGCACTGCGGGCGCGCGGCCGAGGAACGATCCCGCGGTCAGCACGGCGAGCGGGCGCCCCGGGTCCCCGAGGTCCCCCGGAGTCTCGGCGGCGCCGTTGTACGGCACGTAGCGCATCCGGCGGCTCGCAGGCTGCCGCGGCAGCTGGAGCTCCGCGGGGCAGACGTCGAGGCGGAGCGCCTCGCGGGGGCGGCCGGGCAGGCCGAAGCGGGCGTAGACCGGCGCCAGCTCGTCGTGCGCGGCGTCGTGCAGCTCGCGGCGGCTGGCGATGCCGTACGTCTGGATCGCGAACGGCACCCCGAGCGCGGCGGCGGCGATCGGCCCCGCGAACTCGGTCGGCTCGGTCAGCACCAGGCCGGGCCGCCAGGACTCGACCAGGCCGGCGAGGCCGTCGACGGTCCGCGCGGCGAGCCGGCCGAAGCCGCGGCCGGTGCCGGTCAGCAGCTCCCGCCGGTCGGCCGACGGCTCCGGGCGCATCACGGCGCGCGGGTCGAAGGGGTCGGTCGCGGCCACGACCGGCAGTCCGGCGGTGGCGGCGTAGGCGACGAAGGGCTCGGGCGTGGCGACGAGCACGTCGTGGCCGGCCGCGCGCAGCGACCAGCACAGGGATACGAGGGGCAGGAAGTGTCCGTGCGCCGGACACGTGGTCACGAGGACGCGCATGCGGGAAACTCCAGACGACGGGGGCCCGCGGCCGCGGGGACGTGACCGCGGGCTCCAAGCAAGCACTGGAGCGGGGCTCAGGCCCGCTCGGCGACCAGCACGTGGAACGGCAGCCCGGGCACCTGCCGCTGGACGATGTTCGTGAAGCCCGCGTTCGTGATCATGTCGTGGTGGGCCTGCTGCGAGTGCACCTCGCCGGCGGCCGTCCACGACAGCATGAGGATCGAGAAGAGGTACGGCTCCGGGTCCTCGGCCGGGGCACCGTCGCGCACGAAGCTCACGACGCCGAGCCGGCCGCCGGGCTTGAGCGCCCGGGCGGCCCGGGTCAGCAGCTCGGTGCACCGCTCCTCGTCGAAGTGGTGCAGCACGTTGGTGACGAGCACCAGGTCGTGCGGGCCTTCGTAGCCGACCTCGAACATGTCGCCGGCGATGAACCCGGCCCGGTCGTGCACGCCGAGCTCGACCGCGTGCTTCTCGGTGATCGGCAGCACGTTGTCCCAGTCGAGCCCGGTCACCCGGGACTGCGGGAAGCGCCGGGCGAGGGTGAAGCCGTAGAGGCCGTGCCCGCAGGCGACGTCGAGGATCGACAGCGGGTCGCGGCCGGCCGCCCACGGCTCGAGCAGGTCGCCCATGACCTTCGCGGTCGGCAGGGTGACGGCGGAGGCGTACTCCGCGAACGTCTCCCAGTAGGCGAAGCCCGGCGTCTCGGCGTTCTGTTCCTCGACGGTGCCGCCGTGGCGCACGGCGTCGGCGAGGCGGCCGAGCGAGTCCCACTCGAAGCGGCTGACCACGACGCGGGTCATGTCGCCGAGGTAGCCCGGGGCGGAGCTGACGAGCACGTCGGCCGCCCCGTCGGCGAGGGCGTACCGCTCGCCGTCGGCGGTGAGCAGCCCGACCGCGGCCAGGGCGTCGAGCAGGATGCGCATGCCGCGCGGGTCGGCCCCGGCGTGTTCGGCCACCGCCGCGGCCGTGCCGGCGCCGCCGTGCACGGCGTCGAACACGCCCAGCTCGACGGCGGTACGCAACAGGCTCGTCTTCTTGTAGGCGCGCATCATCTCGTTGACGCTCGCGCGAGTGACGGTCATGGCAACTCCGCCGTCCACTCGTAGAACGGCTTCGCCTCGGCGTCGCGCATGGTCGGCCACTGCGGGTCGTACGGCGTGATGAGCGTCGACATCTGCCGGTTCACCTCCTGGAACAAGGGGTGGTCACGGTTCTCGTAGAGGCGCTGCCGGAACTCGCCGTCGGCCTCGACCAGGTGCAGGTACAGGCCGCGGAAGCCGTAGAGGGTGCGCCGTTGCGCGCCGATCTGCCGGGGCAGGTCGGTGCCGTCGTGGGCGCCGAAGACCTCGGCGATCCGCTGCTCGTTGCCCTCCGGCAGGCGGCCGATCATCAGAATCTTGTGCTTCACGCGGCCAGCTTGGCAGCGACGGATTGAACCGGGATGGACTCGCGCCGGACCGGCCCGGGTGCGTCCATCAGCTCTCAAGGAGCACTCCAGCGACGGCATTTACGTTCCGCTCATGGCCATCACCGCTTTCGATAGACCCGATGTCCCGGACGGCTGCGCCGAACTGAGCGAACGCGCGCGGGAGCCGGTGGCCGCCGTGCTCGCCTTCCTGCTCACGACCGGACAGCTCACGACCGGACAGCACAGCCCGGACGACCGGGCCGCGGACCACGTCGCCGGCCTGCTCGGCGTCCCGCCCGAACGCCGGGCGCCACTGCTGGCCTGGGCCCGCGGCGAGCTGTCCGGCGAGGACCTGCTGGCCGCGCTGCGGCACCTGGTCGCCTCCCCCGACCTGCTGGAGCAGGGGCTGCTCATCCACTGCCTGCGGGGCATCCGCGCGGGCGCGCTGGAGCCGGAGGAGCTGGTGCGCACGGCGGTCGTCCTGCTGTCCCAGGCGCCCGCGCTGGCCGCCGGGCGGGACCCGGCATGAGCGAGGAGACCGACTGCTGCGTGGTCGGCGGCGGGCCGGCCGGGCTGTTCCTCGGGCTGCTGCTGGCCCGCTGCGGCGTGCGGGTCACGGTGCTGGAGAAGCACGGCGACTTCCTGCGCGACTTCCGCGGCGACACCGTGCACGCCTCGACGCTGCGCCTGCTCGACGAGCTCGGCCTGGGCGAGCGGTTCCAGAAGATCCCGCACCAGCGGCTGGACCGGGTGCGGGTCCAGCTCGACGGGGGCACGTTCGTGCTGCCCGACTTCACGCGACTGCCGCCGCCGTACTCGTACCTGGCCATGGCCCCGCAGTGGGACCTGCTGAACCTGCTGGCCGAGGCGGGCGCCGCCGAGCCGACGTTCCGGCTGGTCATGCGGGCGACGGTGACCGGGCTGCGGGAGTCGGACGGGCGCGTGGCCGGCGTCGAGTACACCGACGCGCAGGGCGAGACCCACCGGCTCGCGGCCGCGTTGACCGTGGCCTGCGACGGGCGCTCGTCGGACGTGCGGCGGCTGGCGGGGCTGGACCCGTACCGCCGCCACTTCGGCGCCCCCGAGGACACCCTGTGGTTCCGGCTGCCCCGCCACCCGGACGATCCCGGGGGCCTCGTCATCCGCTTCTCCAACGGCCGCGGCATGGTGCTCGTCGACCGCGGCGACTACTGGCAGGTGGCGTACCTCATCCAGAAGGGCTCCTACGAGCGCCTCCGGACCCAGGACGTCGACGTGGTGCGGCGCACCGCCGTGGCGCTCCTGCCGTGGCTGGCCGACCGGATCGGCGAGCTGGGCTCGTGGGACGACGTGCGCGTGCTGGACGTGCGGATCGACCGGCTGCGCCGCTGGTACGCCCCGGGCGTGCTCTGCATCGGCGACGCCGCGCACGCCATGTCCCCGATCGCCGGGGTCGGCATCAACCTCGCCGTCCAGGACGCGGTCGCCACCGCCCGGCTGCTCGGCGGCGTGCTCGCGGCCGGGCGGGCGCCCACCGTGCGGCAGCTGGCCGCGGTGCAGCGCCGCCGCCGGTGGCCGACCGTGCTCGTGCAGGGGCTGCAGCGGGTGATCCAGCGCGACGTGTTCACCGGCGACGGCCCCGACGCCGAGCAGAACATCGGCCGCACCGGCGCGAAGCCCGCGCCGCCGATCCGGCTGATGCAGCGCTTCCCGGCGCTGGGCGGCCCGCCGGCCCGGCTGGTCGGCCTCGGCCTGCTCCGCGAACGCCCGCCGCGCCCCGCACTGCGCGACGGGACCACCACAACCGTGAGGGAGATCGCATGACCGAACAGGAGACCGTCGAGGCCCTGATCCTCGCCGTGGGCGGCCGGCCGGACGGCGTGCGCGCCGCCGTCGACCGGCTCGGCCCCGAGCCGGTCGCCGAGGCCGTTGTGGCGGAGCTGCGCTTCCGAGCCGCGCCCCCGGCGGACCTGCCCGAGGTGAACATCCAGCTCGACCTGGTGCACGGCGAGCGGACGCTCGGGTTCGTCGTCACCCTGTCCGGCAAGGGGGCCACCGCCGCCGCCGGACTGGACCCGGACGCGCCGATGTGGATGTCGTACGAGCTCGCCGACCTCGTCCACGCGGTCTACGGCCCCGCCGGCGCCCGGGCCGGGCACACCCGCCGGGTGGAGCTGCGCCTGGGGCGCGACGAGGACGGCCCGCCGAACCCGAAGGCGTACCTCGTGAAGCTCGAACCGGTCGCCCGGGCCGCCGACGCGCTGCTCGGCGCCGTCGACCCGCGCGAGCCGAGCCTGGGCGAGCTGGCCGTGCGCTACGGCACCGACAAGTGGGGCGGCCTGCACTGGTTCGCCCCGCACTACCAGCGGCACTTCAGCGAGCTGCGTGACGAGCCGGTCCGGCTGCTCGAGATCGGCATCGGCGGCTACGAGCAGCCGCACCTCGGCGGCGGCTCGCTGCGCACGTGGAAGCGGTACTTCCGCCGCGGCCTCATCTACGGGCTGGACATCTTCGACAAGTCCGCGCACGACGAGCCCCGCGTCACCACGCTGCGCGGCGACCAGAGCGACCCCGCCTACCTGCGCGAGATGGCCGAGCAGTACGGCCCGTTCGACATCATCGTGGACGACGGCAGCCACATGTCCGGGCACGTCGTGGTGTCGCTGCGCGCGCTGCTGCCCTACGTGCGCCCGGGCGGCTACTACGTGGTGGAGGACCTGATGTTCTCCTACTTCCAGGGCTTCGGCGGCAGCCCGACGGACCTGAACTCGCCGGACACGTCGGTCGGCTTCCTCAAGACGCTCGCCGACGGCCTGCACTACGAGGACCGGCCCGGCCTCGATCCGGCGCAGGCGCGGTACTTCGACCGCAACATCGGCGCCGTGCACTTCTACCGAGGCGTGGCGGTGATCGAGAAGTCGGTCAACGCCGAGGGCTCGCTGCCGCCGTGGATCCCGCGCTCCGGCCTGCCACCCCGCCGAGCGCAATGAACAAGGGGGGCCCGCCGCTCGGCGGGCCCCCCTTGTTTCTCACTTTCAGCGTGCCGCTTCGACCAGCGATTTGATCCGGCCCATCTGCACGGCGCTGGTGCGGTTGATCCGCGCGGTCATGCCGGCGTCGTCGACGGGGGCCGTGGGCTTCATCGCGAAGTCCTGCACCCACCGCATCCGGACCCCGCCCGGGACCTCGGTGTAGTCCCAGTGGATCCGCATGTACTCGAACGGCCCGGTCTCCACCCGGTGCGCGCTGACCGTGCGGGTCGCCGCGTCCGGGGTACGCTCCGAAACCCAGCTCCAGACCCGGCCCTCCTCGTCCGGGTGCATGGTGAGCCGGAAGCGGACGGTCTCGCCCTCGCGGGCCAGCACCTCGGCCGAGGCGTACTCGCTGAACAGCTCCGGCCAGCCCGGCACGTCGTTGGTCAGTTGCCAGACGAGGTCCATGGGCGCGTCGATGACGATCTCGTTCTCCGTGTGCCCGGCCACGGCTCAGGCCGCCGATCGGGCGCGCAGCAGGGCCACGGTGTCCTGCAGCGTGGTCTCCTTCTCCACCAGGCCCTCGGGGATCTCCCGGCCCGTGCGCTGGGCCAGCCGGGCGGCGATCTCCAGCACCGCGAGCGAGTCGAGCCCGATCTCCTCGTAGGTGGCGCCCGGCGCGGCGCCCTCGACGTCGACGCCCGCATCGGCGCCGGCCACCTCCCGCACGACCTGTCGCAGGTCGTCCACAGTGAACTCGGACATGGTCCGTCTCCTTTCGTCGTTCGTTACAGCGACAGCACCAGCGCCGCGTTGAACCCGCCGAAGCCGCGGGCCAGCACGAGCGCGTGGCGCAGGGGGGCCGGGCGAGGGACGCCGAGGACAAGGTCGATCTCGTACTCCGGCGCGGGCGCGGCGGTGCCGGTGGTCGGCGGGATCACCTGGTCCCGCAGGGCCAGCAGCGCCGTCGCGGTGTCGAGGGCGGAGCCGCCCGCGTACAGCCGCCCGGTCATGGACTTGGGCGCCGTCACCGGCACCCCGCCCGGGCCGAAGACCACCCGCAGCGCCTCGGCCTCCAGCCGGTCGGGCTCGGGCGCGCCGTGCCCGTCGGCGAAGACCACGCCGATGTCGCCCGGCTCGAGGCCGGCGTCGGCCAGGGCCAGCTCGATCGCCCGGCGCAGCCCCGGCGGGCGGCCCGGCCGTCCGGGTGCGCCGCCCGGGGGCGGGTCGAAGGTGGCGGCGTAGCCGGCGACCCGGCCGTAGACGCGCGCGCCGCGCTCGGCGGCGCCCGCGGCCGACTCGACGACCAGGATCGCGCCGCCCTCGCCCGGCACGTATCCGGCCGCCGCGGCGTCGAAGGGCCGGTAGTGCCCGTCGCCGCTGAGCAGCCCGCTCGCGCCCTGGCAGACCAGCGCGTACGGCGAGAGCGGCGCCTCGGTGCCGCCCGTGAGCACCAGCCGCGAGCCGGTGCGCACGGCCCGGCGGGCGTCGGCGATCGCGTCGAGCCCGCCCGCCTGCTCGGTCACCCGCACCCCGCACGGGCCCCGCAGGCCGTGCCGGATGGACAGCTGGCCGGTGGTCGCGGCGTAGAACCAGGCGATCGACTGGTACACCCCGACGAACTGCGGCCCCTGGCCCCACAGCTTCTGGATCTCCCGCTGGCCGAACTCGTTGCCGCCGGACGAGCCGGCGGTGATGACGGCGAGCTCGTACTCGGGCCGGCCGGCGAGCTCGGCCCCGGCGTCGAGCAGCGCCAGGTCGGCGCCGCCGAAGGCCAGGTGCGTCCAGCGGTCGGTCTGCACCGCCAGCCGGCCCGGCACCCGCTCCTCGGCGCTGAACGCCTCGACCTGCCCGGCGACGCGCACCGGGAACCCGTCCGGGTCGAAGCGGGTGATGGCCGTGATCCCGTCGCGGCCGGCCAGCGTCGCCGCCCAGTAGTCCTCGTGGCCGATCCCGTTCGGGGCCACGATCCCGAGGCCCGTGAAGACCGCGTCGTCAGCGTTCATGCCGTCAGCGTTCATGCCGCCACCGCCCGGTCCGAGGTGAGCACCACGGCGGTCTGGAAGCCGCCGAAGCCGCTGCCGACGCTGAGCACCGTGTCGACGCGCCGCTCGCGCGCGGTGAGCGGCACGTAGTCCAGGTCGCACTCGGGGTCGGCGTGGTGCAGGTTCGCGGTCGGCGGCACGACGTTGCGGTCGATCGCCAGCGCGCACGCGGCCAGCTCGATGGAGCCGATCGCGCCGAGGGAGTGCCCGACCATGGACTTGATCGAGCTGACCGGGGTGCGGTAGGCGTGCGCGCCGAGGCTGTCCTTGAACGCCGCGGTCTCGTGGCGGTCGTTCTGCTTGGTGCCGGACCCGTGGGCGTTGATGTAGTCCACCGCCTCGGGGTCGAGGCGGGCCTCGCGGAGCGCCTGCCGGATCGCCTCGGCCATCTCGCGGCCGTCGGGCTTGAGGCCGGTCATGTGGAACGCGTTGCTGCGCCCGGCGAAGCCCGCGATCCGGCCGTACACGTGCGCGCCCCGCCGCCGCGCCGCCCCGGCCTCCTCCAGCACCAGCACGGCCGCCCCCTCACCGAGCACGAACCCGTTGCGGGTGCGGTCGAACGGCCGGGAAGCGTGCTCCGGGTCGGCGTTGTCCGGCGAGGTGGCCCGGATGGCGTCGAAGCACGCGACCGTGATCGGCGAGATCGGCGCGTCGGTCGCGCCGGCCAGCACGATGTCGGCCGCGCCCTCCTGCACCAGCCGGAAGCCGTGCCCGACCGCGTCCAGGCCGGAGGTGCACCCGGTGGAGGTGAGCGAGACCGGGCCCTCGGCCCCGGCCAGCCACGCCACCTCGCGCGCCATGGAGCTCGGCACCAGGTAGTCGTAGAGCGGCGCGACCGCGCTGGCCGGGTCGACCCGCCAGTGCTTGCCGCCGTCGCTGACCTCGACGTAGTGGTCCTCGAGCTTGATGGTGCAGCCGACCGCGCTGCCGAGGCTCACCCCGACGCGCTCGGGCGG
This sequence comes from Dactylosporangium sp. NPDC000244, assembly GCF_040300725.1. NCBI lineage: Bacteria > Bacillati > Actinomycetota > Actinomycetes > Micromonosporales > Micromonosporaceae > Dactylosporangium > Dactylosporangium sp. NPDC000244. The sequence continues at coordinate 25,304 of NZ_JBEPEH010000002.1, forward strand.
CACCCGGCCGAACTCCACGCCGCTGTCGCCGAGCGCCTCGCGGGCCGCGACGAGGGCGAACTGGGCCGCCCGGTCGAGGGTGCGCGCCTGCTCGGGGTTCAGCCCGTGGGCGAGCGGGTCGAAGTCGACCTCGGCGGCGATGCGCGAGCGGAAGCCGGTCGCGTCGAACAGCGAGATCGCGCGGGTCGCGGTGCGGCCGGCGGTGAGCAGGTCCCAGAAGGCCTTGCGCCCGACGCCACCGGGCGCGACCACGCCGATCCCGGTGACGACCACCTCGCGCCCGCTCATTCGGCCGGCGCCAGCCGCATCGGGGCCTCCCCGGGGTTCGGCTGCGGCTCGGTGTCGACGTGGCCCAGCTCCGGGCGCGGCGCGAGCGGTCCGAGGTGGAAGACCACGAACGCGTCCGTCGTACCGCGGTTCTCCACCCGGTGCCGCACCTCCTTCGGCACGAAGACGGACTCGTCCGGTCCGAGCGGCACGGGCTCCCCGTCCAGGCGCACGGTGACGTCGCCGCGGACGACGAAGAGGAACTCCTCCGAGTACGGGTGGTAGTGCTCCGAGACGAACTCACCCGGCCGGAGCGTCAGCGCGCCCATGAAGCCCGAGGTGGCGCCGACGGTGGCCGGGCCGAGCAGCACCCGCAGGTCACCGCCGCGGCGGCGGTTCGGGGTCGCGTCGGACAAGCGGATTGCCGGTGGTGTGTGCTTCACGATTGATCTCCCCCTGCTGGGTCTCAGCACCCGGGCGACCGGCGGTGAACCTCGCAACGGCCGGCCGGCAGACACGAGCGATCGTTCCAGCGCCTTCTGGACCGGCCCTCGCGGCGAACTTGAACGCCGCCCGCACGGCCGCGGCCCGCCCCGCGCGCCCGTCGCCGGCGCCGCCGCTCGACCAGCCTGTTCGAAGGCAACTCCCAGGCAGGCAGTGGCGTTCGTCACGCATCCGGCAAATCGCTAGGAGGGTGTCGAGCCGCTCCAGTTCGGCTCCAGTCCGGTTCTGCATATTCACAGAGGTGAACATCGCGAGGAGGCATCAATGAGGGTCCTTTTCACGTTGGCCGCGGCGGAGGCGCACCTGTATCCGCTGGTGCCGCTCGGCTGGGCGTTTCGCGCCGCCGGGCACTCGGTGCTGATGGCGACGAGCGCGGACTTCGTGCCCGCGGTCACCGCCACCGGGCTGCCGGCCGCGGCCGTCGCGGACGAGGTCGACCTGGTCGGGTGGCTGCGGCCGCCGGGCCCGCCACCGGGCTCACCATCGGGCCCCCCGCCGGGCTCACCGTCGGGCCCGCCACCGGGCTCACCGTCGGGCGCCGACCGGGCCGGGCCGCCGTCGCCCGGGGAGATGGCGGCGCGCACCGGCAGGCGCTTCGGCGAGCTCGCGGTGCGGGCCCTCGCCGGCACCCGGGCGCTGGTCGAGCGGTGGCGGCCGGACCTGGTCATCGCCGAGCCGGCCGAGTTCGCGGGCCCGTCGGCGGCGGCCGCGGCCGGGCGGCCCTGGGTGCGCCATCAGTGGGGCCTGCCGCTGCGGCCGGAGCTGGCCGCGAACGCGGTCGAGGCGCTCGCGGCCGGGGGCGGCGGCTGGGCCGAGCCCGCGCGGACGCTGGACGTGTGCCCGGGCAGCGTGCAGTACCCGGGCGTGGACGGCGGGCTGCGGATGCGCTACGTGCCGTTCAACGGCACCGCGGTCGTCGAGCCCTGGCTGCTGGAGCCGCCGGCCCGCCCGCGCGTGCTGCTCACCCTGGGCACGATCCTGCCCCGCGACGAGCGGGCCGAGCCGCTGTGGCGCCGGCTGCTCGAGCAGCTGTCGGGGCTCGGCGCTCAGGTGTGCATCGCGGTTCCCGACCGGCACCGCGCGTCGCTCGGCCCGCTGCCGGACGGGGTGCGGGCGGGCCGGTTGCCGCTGGCCCAGGCCCTCGCGGGGTGCTCGATGATCGTGCACCACGGCGGCTCGGGCACCGCGATGACGGCGATGGCCGCGGGCGTGCCGCAGGTGATCCTGCCGCACTTCGCCGACCAGTTCGGCAACGCCGAGCGCTTCTCGGCCGTCGGGGCGGCCCGGTCGCTGCCGCCGCACGAGGCCTCCGACGCCGAGCTGCGGGAGGCGTGCGAGGCGGTGCTGACCGACCCGGCGCACCGGCGCGCGGCCAAGTCCGTGGCGGCCGAGAACGCCGCCGCGCCGGACCCCCACGAGATCGCCGGGCGATTTCCGTCAAACCTTCAATAGATCCATGCATGACAATGTTACGCGGCACAATTGTTCGCGCCGCAACTTTTCGGGCCGACAAAATCCCTGCTGAACGGGCCTGGAGCGCGGCGAAACCACGCGGGCGCGAGCGATCACGGCCAGAAATTCACGGAGGTGCGACCCACGTCTTACAATAGAGAAATGTCAATTTGCTGACATTGTTGAAAGCGCACCAACTTACGGGGAGTACACGTGCATTTTCGCGTCCTGGGCCCTCTGGAGGTCGAGCACAACGGGAAAGACCTGACACCGCGAGCGGCAAAGCAACGCAAGGTACTCGCGGCGCTCCTCCTGCAGGGCAACCGCCCGGTGAAGATCTCGGAGCTCATCCGCGAGCTCTGGGACGACGAGCCACCGGCCAGCGCGGTGAACACGCTGCAGACCTACGTGCTGCGCATCCGGCGCATGCTGGACGCCGCGGCACCGGAGGGCGGCCGGCCCTCCGGCAAGCACGTCCTGCTCACCGCGCCCGTCGGCTACCAGTTCCGGCTCGGCCACGGCCAGCTCGACCTGCACGACTTCGAGCGGCTCTCCGAGGCCGGCGTCGAGGCCATGCAGCACAACCAGTTCCACATCGCGGCGATGCAGTTCCGCGCCGCGCTCGAGCGCTCGCGCGGACCGGCGCTCGCCGACGTGCAGGCCGGGCCGCTGCTCAGGGTGCACGTGGCCCGCCTGGCCGAGCAGGTGCTGCGGGTGCGCGAGCTGCGCATCGAGGCCAACCTGCGGCTGGGGCGGCACGCGATGCTGATCAGCGAGCTGACCGGCCTCGCCGCCGAGCACCCGACCCACGAACGGTTCCACGGCCAGCTCATGGTGGCCCTCTACACGGCGGGCCGGCGCGCGGAGGCGCTGGACCTCTTCCGCCGGCTGCGCGCCTCGATGGTGCGCGAGCTCGGCCTCGAGCCGGCCGACTGGCTCACGCGGCTGCAGCACGCCATCCTCACCGGCGAGTCCGGGCCGCTGAACCCGGTGGCGACCCCCGCCTACCAGGCCGCCTCGTCGTGGTGAAACGGCGCGAGCGGCGCGATTGGCGAAAATTCGGGCATTGACGTGCATGCCGGAGAAAGGGCGCAGGGCACCGTTCCTCAACAAATGAGGACGGTGCCCCGGCGCGGTATTTCGGAGTCTGGGTCAGGCGAGGAGCCGGACCCCTTCGGCCTGCGGACCCTTCTGACCCTGCGCGATCTCGAACTCGACGCGCTGTCCGTCCTCCAGCGACTTGTAGCCGTCCATCTGAATCGCGGAGAAGTGGACGAAGACGTCCTGCCCCCCGTCGACCGCGATGAACCCGTAGCCCTTCTCGCTGTTGAACCACTTGACGGTGCCCTGTGCCACGGTGCACTTCCTCTACTTCAGACCTTCTGCCTCCCGGCCGGCTGTGGGAAACCGGGCCGCGGTCTTCGACCACAGCCGCCGGGACCGGGGGTGGCTCCAGCGAGAGGAACGACGACCGAACCGCACGGTACAGGAGTAGCCGAGGCGCCGACAGGCCCAAATCGGACAGCAAGGTCACGAATCAAACAGCCGGAAAAGGTCGCCGAGCATGCCTTCTCGCAATTTTTCCCTTGCAGAGTCAAGCATCGCCCGGCGACTACGTGTTACTGACTTTCGGCGCTACACGTGACGGCGTGACTGAACTACACGGAAGCGGCTCGCGACGTAGGCACCGTCGGTGAGCGCGGCATTGGCGGCGGGATTGGCGCCGCTGGCGTGGAAGTCGGAAAACGCGGCCGACTGGTTCACGAAGACGCCGCCCGTAAGGTTGACTGACAAATGCACACCTGCAAGTAGTGCGGCCTCTTCCACGTCGTCGAGGACCTCCGGCGACGTCGAATACACCGAAGCGGTCAATGCGCCCTTCTTCCCGACGGTGTCCGCGAAGATCCGCAAACTGCCCGCCGTGGAATCGGTGGCGACAACGAAGGAAATGGGGCCGAACCACTCCGAGCCATAAGTATCCGCATCACCCGCGCCGAGTTTCCGGATGAGCGGTGTACGGACCGTCGCCGACGCATAGGCCGGGTGTGAAACGTCTGATGATTCGAGCACCGCGTCGCCGACCGTCGCGGCTTTCTGGAGCCTTTCCAGAACGCCCTCGTTCACGATTGCGCCGGTAAGTTCCACGCCCTTCGCGGGCTCCGCGGTGAGCGCCGAGACGGCGCCGGCAATGCCCTGGGCGACCTCGTCGAGACTCTTGTGCCCCTCGTTCGTCGCGATGCCGGCGGCGGGCACGAGAATGTTCTGCGGAGTGGTGCACATCTGCCCGGAGTACAGCACCAACGAGAACCCGATGTTGCGGCACATTCCGGCGAAATCGTCGGTCGAGTCGACCACGATGGTGTTCACGCCGGCCTTCTCGGTGTAGACCACGGCCTGGCGGGCGTTGGCCTCCAGCCAGTCGCCGAACTCGGTCGAGCCGGTGAAGTCGATGATGCGCACCTCGGGCCGCAGGGCCAGCGTCTTCGCGAGCCCCTCGCCGGGCGCCTCGGCGGCCAGCAGCACGAGGTTGGGGTCGAAGCCGGCGTCGGCGAGCGTCTCGCGGGCGATCTTCACGGTGATCGCCAGCGGCAGGACGGCCCCCGGGTGCGGCTTGACGATCACCGGGTTGCCCGTGGCCAGGGACGCGAAGAAGCCCGGGTACGAGTTCCAGGTCGGGAACGTGTTGCAGCCGACGACCAGGGCGGCGCCGCGCGGTACGACATGGAAGGTCTTGGACATGTGCAGCGTCTGGCCCTTGCCCGCGGGCTTCTGCCAGTCGGCCGTGGCCGGGGTGCGCGTCATCTCGCGGTAGGCGTAGGCGACCGCCTCGAGGGCCCGGTCGAACGCGTGCGGCGCGCCGGCCTGGAAGGCCATGACGAAGGCCTGCCCGGTGGTGGCGTGCACGGCGTTGGCGAGCTCGAACGCGGCCTTGTGCAGGCGCGCCAGGATCTCCAGGCACACGCCGGTGCGGGCCTGCGGGCCGGCCGCGCGCCAGGCGGGCATGCCCTCGGCGAGCGCGGCGAACGCGGTGTCGAGGTCGAGGTGGGGGTAGCGCACGTCGAGCGCGATGCCGAAGGGCGAGGCCTCGGTCGCGACCCAGTCGGTGATGCCGGGCTGATCCTTGAGGGGGAAGTCGGCGCCGAGGTAGGCCTTGTACGCCGCCTCGCCGTCGGCGGCGGCGTGCTCGCCGTAGACGCGCGGGCTGGGCGACTCGGGATAGTTTGACCAGTACGCACGCTCGGCGATCGCGGTCAGCGCCCGCTCCAGCGTGTCGGCGTGGCTGGCGAACATGGGGTGTGAGTTCTCCATGGCGCCATCCTGCCACCGCGGAGCGGGCCCGCCGACCATCTGACGAGTTCCCGCGACGGTTCCCCCGGCCGGCAACCTCAGTCCCGGATCGGACCCTGCCAGTTGGCCCAGTGGTCGACGAGGCGGAAGCCCATCGCCTCGTTGATCGCGATCATGTACGAGTTGTCGGCCGCGTTGAACGTGTCGATCGTGGTCACCGCCGGCTCGGCCGCGCGCATCGCCCGCAGGTTGGCGACCTTGGCCACGATGCCGAGCCGGCGGCCGCGGTGCGCGGGGTGCACGAGGGTGATGAGCTGCCAGGCGTGCCAGTCGACGGTCCGGGCGACCCTGATCGCGGTCCAGGCCACCAGGCGGCCGCTCGCCTCGTGGACGAGCCCGGCCTCGTAGCGCCGCGAGCCCCAGGCCACAAACGCGGCGTGCTGGGTGCGCAGCCGCTCCGCGTCGACCCGCTCGGGCTCGTAGTCGAGCTCACCCATCGGGGTCTCGGTCACGAACGAGCTGTCCAGTGCGGCGAGGTCCTCGACGTGCTCCTCCGGCAGCGCGTCGCCCCAGTGCACGAGGCGGTAGCCGGCGGCCCTCGCCCGGCCCTCCGCGTAGAGCCGGTCGAGCGCGGCCTCGTCGGCGTCGGCGAGCAGCAGCCGGCGGCGGGCGTCGAGCAGGCCGTTCGTCATGCCGCACGACTCGGCGAACCCGGCGGGTTCGGCCGGGCCGAAGCCGAGCACCCGCGTGCGGCCGTCGGCGCGGGCGACGGCGGCCGCGTGCGCGAAGAGGGCCCGGCCGACGCCCCGCCGCCGGTGGGCCGGGCGGACGTGGATGTCGACGTGGGCCTTGTCGAGGTTCTCGTGGCGGGGCAGGTCGAGCTGGACGGCACCGACCGGCTCGCCGCCCTGCCGGGCCAGGAAGCGGTGGCGGAATTCTCGGGGCGGCGGGACGCGCCACTGCATGTCGTACTGATACCGGCATTCCGGCGGCAGATCGGGCCGGTCCGCGTGGACCGACTCACCGACGATCTCGAACGCCGCGTCGACGGCCGCCGGGTCATCGGCGCGCACCTCGACGATCTCGAGCGTGTGCGGGGTCATGGGCCTCAGGGTGTCGCCGAGCGGCGGCTCCCGGCAATCCATTTATCCCCGGAAATGGTCGGGAGGACGCTCGCCAGCACCTCCGGTGCTGTGGTCGCGGATCCAGGGATCTCGCGGCGACACGTCCTCCCGCACCGAGCATCCTGAACCCCGGGACCTAGGGCGTCAAGTCACCCATCCGACATTCCGCGCAGCAACGACTACGCTCGGTATCGATCATCTCCCCCACTTGGACGAGGCACCCCTCGTCCAAGTGTGGAAGCGCTCTCTGCAGATCAACGGACCGTGATCGCGGGAGCGAAAAAATCATCCGAGCAGACCGGCCTCGCGGGCCGACTTCAGCGACGGCTTGACCCGGTGCGTGGGAACGGCCCGGTCGGCGACCGCATCGAGGGTCTTGAGGCCGTCGCCGGTGTTGAAGATGACCGTCTCCGCGTTCGGGTCGAGCTTGCCGGACTCGACGAGCTTCTTGAGCACCGCGGTGGTGACCCCGCCGGCCGTCTCGGCGTAGACGCCGGCGGTCCGGGCGAGCAGCTGGATGCCCTCGCGGATCTCGTCGTCGCCGACGTACTCCATCCATCCGCCGGTGCGCCGCACGGACTCCAGCGCGTAGACCCCGGCGGCCGGGTCGCCGATGTTGAGGGACTTGGCGATGCCGGTCGGCTTCACCGGGGTGATCTCGTCGGTGCCGTCGTGCAGCGCCTTCGCGATCGGGTTGCAGCCGGCCGACTGGGCGCCGAACACCTTCCACTCGGTCGGCGGGACGAGCCCGATCTCGACGAGCTCGGCGAACGCCTTGTCGATCTTCGTGAGCAGCTCGCCGCTGGCCATCGGGATGACCACCTGGGCCGGGATGCGCCAGCCGAGCTGCTCGGCCACCTCGTAGCCGAGCGTCTTGGAGCCCTCGGCGTAGAAGGGCCGCACGTTGACGTTGACGAACGCGGTGTTCTCGAACTCGTCGGTCTCGGTGAGCTCCGAGCACAGGCGGTTGACCTCGTCGTAGGAGCCCTCGATGGCGACGACCTCGCCGCCGTACACGGCCGTCATGACGACCTTGCCGGGCTCCAGATCGGCCGGGATGAACACGGTCGAGGGGACGCCGGCCCGCGCGGCGTGCGCGGCGACGCTGTTGGCGAGGTTGCCGGTGGAGGCGCAGGAGTAGCGCGTGAAGCCCAGCGCCTTCGCCGCGGTCAGTGCCACGGACACGACGCGGTCCTTGAACGAGTGCGTCGGGTTGGCGGAGTCGTCCTTGACGTAGAGCGGCGCGGTGAACCCGAGCTCCCGGCCCAGCCCGTCGGCCCGCACCAGCGGCGTCAGGCCCGGGTCCAGGGTCACGCGGGTTTCGGGGTCCAGCCCGACGGGCAGCAGCGGCGCGTAGCGCCAGATGTTCTTCGGCCCCGCCTCGATCTGCTCGCGGGTCACCTTGGCCAGCGCCGCCGCGTCGTAGCCGACCTCGAGCGGGCCGAAACACTCGTAACACGCGTGCTGCGCGGCGAGCGGGAACGTCGCCCCGCACCCGCGGCAGACCAGGTTGCGGGCGGGCGAGTCGGTGAAGACGCTGAGCGTCGAGGTCATGGCAGAGGCCTTCCTCTCATCTTTCCCAAAGCGCACGGGCGTGCACCGGGACGGATTTGGCACCTACCGCGACAAGCCTCGTCTTCGAGCACACGTCGCAGGGGTTGCCGGGGCTTCATCGGGCCGTATCCCTCTGCCCCTCTGGATGAGGTATTGAGTTGTGGGTGCAGCTGTACCCGAGTGTAAGGGGCACCACCGGCCCCCGGGTATGAGTCATCTCACGAGCTGGGCCGGGCTAGCGTTTCAGGCATGCACCCTGCGGCGGCGGACTGGTTCACGCGGCGCACCTCCCGCTGGCCCGACTGGCCGGCCGACGAGGTGCTCGCGGCGAAGGGTGACACCCGGGTCAGCGTGGTGCTGCCCGCGCTCGACGAGGAGCCCACGGTCGGGGAGATCGTCACCGGGGTGCGCAGCCTCGGCCCCCTGGTCGACGAGCTGATCGTGGTCGACTCCGGCTCGGTGGACCGCACCGCCGAGGTCGCCGCGGCCGCGGGCGCCACCGTGCACCACCGCGACGACATCCTCCCGGCGACCGGCTCGCGGCCGGGCAAGGGCGAGGTGCTGTGGAAGGCGCTCGCCGTCACCAAGGGCGACATCCTGGTGTACGTCGACGCCGACCTCACCGACTTCCGGCCCCACTTCGTGACCGGGCTGCTGGGCCCGCTGCTGGCCGACCCGGCGACCCTGATGGTGAAGGCGTTCTACGACCGGCCCCTGCTCGACGTCTCCGCGGCCGGCGGCGGCCGGGTCACCGAGCTGGCCGCCCGCCCGCTGCTCAACGCGCACTTCCCGGAGCTGGCCGGGGTCGTGCAGCCGCTCGCCGGCGAGTACGCGGCCCGCCGCACCCTGCTCGAGTCGCTGCCGTTCGCGGCCGGCTACGGCGTGGAGACCGGCCTGCTCATCGACGCCTGGCGCGCGCACGGGCTCGACGCGGTCGCCCAGGTCGACCTGGGCCAGCGCACCCACGGCCACCAGGACACGGCCGCGCTGGGCCGCATGGCGGCGACGATCCTGCAGACGATCAACGCCCGCGTGTCGCCGAGCCACTCCCTCTGGCCGACGTTGACGCAGTTCGAGCGGCGGGATTCGGCGGTGGTACCGCACGAGACGGCCGTCGCCCACCCCGACCGCCCCCCGATGGTGACCGTCCCCGGCTACACCGCCTGAGCCTCGTCCCGCGCTCCTTCTGCTTCCCCGGCTTCTTCTGCTTCCCCGGCTTCTGCCGCGGCTTCCGCTTCTGCCGCTTCTTCCGCGGCTTCCGCTTCGTCCGCGGCTTCCGCCTCTGCTGCGGCTTCCGCCCGGCGCGGGTCGGGGCCGAGCAGCAACGCCGCCAGCCCGGCGGTGACCAGCACCGAGACGCCCGCCGTCGCCGGTCCCGGGCCGCCCGTGACCAGGGCGCCGAGCGCGAGCCCGGCCCCGGCGCCGGCCGCGACCACCAGCCGCACCGCGAGGCGCGCGGCCACCGGACCGTCGAGGTACGCCGCCGTCGCCACCGCGAGCGCGCCCCCGAACAGCACCAGCGGGACCGCGATCGACCAGCCGTCGGCGAGCCCGGACGGCCCGAGCACCGCCCCCGCGGCCGCGTGCAGCGCGGCGACCGGCAGCGCGATCGCGGCCCCGGTTCCGGCCGAGACGGCGACCCGCCGCCGGGCGAGCGCGCCCGGGCGCGGCTGGAGCCACCCCAGCGACTCCGGCCGGTAGTCCTCGTCCAGCCCGTGCCGGTCGCGGGGCAGCCGCAGCACCGCGAGCCCGGCGGCCCCGGCCAGGGCCGCGACCACCAGCCCGGCGGGCGCCCAGGCGGGCAGGTCGCCGGCGGCGAGCCCGAGCCCGAGCGCGACCAGCGCCCGCAGGCGGTGCAGGGAGGCCGGGCGGCCGATGAGGTACTGCAGCAGCGCCGCGAGCGTGAGCGCCGCCAGGCCCGCGAGCGCCCAGCCCAGCACCGCCCCGCCCGGGCGCCACGGCTCGGCCGCGAACCCGAGCGCGGCCACGACCAGCCCGGCCACCTCGGCCAGCACCGCCACGGCGACCGCGAGCATCACGCCCACGACTCCTCCAGCCCGTGCCGCTCGCGGGGGCGGCCCAGCACGACCAGCGCGACGATGCCGGTGAGCAGCGCGGCCACCAGGGTCCAGTAGTGCCCGCGCCACTCGGGCTCGGGCGGCGGGACGACGCCGTACCAGTTCGGCAGGTACCACACGACGACCCCGGCCGCGGTCGCCACCAGGGCGCGCAGCCGGGCGAGGGCGCGGCCGCGGCCGGTGACGTAGCCGAGGAGGGCGGCCATCGTGGCCAGGCCGAGCCCGCCGAGCACCAGGATCATGAACGTGCCGCCCAGGGAGAGCTCGCTCTCGGCCACCGTGTTGGTCATCGACCGGTTCGGGTCGATCCGATCGGCGATCGCCTGGCTCGCGGAGACCTGGTGCATGAAGCCGGGCAGGAACAGCGCCAGGGCGATCAGCTCCGCGCAGACGGCGGCGATGACGGCGAGCATCAGCCTCACGGCGACGACGATAAGGCTCAGGCGGCCCGGGCGTCGTCCGTCGCGGGCACGAAGCGCCACAGCTGGGCGGTCGCGGTGCCGGCGCCCACGATGGCGACGCCGAGGGCGGCCCACTCGGCGGTCAGCAGCCACCACGGCGTCTCGATGATCGCGACCGGCGGCTCGCCGGAGATGGAGGCGACCACCAGCACGACCGCGACCAGGAGCATCAGCACCAGCAGCAGGACCGAGACGAGCCGCAGCATCCACCGGCCGGTGCGGCCGCCGAGGCGGGCCATGACCGTGCTGCCCGCGGCTATTGTGGCGCCGAACGCGCTCGCGATCGCGCCGATGAGCGTGAAGATCTTCGCGGTCTGCGCCTCCACCGGGCCCCGGGTCAGGTTCGAGCTCTGGGCGAAGTGGGTCCACTCGTAGAGGTGGGTCTGGTCGTAGTACAGCCCGGCCGCGAGGGCGGCGAGCCCCACGGCCAGGGCACATGCGCCGGCTAAGGCGGAGATCCGCATGGACGGGCACCCTACCCGCCGGTAGGGGCCCGTCCAATGCTGGTCAGCTCACGACGTCCTTGCGCAGGAAGCGCCACCAGGCCAATGAGAAGAAGACGGTGGCGTAGACCAGGGACGCGATCGCGCCCTTGACCAGGTCGTCGGTCTGCATCGGGCTCGACAGCAGGCCCAGCCAGGCGTCGGCGTAGTGCGTCGGCAGCACGGTGCGCAGGTTTCCCAGCGCGGTGATCTGGTCGAGGATGTTCGACAGGATCTGCAGGAGCACCGCCCCGCCGACGGCGCCGAGCGGGGCGTCGGTCGACACCGAGAGCAGGAACGCGAGGGAGGCGACGACGAGCAGGGTGACGCAGAGGTACGCCACGATCTCCATCAGCCGCACGATGCTCGTCCCGGCCGCGATCTCGCCGCCGATCGGTGCGCTCAGTGGCGCCCAGCCGTAGCGCAGGGTGCCCGCGGCGAGCGCCGTCGCCACCAGGATCAGGATCGCCGCGAGGCTGTAGAGCATCGACACGGCGAGCTTGATGCCCAGCAGGCGGGAGCGCGGGACCGGCATCGCCAGGAGGTACCGCAGACTCCCCCAGCTCGCCTCGGACGCCACGGTGTCGCCGTGGAAGAGCGCCACCACGACGACGAGCAGGAAGCCGGCCGAGACGAGCAGGGTGAAGAGGGTGAAGTTCGGCCCGCCGCTCGTGGCCAGGTCGGACAGGCGGGAGAACTCGCCGCCCCCGCCGCCGTTGTCGTTCGAGTTGCCGCTGTCGAGCTGGAACGCGGTCAGGATGATCAGCGGGAGCAGCACCATGAAGCCCAGCGCGAGCTGGGTGCGCCGCCGCGAGCCCTGCCGGCGGATCTCCGTCCACAGCGAGAGGGTCGCGCCCGGCCGATACCCGGCCGCGCCCCCGACAACCTCCGTGGTGCTCATGCCGACACCTCCGCTTCGCTCCGGCGCCGGCCTGAGCTGAACCTGTGCTGCTGACGAGCGGCCACTCCGCTTCGCTCCGTACCGCTCATTCCCGCTCCCCGCTCGCCTTGGTGTCCCCGCCCACCAGGGACAGGAACGCATCCTCCAGCCGCCGCCGCGGCGTGACCCGGTCGATGCCGACCCCGGCCCGCACGAGCGCCGCGACGACCTCGGCCCGCGGCGTGCCGTCGATGTCGATGACCAGCCCGCGCCCACCGGACCAGGCCACCGAGCGCACCCCGGCCACCTCGCCCAGCACCTTCTCGGCCTCGTCGACGTCGGAGACGTCCAGCTGCACCGTCGGCGAGTCGCCCACGATGTCCTCGACCGGCCCGGCCGCGACCACCTCGCCCCGGTGCATGACCACCACGTCGGTGCAGGTCTGCTCCACCTCGGCGAGCAGGTGGCTGGAGACCAGCACGGCCCGGCCGCCGGTGGCGTAGCGGCGCAGCACCTTGCGCATCTCGGCGATCTGCGGCGGGTCGAGCCCGTCCGTCGGCTCGTCGAGCACCAGCAGCTCCGGCAGGCCGAGCATGGCCTGGGCGATCGCGAGGCGCTGGCGCATGCCGTGGCTGTACGTCTTCACCCGCCGGTGCACCGCGTTGCCGAGCCCGGCGATGTCGTACGCCTCCTCGAAGTGCGCGTCCGCCGCGGGCCGGCCGGTGGCGCGCCAGTACAGCTCCAGGTTCTGCGCCCCGGTCAGGTGGGGCAGGAAGCCCGGCCCCTCGACGAGCGCGCCGACCCGGGACAGCACCGGCGAGCCGGGCAGCAGCCGGTGCCCGAAGACCAGGATCTCGCCGGCTGTGGGCCGGGTCAGGCCCATGAGCACGCGCAGCGAGGTGGTCTTGCCGGCCCCGTTCGGCCCCAGCAGACCGACGACCTGTCCCCTGTGGACGGTGAAGTCCACCTTGGAGACGGCGACGAAGTCCTTGTACTCCTTGCGCAGGCCCCGCACCACGAGCGGCGTGTCCACGTGCTCGGTGTCGACGCTGCGATCGATGCGCCGGGCCCGGCCGCGGGCCACCAGCAGCGCGATCACGAGCGCGAGGGCGATCGCGGCGACGAGGGCGGCCAGGACGTACCGCCAGATGACGTCCGGGTTCGCGATCGGCGTCCCGGCGGCGGCGGGCAGGGTGATCGCCCCGTCGACCGCGACGGTGTAGACGACCGGCTCCGGCGGCGACCAGTAGGCGGTGTCGGCGGTCGCCACGGTGATCCCGACCCGGCTGCCGGCCTCGAAGCGGTGCACGACGGCGGGGAGGATGACGGTGATCGGTACCGCATCCGCGATGTCCTTCGGCAGGCCCGTCAGCTTGATCGGGGCGATCAGCCCGTCCGGGATCGACGGGGTGCCCTTGGACGGCAGGTCGTAGAGCTTCACGAACAGCGTCGCCTCGCCGGTCGGGGACGCCGCGCGGATCTTGACCCGCGGCGCGCCGGCGGTGTCGAGCGCGGCGCCCAGCGGGGCCGAGACGAAGTCGGCGTGCTGGCCAGGGATCTCCCGCGAGACGCCCGAGGCCAGGCCGCTGGAGCCGAGCAGGCTCGACAGTCCGGCCAGCGGCAGCGACGAGATCCCCGCCGGGTTGCCGTCCGGCGGGTTGGCGATCGGCTGGGCCGGCCCGCTCAGGTCCACCGTGGTCCCCGCGCCGGTGATGCCCGGGTAGGTGTCCACCTTCGAGGCGGCGGTGACCAGGCCGCGGCCCTGGGCGTTGAGGCCGGAGACGCGCGAGTAGGTGAAGCTGTTCTCCGGCGCCTTGCCGTTGCCCTTCACGTAGTGGTCGAGCCACTGCCCGGTGAGCAGCTTCAGCCGGTCGACCTCGGACTGCGGGCCGGTGCCGCCGTCGTGGCCGCCGGTGAACCACGCGACCCGCACCGGGGTGCCCGTGGCCGCGATGCCGCGCGCGTTCGCGTCGCCCTCGCTGAGCGGGAACAGCGTGTCGACCTGCCCCTGGACCAGCAGCGTCGGCGCCTTGATCTTCTCCAGCACCGACGACGGCGAGGACTTGCGCAGCAGGGCCTCCGCGGCCGGGGTGGCCTTCCCGGTCGTGGCGATGTCGAGGTAGGCCCGGCAGACGTCGGCCGCGAAGCGCCCGCACTGCGGGTTTCCCGGGTTCTCGGAGGCGCCGAAGAACTGCCCGGCCCACTGCTTCTTGAACACCCCGCCGGGCAGGAACACGTTGACCAGGTCGTTCCACGTGATCATCGGCACGATGGCGTCGACCCGGGTGTCCTGGGCGCCCAGCATCAGCGCCAGCGCCCCGCCGTAGGAGCCGCCGACCGCGGCCACCTTGGGGTCGTTGCCGGACTTGGCGATGTCGGGCCGCGCGGCGAGCCAGTCGATGAGCCGCTGGGCGTCCTTCACCTCCCAGTCGGGGCTGTCGAGGTGGATCTCGCCGGTCGAGCGGCCGAAGCCCTGGGCCGTCCAGGCCAGGACGGCGTAGCCCTGCTCGGCGTACAACTCGGCGTCGCTCTTCACGCTCTGCTTCGTGCCGCCGAAGCCGTGCGCGAGCAGGATCGCCGGCACCGGGGCCGCCGAGCTCGCGGACTTGGGCAGGTAGAGCGTCGAGTCGAGGGTGACCTCGTCGGTGTCGCCGGGCCCGGTGCGGACCGTAAGCATCTGGTCGGTGGTGCGGTAGCTCTTCGGCGCGGGGGCCGCGGCCCACCCCACCAGCCCCGCGACCAGCACGATCCCGACGGCGCCGGCGATGATCTGGCGCCGGCTGAGGCTCGGGAGACGAAATCGCATTGACCAAACGTACGCACCGGATGTTGCGGAAAGTGGAAAGACTCAGCCCCTTCACAGCAACAGCTACGCTCGAACGCGTGTCGGCGACCTTGACCCTGACTGCCAGCCTGCGCCCGGCCGCGCTCGACGCCCGCCGCGGGGTCGTGCGCCTGCACCCGGAGGTGCTCACGGCGCTCGGGCTGCGCCCCGGCGACCCGGTCACGCTCACCGGGCGGCGAACCTCGGCCGGGATCGTCGCGGTGGCCGAGCCGGGGGCCAGCCGCGCCCTGCTCTACGCCGACGACCTGCTGCTGGGCAACCTCGGCCTGCGCGACGGCGGCCAGGTCACCGTCGCGACCGCCCCGCTGCGCGCGGCCGGAACGGTCACGCTGTCCGGGCCGTCCGAGATCATGGCGGTCGTGTCGCCGGAGATGCTGCGCCTGGCGCTGCTGGGCAAGGTCGTCACGGTGGGCGACAACGTGTCGCTGCTGCCCCAGGACGTCTCGCTGGGCACCCTGTCGGTGTCGGCGCCGGCGGTCCACATGGTCGACCGCGGTCTCGTCGAGGCGGCCCGGCGCAGCCTGTCCAACACCGTCGGCTACGCGTTCACCAGCGCGCTGCTGAGCGTCGAGGCGGCCGAGCCGGCCGGCGCCGCGCTGGTCACCATGGACACCGCGGTCGGCTGGCTGCATGGCCATGCGACACACGCCCCGGGCGGCGTGATGGCCACGCCCAGCTCCGCCCCGGCCCCGGCCACGCCGACCGTGACCCCGGCCGGCCCGGCGCCGACCCTCGACGACCTGCCGGGCCTGCGCGCCCAGGGCGAACAGCTCATCGAGCTGCTCGACCTCGGCTTCCACCACGGCGAGGTGCTGGCCAAGCTCGGCACCACCGTCTCGCTCGGCGTGCTGGTCACCGGCCCGGCCGGCTCGGGCAAGTCCGCGCTCGTGCACGCGGTCGCGGCCCAGGTCGAGGCCCAGGTGGTGGCGCTGTGGGCGCCCGAGATCGCCGCCCTGACCAACAACGACGCGGCCGCGCGCCTGCGCAAGGCGGCCGACGAGATGCGTGGCGCAGACGGCGAGCATCGTCCGGCGATTCTTCTTGTTTCCGACGTCGACGCGCTCGCCCCGCGCGACCAGCCCGGCCCGCTGTCCACCGTCTTCCGCCAGCTGCTCGGCGAGCTGATCCGCGAGGGCGAGGCGGTCGTGTGCACCACCAGCCGCCCCGAGTCGGTCGACCCGGCTCTGCACTCCCCGGAGCTGCTGGCCCACGAGATCTCGCTGCCGCTGCCCGACGCCGCCCTGCGCCGCGAGCAGCTCGCGGTGCTCACCCGCGGCATGCCGCTGGACGACGACGTGAAGCTCGACGACGTCGCCTCCCGCACGCCCGGCTTCGTGGCCGCGGACCTCGCCGCGCTGGCCCGGGAGGCGGGTGTACGCGCTGCGCTGCGCCATCGCCGCGAGGCCGAGACCCCGAAGGTCGTGATGGCCGACTTCGAGGCCGCCCTGGAGGTGGTCCGGCCGACGTCGATGGCCGAGAGCTCGCTCGAGCTGGCCAAGGTGACCCTGGACGACGTCGGCGACATGGTGGACGTGAAGCAGACGCTGACCGAGTCGGTGCTGTGGCCGCTGTCCTACCCCGACGCCTTCTCCCGCCTCGGCGTCGAGCCCCCGCGCGGGGTGCTGCTCTACGGCCCGCCCGGCTGCGGCAAGACCTTCCTGGTCAAGGCGATCGCGGGCACCGGCAAGGCCAACGTGCTCTCGGTGAAGGGCGCCGAGCTGCTCTCGAAGTGGGTCGGCGAGTCGGAGCGGGCGGTCCGCGAGCTGTTCCGCCGGGCCCGCGAGGCCGCCCCGACCCTCGTCTTCCTCGACGAGGTGGACGCCCTGGCCCCGACCCGTGGCCAGGCGACCGACGGCGGCACGACCGACCGCGTGGTCGCGGCCCTGCTCACCGAGCTCGACGGCGTCGAGTCGCTGCGCAACGTCGTGGTCATCGGCGCCACGAACCGCCCCGACCTGGTCGACCCGGCCCTGCTGCGCCCGGGCCGCCTGGAGCGCCTGGTCTTCGTGCCGCCGCCGGACGCCGACGCGCGCGCCGAGATCCTGCGCGCGGCGGCCAAGTCGGTGCCGCTCGCGCCGGACGTGGACCTCGCCGCCCTGGCCGCATCGCTGGACCGCTTCTCGGCCGCGGACTGCGCGGCGCTGGTGCGGGAGTCGGCCCTGGCCGCGATGCGCGAGTCCCTGGACGCGACCGAGGTGACGGCGGCGCACGTGGAGCTGGCCCGCTCGCGCGTGCGGCCGTCGCTCGACCCGACGCAGGTGGAGTGGCTGGCCAACTACGCGGAGCAGCAGCGGGCCCGCTGAGCGGCCGGCGCGGCCGGCTCAGCGGCGGCGGGCGCGCGAGGCTCGCAGGCGGCGCAGGCGCTGGACCACGATCGGGTCGTGGGCCAGCGCCAGCGGGTTGTCCAGCAGGCCGTTGAGCAGCTGGTAGTAGCGGGTCGCGCTGAGGCCGAAGGTGTCCCGGATGGCCTGCTCCTTGGCGCCCGCCTGCCGCCACCACCGCTTCTCGAACGCCAGGATCCCCTTGCCGCGCTCGTCGAGCTCGGCCGGCTCCTCGGCGACCGCGATGTCCGGCGCCGGGGCCGGCTCGTCGCCGTCGAGGAAGTCGTCGATGTCCTCTGTGGACGGTTGCGCGGGCACGCGGGCAGCGGCGACGTCGTCGCGCCGCAACCTCCGCACCTCACCCACGCCGACCACCCTATCGGGTGAGGGCCTCGATCACCCGCTACGCAACGCGGCCGCCGACCCAGCTCAGGTCCGGGGCCTTGAACGCCAGGTCCATCAGGGCCTGGTCCACCTCGTCCCGGGTGAAGTTGGCGCTGGGATCCTGCTCGTCCGGAACCCACAGCGTGATGCCTCCGGGGCGGCCGAACTGGGCATACGTGTGCTTCGGGGCCTCTCCCGTCGAGGCGACCACCATGGCGGACCGGGTGCGGTCGAGCGTCTCCGAGGTGACCGAGGTCAGCCAGCCGCCGGGGCGCGGGTGCACGGCCAGCGTCAGCCGGCCGCCGAAGCGGGCGGGGAAGCCGACGGTCAGGTTGAGCGGGAGCGTGGACGCGCTGCGGGTCAGGGAGCGGGCGACGCGCACGGCGAGGTCGGCCTGGTTCGGCAGCTGATACGCCGTGACCCGGATCGGCGTTCCCTCGTGCTCCCACGACACCGTGGCCATGTCCGTCACCGCGAGACGGCCGCGGGCCTGGCCCAGGGTGACCGGCTCGCCGGCGTCGGCGTCGCCGAACCGCTCGCCGATGGTCAGGGTGATGCCGGGCGCCGGCGAGTGGTCCTCCGGGTAGGCGACGCCGGGCGGCAGCCAGCTGCGCCGCGAGCCGAAGAACGCCGCGTCCGAGGGCATGACGGTGACCTGGCGATACTGCTCGGAGACCCCGTCGGGCAGCCAGCCGGGGCCGAAGCGGAACGGGGTGCCGGCCGCCACCGAGGGGGCGGCGGGACCGGCCGGAACGCCGGAGCCGGAGCGGGCCAGCAGCGGCACGCCCACGGCGGTCGCGGCCGCGGCGCCGCCGAGGGCACCCGCGCCGACCAGGAGCGTGCGGCGCTGGCGGTGGACCCGGGCCCGGGCCGCGATCCGGGCGCGCACCCGCTCGGGCGGCGGCGCGGTCGCGGCGATGGCCTCGAAGGCGGCGTGGATGAGCGGTTCGTCGGTCACGTCGTGCTCCTCGAATATTCGCGCAGGGTGGCGAGGCCGCGGGCGGCGTGGCTGCGGACGGTCGCCGGGCGGCAGCCGATCAGGTCGGCGATCTCCGGGTCCGACAGGCCCTCGTAGTAGCGCAGGGCGATGACGATCCGCTGGCGCACCGGCAGCGCGGCCAGGCGGCGGATCATGGCGTCGCGCTCGTCGACGGCGGTCGCCGGGTCTTCCAGCGGGGCGCCGACGGTGTCCAGCGCGGACAGGGACATGGGCACGACCCGGGCCGCACGGCGGCGGCGCCACGAGGCGAGCTCGTTGACGATCATGCGTTTGACGTACGCCTCGGGCACGTCGGCGGCGCTGATCCGCGCCCAGCGGGTCTGCGCGCGGGACAGCACCTCCTGCACGATGTCCTCCGCGAGATGCGGATCGCACGCGAGCACGGTGGCGTACCGCAGCAGCGCGGCCAGCCGTGCACTGAGAAACTCCTCGAATTCCACCGGCGCCCCCTTCGCCCCTCTGACGCGGGTGGAGCCGGGAAATGTGGAGTCAGGCGGTGACGATCTTCACGCCGGCCTCGCGGAAGGCGCCCAGCGTGGCGTCGGTCGCGTTGGAGTCGGTGACCAGGGTGTCGATGCGGTCGATCGGGCAGATGCGCGCGAAGGCGTGCCCGCCGAGCTTCGAGCTGTCCGCGATGATCACGACCCGGCGGGCGCGGGCGACCATGAGGCTGTTCATCGCCGCCTCGCCCTCGTGGTGGGCCGCGGCGCCGAGGGTCACGTCGAGCGCGTCGACGCCGAGCAGCGCGATGTCCAGCGTGACGTCGCGCAGGATGTTGCCGCCGAGCGGGCCGACGAGCTCGAAGGACTGCGGGCGGACCACGCCGCCGGTGACCACGATCTTCATCCGCGAGCGCACGAGCAGCTCGTTGGCGATGTTGAGCGCGTTGGTGACCACCGTGAGCTGGGCGTCGTCCACGCCGCCGGTCAGCTCCGGGCGCACCGCGAGCGCGCGGGCGACCTCGGTCGTGGTGGTGCCGCCGTTGAGCGCGACCACCATGCCCGGCGAGACCAGGGCCGCCGCGGCCGCGCCGATGCGCTGCTTCTCCGGGGCGTGCTTGGCCGTCTTGTACCGCAGGGGCAGGTCGTACGACACCCCGTTGGCGACGGCCCCGCCCCGGGTACGCGTGATCATCTGCTGCTGCGCGAGCTGATCGAAGTCGCGCCGGATGGTGGCCTGGGACACGTCGAGGCGCTCGGCGGCGTCCTCCACGCTGATCCGGCCGCTGTCCGTGAGGATCTCGAGGAGCGCGTTCCAGCGCGCGTAACGGTCCACGCGGCCCCTCCCTGCGCGTACGGTGCGAGATGTGTGCACAATAATGCGCGAAACGGCCGGTAAACGCAAAGGCAACTGCTCGAACCAACGGATGGGCGACAGTTGCCAGCCCGACGGCCGGTGCGCGATGATGCGCCAACCGGAAGGTTTGTTCACAGTAACGATGGGGCGAGGACAGAGCCGCACATGACGCAGACCGTGATCGCTCTGGACGTCGGGGGCACCGGCATCAAGTGCGCGCTCGTCGGCGCCGACGGCGACGCGCTGCACACGGTGCAGCACGCCGAGCGCCACCCGACCGGGGCCGAGCGCGGCGGCGAGGCCGTCATCGCGACCATCCTGGACATCGCCGAGGGGCTCGCCGCGACCGCGCGGGCCAAGGGGCTGGAGCCGGTCGGCGCCGGGCTGGTGGTGCCCGGGGTCATCGACGAGGTCAACGGCATCGCGGTCTGGGCGGCGAACGTCGGCTTCCGGGACGTACCGCTGCAGGCCCTGCTGGAATCCCGCCTCGGGCTGCCCGCGGCCCTCGGCCACGACGTGCGGGCCGGTGGGCTGGCCGAGGCGCGGCTGGGCGCCGGGCGGGGCCGCGACTACGTGCTCGTCATCCCGATCGGCACCGGGATCGCCGCGGCCAACGTGGTGCACGGCCAGGTCTACACGGGCGGGCACGGCGCCGGCGGCGAGATCGGCCACATCGTGGTGCGCCCGGGCGGCCCGGAGTGCGGCTGCGGCCAGCGCGGCTGCCTGGAGGCGATCGCCTCGGCGTCGGCGGTCGGCCGGCGCTACTCCGAGCAGGCCGGCCGCACCGCCACCGCCGAGGAGGTCGCGCGCCTGGCCGCCGAGGGTGAGGCGACCGCGGTCGAGGTGTGGCGCGAGACGATCGACGCCCTCGCCGACGGGCTCATGACCGGCATCGCGCTGTTCGACCCGGCGGTGATCGTGCTCGGCGGCGGCCTGGCCGAGGCCGGCGAGGCCCTGCTCGCACCGCTGCGGGCCGGCGTGCACGCGCGGGTGACGTTCCACCGCGAGCCCGAGATCACCCGCGCGGCGCTCGGCGACGAGGCCGGCTGCCTGGGCGCGGCCCTGATCGCGCTCGACCACCTGCACATGAAGGAGAGCACCGCATGACTGTGGTATCCGGGGTCCGGGTCGTCGCGGGCGACCGCGTCATCGACAACGGTTTCGTCCGCGTCGAGGGCTCACGGATCGCCGAGGTCGGCGCGTCGCCCTCCGGCCAGGCAACGGATGCCGCCGTGGTCGTGCCCGGGTTCGTCGACATCCACGTGCACGGCGGCGGGGGCGCGACCTTCACCACCGGCGACGCGGACGAGGCGCGCAAGGCGGCCGCGTACCACCTCGGCCACGGCACCACCACGATGCTCGCCAGCCTCGTCACCTCGTCGCCGGAGCTGATGATGAGCGCCACCAGGGCGTTCGCCCCGCTCGCGGCCGAGGGCCCGATCGCCGGCGTCCACTTCGAGGGCCCGTACCTGTCCCAGGCCCGCTGCGGCGCCCAGAACCCGGCCCACCTGCGCCACCCGGACCTCGGCGAGCTCAAGTCGCTCATCGACGCGGGTGAGGGTGCGGTACGGCTGGTGACGGTCGCCCCCGAGCTCCCCGGCGCCCTGGATGCGATCCGCCTGCTGGTCGAGCGCGGGGTCGTCGCCGCGATCGGGCACACCGACGCCACCTACGAGGAGACGCTCGCCGGTGTCGAGGCGGGCGCGACGGTCGGCACGCACGTGTTCAACGGCATGCGCCCGCCGCACCACCGCCAGCCCGGCCCGGTCTTCGCCCTGCTCGGCGCGGCCGGCGTGGTCTGCGAGTTCGTCGCCGACGGCATCCACCTGCACGACGGCACTCTGGCTTTTGCCGCCTCGGTCACCGGCCCGGCCCGCGCGGCGCTCATCACCGACGCCATGGCCGCGGCCGGCATGCCCGACGGCACCTACGACCTCGGCGGGCAGAGCGTCGACGTCGCCGAGGGCGTGGCCCGGCTGACCCGCGACGGGGCGATCGCCGGGAGCACCCTGACCATGGACCGCGCGTTCCGCCGGGCCGTGGGCGCGGGGCTGTCGCTGGTGCACGCCTCGCGGATGGCCTCGGGCACGCCCGCCCGGGCGATCGGCCTGGACGCCACCGGCGAGCTGCGCGAGGGCGCCGCCGCGGATCTGGTGCTGCTCGACGCGGAGCTCAACGTTCAGCGCGTGATGCGCGCCGGCTCCTGGGTGTCGTAGAACGGGCCGGACCAACTCTTGAACACACCCAGGGGGATCGCGTCCCACGGCACCCGCCGCAGGATCCGGTCGAGGAGCACGCCGAGCATGAGCGCGGCGAGCCCGTCGGTGACCCAGTGGAAGCTCAGGTACGTCGTGGTGAACAGCACCACCAGCGGGACCACGTAGCGGATCGCGGTCACGAACCCCGGGCACAGCACGCCGGTGAGCAGGGTGGCAAGCACGCCGTAGAACACGATGGTGTTGATGACGTGGCCCGACGGATAGGACATGCCCGAGTCGATCCGGAAGAGCCACTCGGGATGGCTGAGCTCGTGGTTGCTCGGCGCGGTGCGGTCCGTCCACAGCTTCACCGGACCGATGGTCACGTAGGTGATCAGCTCGGCCCCGATGAGCGGTAGGAACGGGCGGACCGTGTGCCGGGCCCGGCTCATGAAGAAGGCGACGATCGCGACCAGCGGCGTCAGGACGGCCCCGCCCTGGCCGAGCAGGTTGCCCCCGCGCAGCACGAGGTAGAACCACCGGGGCCGGTGCGCGTCGACGAAGTCGCGCACGGCGAGATCCAGACCCAGCAGCGGGGTCTTCGCCGCGAGCAGGATCGTGATGAGCGCGAAGCCCGCGAGCAGCAGCGCGTCGAGCCACCAGCCGGCGGGACGGACGGGTCGAAGCTCGATGCGCACGAGGGCAAACGGTACCCGAACACGACGAAGGGCCCGGTCGCCCGGGCCCTTCGTGCACAGGTTCTCTACATCAGGTTGCGCAGCTGGGCGGCGATCCGGTCGATGCGCACGCCCGAGTTGGGGCAGCCGCCGAAGTGGTGCAGCGCGATGACCTTGTTCGTGCGGCGGGAGATGACCGGGGAGCCCGAGGAGCCGCCGTCGGTGTCGCAGTAGTACGACATGTCGGTGTTGGCGGCGTAGCCGTCGTAGGACGGGTCGCTCACGGCGCAGTTGCCGCTGCGCTCGGTGCTGTCCTGGCTGGTGATCACCGTCGGCGCGCCGCGCGGGTGCTGCGGGATGTAGAGCTCCTCGCCGCGCACCGGCGCCCGGTCGTCGATCTGCAGGTAGCCGAACTGCTGGATCTGCGCGAAGTTCTTCACGCTGAACAGCGTGTAGTCGAGGATGTCGTCGGTCGCGAGCACCTGGTCGCCCATGACCTTGACCGGGCGCAGCGTGTTGCCGCCGTTGCACTGCGCGCACTCGTAGTTGAACCACACCTCGGTGCTGCGCGCCTCGCGGCTCGTGGTGAAGCAGTGGTGGTTGGTCAGCATCCGGTTCTGGGTGCCGACCCGCCAGGCGGTGCACAGCTCCACCCCGTTGATGAGCAGCCGCGCGACCGGCTTCGAGTTGGCGTACGCCACCGGGTCCGACGACTTGTAGCAGGCGGCGTTCTCGGTCTCGTTGGCCCGGCCGCAGATGCTCTCCTCGTGCGGCGCGGCGGCGAGCGCGGCCTTGCGGTCGGCGTCGGCCTTGGCGCGCTCGGTCGCCGTCTGCCCGCGGGCCACCTTGTCGACGGTCACGCCCATGCTCGCCAGCCGCGAGCGGATGCCGAAGACGTCCTTGCCCGCCTTCCGCACGCGCACGACCGCGCGGTCGCCCGACACGGACATCGTCCAGTTGTCGGATCCGCTCAGTTCTTCCGCGGTGTACTCGTACTGCTCCGCCCCGCTCGCGTCGCTCACGACGACCTTGTCGCCGTCGCTCAGCGCGAGCCGCGAGAAGTGCACCTTGACGTAGTCGGCACCGGCGTAGGTGAACGTGCGCGAGGCGGCCCGCTCGATGCTGCCGCCGGTCACCGACTCGAGCACCCCGGTCTGGGTCGCGCCCGGTTCCTCGAGCCCCGACACGTCGTGGAACAGGCGCAGCTGCGGCGCGGTGGCCGGCGCTCTCTGCGGCTGCGGCGAGCCGGAGGAGGCCATGGCGACCCCCGCCCCGGTGACTCCGAGCAGGGCACAGACCCCTGCCACCAGCAACGACTTACGCCGCATGAGCGCGTCCTTCCATGGGTTCGCAGAGCAGAAGGGATACGCCCGCCGGAGGGAGGGGTTAAATCGGGCGATCCGCCCATTCAACGACCGATCCCCGCACAAGGGATCGGGATCCGGCCGCTCTGACCGCCTGGCTAGGAAATGCGGTCGACCGTCCCGCCGGTATGGGCCAGAAGGCCACCCAGCCCCACCCGCGTCGTTACCACGGTCAGCAGATCGTCGGCGCGCAGCACGTAGGTGCCCGGCGGGGCCCAGACCGTCCGGCGCTCCTCGTCGGTGGCGACCGCGAGGACCTGCACCTCGCCGACGTCCTGGGCCGCCTCGACCGGGCTCCCGTCCAGCCGCGAGCCGGCGACGATCGGCACCTCGGCGAGCAGCAGCACCCGGCGGCCGACCGGGATGGTGCCGATCACCTCCCGCTCGAGCAGGGCGGCGGCGAAGGCGGGGGCGGCCAGGAAGGACACGCTGCGCGAGGCGGTGATGCCGAAGGCGCGCTGCACCCGGTCGGCGAAGCGGCCGTCGAAGAGCCGCAGGATGACCCGCAGGTCGGGCTTGAGCGTGCGGCCCTCCAGCGCGGCCTCGAGGTTGGCCTGGTCGTCGGTGGAGACCACCACCAGCGCCCGGCAGGTGTCCACGGACGCGGCCCGCAGCGTCTCGACGTTGCTCGCGTCGCCGACGATGAACGGCACCCCGCGGCTGCGGGCCGCCTCCGCGCCCCGGGCGTTCTCGTTGCGGTCGATCACCACCACGGGCACGCCGAGGTCGACGAAGGCGTGCATGACGCGGGTGCCGACGTTGCCCAGCCCGACCACGACCACGTGCCCGGAGACCGGCTCGCGCAGCCGGCCGAGCGCGAGCGCCAGCCGCGCGTTGACCACCGCCTCGACCACCGCCGCCGTGATCACCGGGATCAGTGCCACGTTGACCAGCCCGAGCAGGGTGGTGATCACCTTCTCGGGCCAGTGCGACTCGAGCTCGGGGCTCGCCCCGGTCAGCTCGGCCAGCAGCGTCACGTAGGCGGCGTTCCACCAGCTCACGTGCTTGTAGTGGGCGATGACCGCGGTGCCGGCGATGAGCATGACCACCAGCACGAGCGCGGTCAGCCAGAGCTTGCGGCTCACCAGGCCGCGCAGCGCGTGCAGGGGATGGCGCAGCTGATGGCGCCACCAGCGGCGGAACCGGCTCTCGCGCACCGCGGGCGGCCGGTCCAGGCGCTCGCCGCGCTCGACCACCGTGGCGGCGCGCTCGCCGTTGGCCACGGCCAGGACCAGATCCGCGTCCTCCCGGGGCAGCAACTCGGGCTCGTCGTCCGCCCGGGTGCGGGCCAGGCCGCAGACGACGTCCTCAGGGCGGACCTCGGCGCGGCGGGCCACGAACAGGGTGCGCTGCGCGACCCGGACGTGCACCGGCGCGACCTCGCCCAGCGCCTCGGAGACGAAGGCGGGCGCGGCCATCTGGGCGTCGGAGAGCACCCGCACGTCGGCGAAGTTGCGCCGCACGCTGTGCCCGAGGCGCAGGTTGAACATCCGGACCACCAGCCGGATGCGCGGGTTGACCTCCTGCGCCTGCAGGGCCGCGTCGAGGTTGCCGATGTCGTCCTGCTTGACCAGCGCGAGGGCGTCGGCCCCGGCCAGGTCGGCCCGCTCGAACGCCTCGGTGTCGGGCTTCTCCGCCTCGATCACCCGGCCGCCGTGCTCGGCCACGAGCCGGGCGATGTCGGGGCCGTACCGCCGCCGGGTGCTGGGCAGGATGGCGGTGACGTGCACCCCGTACTGCAGGATCAGCTCATTGATCAGCCGCACCGCCAGGGGGTCGTCCCCACACACCACGACCCGCTTCGCCGGCGCGTGCACGATGTGTCGCTCGGGCCCGGCGACCGGCTCGATCGACCACGGACGGGTGATCGCCTGAACGCGTGGAAGGTTCCCCCGCAACCGCCTCATCAGCCACGACTCGGACGTCACCGGCCGATCCTAGCGAAGATCACCAGTTTCCGATGACCCACGATCTCGTTGGTCCCGGCGAATCGCATTGTCGACCAGATTGGTTTTCGAGGATGAACACGTGGCTTCGCCGGACGGTAGGGACCGTCGGCATCGCGGGCGGCATGTTGCTGCTCGGCGCCGGCGCCGCACACGCCGATGACACCGCGCTGGCGCCCGGCCAGCTGGACGACCTGTTCTCGCCCGCCGGCGGCCCGAACAACCAGTCCCTGCAGCTGCAGGCGCACACCGACCGCATCGACACCAGCACCGAGGCGACGACGTCGGCCCCGCTGAGCGGCAACCGCATCAACCGCCAGGCCGTTCCGGGCATGCTCCAGGGCCTGCCGGTGTCGAGCCTCGTGCCGACCGACAGCCTGGGCCTGCCGCGCACGACGTCGAGCCGGCTGACGAACCTGCCGGCCCTGCCGACCGACGCCGTCGCCGCCAACGCCCTGCCGGGCGCGGGCCAGGCGCCGTCGCTGGCCGACACCGAGAACTCGCTGTCGACCCTGCCGCTCGTCGGCGGGCTGACGGACCTGTCGCAGCTGGGCCTGCCCGGCACCGACACGCTGCAGGGCACCTCCATCGCGGACACCTCCACCGCGTTCCCGTCGGTCAAGCCGTCGCCGCGCAAGGCGAAGCAGGGCAAGACCGAGGACCTCCCGCTCGTCGGGGGCCTGCCGCTGCTGGGCGGCGGCCTGCCGGTGCGCGGCACGCTCAACCCCGTCGACAACCTCGGCCTCCCGATCGGCGGCGGCCTGCCGGGCGCGGGCCGCGGCGCCACCGAGGCGGGCGGCCTGCCCCTGGTGGGCGACCTCCCGCTCGGCGGCAGCGACGTGCTCAAGAACGACTCGATCACCGGCGTCCCGGTGATCGGCGGCGTGGGCCCGACGCCGGGCGTGAGCACGACCGCGGTGGCGAACCGGCTCGTGCCGACGACGGGCGCCCTGCCGCAGGCGGCGAGCAACCTGCCGCTGGTGACGGAGTCGGCGGCGTACGCGCCGCGGCACGCGGAGTCGGACTCCTACGCGCCGCGGCACGCGCAGACCGAGGCCCTGCCCGTGGTGACGGGCCTGCCCGTGGTGGGCGGCCTGGCCCAGGGCGCGCTGCCCTTCTTCAGCGGCATCGTCGGCTAGCTGCTGCTGGTTTCGCGAAGGGCCGGGCGCTGAGCGTCCGGCCCTTCGTGTTGCGGCCCTTCGTGTTGCGGCCCTTCGTGTTGCGGCCCTTCGTGTTGCGGCCCTTCGTGTTGCGGCCCTTCGTGTTGCGGCCCTTCGTGTCCGGCCCGGCGTTCCTGCACCGCGAGCGCGGCGACGCAGGCCAGCAGGATCGCGCCGCCGGCGGCGGACCACGGGGTCAGCCGCTCGTGCAGCACCAGGGCCCCGAGCGCGACGGCCGCGAAGGGTTCACTCAGCGCGACCACGGACGCCGTCGTCGCCCGCACCACGGTCAGCCCGCGGAAGAACAGCGCGTAGGCGAGGGCTGTGGGCACCGCGCCCTGGAACGCCAGCAGCGCCAGCGTCTCGCCCAGGCCGTCCGCCCTCGGCAGCAGGCCCTCGAACGCGGCGATGGGCAGCAGCACGACGGCGCCGACGGCGAAGCCGGTGAGGGCCGAGTCGAAGGGGTCGTCGGCCTGGGCCCGGTTGAGCAGCGTCACCGCGGCGTAGCCGGCCGCCGAGACCAGGGCCACCGCGATGCCGGCCACGGGGTGAGGGCCGGCGCCCGGGCTCCGCAGGACCAGCAGGACCAGGCCGGCGACCGAGGCGGCGACCGTGATCAGGCCGGCCCGCCCGAGCCGCTCGCCGAGGAACAGGCGGGCGCCGATGGCGATCAGGATCGGGCCGGAGCCGAGGGTGACCACGGTGACGATGCCGACGCCGCCGAGCGCGATGGCCACGTAGTAGGCGGTCTGGTAGACGGCCATGCCGAGGCCGTTGAGGATGCGCGTCGCCGGTCTGGCGCGCCGGCCGGTCGCGGTGCGCAGGAACGGCCGGAGCGCCGCCAGCAGGGCCAGGCCACCGGCGTAGCGCCAGAACGTGACGGCGATCGGGCCGAGGCCGCTGTGGTCGTACAGCACGGCGGCCACGAAGCCGCCGAAGCCCCACGACACGGCGGCGAGGGCGATGAAGAACAGATTGAGGCCAACGGAATTTCGCATACGGGTGTGCTCCCGGGTCATCGGCTGGGCTGGACGCGTTTCCGAACGCGGGCAGCCGCCATCGACCCGGGGTCATGCCGCCGGGTGCCGTGGTCTCCTGGCCTGCCCGCTACCGAATGGGCGGCGGGCACACGATGCGCAAGCACATGCGCGGGACCTTAGCGATCACCCCGCGGACGGACACCCGATTTTCCCGGCCGATCACGATGTGATGACAAGTCGCCGACACCCACCCGCCGACCGGCACGGACCGCGACCGCGACACGCCGCCCGACACGCCGTTGAGCGGCGGTTTCTTGCCCGAGGGTCACTATTCGTGTACGTAACTTCGCCGAATAGTCACATCTCGATGGGGTGCCCGCCTGGGTCGCGGCGATTACGCTGAGGCAACACGCACAGCCGGAGGTCGCGCCGTGGCCATTGACTCCCCCGCCACGTTGGCACAATCCCCCCGTGACCTGCCGTGGACCCTCACGGGCGGGCGCGGAATCTTTGGGCTCGACCCGGTCACCGGGGCCATCGTGCTCTGGGTCGGGTTGATGGCCGTCATCGTGTTGTTCGTCCTCCTCGCCGCGTTCCTGTCGCGCTGGAGCCTCTACCGGCTCAACCGCGCCGACCGCCGGGCCGCCGTCGAGCAGGCTGAGGCGAGCCTGAGCCCGGCCGAGCGTTCCCGGCTGCGGGTCGAGGCCGGCGAGCTCATCCGCCAGGCCGCCGCGACCGCCGCCGCCGCGAAGCGCGCCCAGCTCACCGTGGTCGAGTCGCAGGCCCGCAGCCTGGCCGCGCAGACCGCCCGCGAGCACGCGTGGAACGTGTTCGACGTGGCCCAGAAGGCCTACCAGGAGGCCCTGCAGGCCGCCGGTCAGGTCGCCGCCGGGCCGCAGCAGCCGGTGCTCGACCAGGACGATGAGACCAAGCGCGAGGTCTCGCGCGCGGCCCTGGACGCCTTCAAGCGCGGCGACATCACCGTGGACGCGCTCGAGCAGGTGTTCAAGGGCGTGGCCGGGGCCGATCCGCTGCAGGAGCTCGCGGCCCGCGAGGTCGAGCTGCGCCGCACCGCGGAGAGCCGCGCGCGGCGGCTCTACGACGCGGCGGCCGCCACCGAGCGCGCCGCGGTGAAGGCGGCGGACGTGGCCGTGGTGGCCGCGGCGGCGCTGGCCCAGGAGGCGGCGGAGGTGGCCGCGGAGGCCGCGGAGCTTCGCGACACGCTCGACGCGGCCCGGCAGGCGGGGATCACGGCTTCGACGATCCTGCCCAAGACCCGGGTGCCGCGGCAGCGCAACCGGAACCTGCGATCGGATGCGGCAGACAAGGCGACGCTCGCGACCGGCGAGGCCGTCTGACCCCCGGCCGACGCTCGCGTAGAACGGATAAGGCTCAGCGCGAGGCGTCGGCGCGCAGCCCGAACCTGCGACCGGCGAGGCCGTCTGAACTCAGGCGGTCGCTCGCGTAGGACGGATGAGGCTCAGCGCGACCACCCCCGGACCTGGCAGCGTCGGCGCGCAGCGCCGAGCGGTGTCTGGCGGGAGCGACGGTCCGCACCCCCGCGGACCCGAGTCATGCCCTGCTGACACCCGGCGCGGACGGCCCGGTGCCGTGGGTCAGGCCGTGTCAGGCCGGGTGTCAGGCCGAGTCCGAAAGGGCGTCCGTCGGCCGCTCGAACCGCATCTCGGCCAGGGCCTCCCGCAGCCGCGGGAGGTCGTCCTCCGCGAGCTGGAACGACGCCCGGCAGATCTTGTCCACCCACAGCGACACCACCACGGTGCCCCGCTCCGGGTGGCCCGTCACGCGCATGGTGCGGTCGCCGCCGCGGCGGTCTTCGAACACGTCGCCCGATTTGGGCAAAGCCACGAGCTCACCCATGCATCGATGGTGCGGCACCTAACGCCGGTTCAGCAAGTGTTCGGTGCCGCCTCATCCACAAGATCGCCCAGGGCGAGGGCGGGGGTCAGGCAGCGACGGGGATCACTGCACTCGGCGACGGGTGCTCGATCACGACGGTGGCCGGGGACGGTACGCCGGAGTCGGGATCCAGATCGAGGACCGCCACGGTGTTCGAGTGCTGGTTCGCCACGCACAGGGCGCCGTCCAGCACCGCGAAGTGCCGCGGCCAGGTGCCCCCGGTGCTCACCTCGTCGACGGGCAGCAGGCCGCCGCCCTCGACGGCGAACGTGGTGATCGTGTCGTTGCCGCGGTTGGCCACGTAGAGGTGCCGGCCGTCGCGGGACAGCGCGAGCTCGCTGGGCAGGTTGTCGCCGACCGGCTGCACGAGGCAGGAGGGCTTCACGTCGAGCAGTTCGAAGCCGGAGGTGTACGTCGAGACGCTCGACGCCAGCTCGTTGGCGACGAACACGCGCCCGTCGGGGTGGAACACGAGGTGCCGCGGCCCGGTGCCCAGCGGCTGCACCGTCGTGGTGCGCAGGTGCTCCAGGCGGCCCTCGGGCGTGACGCGGTAGTGCACGATCGCGTCCATGCCGAGGTCGACGGCGTGCAGCATCGCGCCGCGAACGGTCACCTGGTGCGCGTGCGGCCCCTCCTGCCGGTCCGGGTTGACGCTCGCCCCGGCGTGCTGGGCCAGGTCGGTCTGCCGATCGAGCCCGCCGTCGGCCCGCAGCGCGAACACCGCGACGCTCCCGGTGGCGTAGTTGGCCACGAACAGCCGGTCGTCCGCGACCACGGCGTGGCACGGGGAGCCGCCGCCGGTCGGCAGCGTGTTGATCAGCTCACCGCCGGGGGTGAAGGCCGAGACCTGCCCGCCGTCGAGCTCGCCGACGGCGTACCGGACCCCGCCCGCGCCCACCGCGAGGAAGCTCGGCGCGGGCGAGCGCACCGGCGGGGCGAGCGGCTTGAAGTCGTCGTCGTAGGTGGAGTACTGGTCTGCGTAGGAGCCGATGAGCAATGGCACCCGTCAAACCTATCGACCCTTAAGGGTGGGGGCAGCACTACCATCAATCGCGGGGGCTGCCGGGTTCGATCACGGCCCATGAAACCGGAACGCTGAAGCGCATGACAGTTCTGGTCTCTGCGGAGCGAACGAGCGACTTCACCGCCCTGTCCCAGCGGATCCGCGCGGCCGGACTGCTCGACCGGCGGCCCGGCTATTACGCCCTCCGGCTCACCCTGGTCGTCGCCCTCTACGCCGGCGGCTGGGCCGGGCTCGCGCTCACGCACAGCCTGTGGTTCGCGGCCGTGCTCGCGGTCGCGTACGCCCAGGTCGCCCTCGTCGCCCACGACCTCGCCCACAAGCAGGTCTTCCGCGGCCGGCGCTGGTCGGAGGCGCTGGGCATGCTCGCGGGCAACGCCGGCATCGGGATGAGCTACGGCTGGTGGATGAACAAGCACACCCGCCACCACGCGAACCCCAACCACGAGGAGCACGACCCGGACGTCGCGCCGGACATCCTCGTGTGGTCGACGCGGCAGGCCGAGCGCGCCCGCGGCCTCGCGCGGATCATCGGCGGCCATCAGGCGCTGCTGTTCTTCCCGCTGCTGCTCCTGGAGGGCTTCAACCTGCACGTGTCGAGCGCGCGGGCCCTGCCCACCGTGAAGCGCCGCCGCCTGGAGGGCTTCCTGTTGTACGGCCACATCGCCGTCTACCTCGCGGCCGCCTTCCTGCTGTTCTCCCCCGGCATGGCGATCGCGTTCATCCTCATCCATCAGGGGCTCTTCGGGCTGTACCTCGGGATGACCTTCGCCCCGAACCACAAGGGCATGCCGGTGCTGACGTCCGAGGACGAGCTCGACTTCCTGCGCAAGCAGGTGCTCACGTCGCGCAACGTGCGCGGCGGCGTGTGGCTCGACGTCGTGCTCGGCGGCCTGAACTACCAGATCGAGCACCACCTGTTCCCGAACATGCCCACGCCGAACCTGCGCAAGGCCCAGCCGATCGTGCAGCGGTACTGCGCGGAGATCGGCGTCCCGTACCACTCGGCCACGTTCGTGGACTCCTACGCCCAGGCCCTTCGCCACCTCCACGAGGCCGGGGCGCCGCTGCGGCGGTAACTTCGGGGGCGTGGACCATCTCGCACTGGCCGACTACCGGGCCCGGGTCGCCGCCATGTACCTCTCCGACGAGGACCTGGCGGGATTCCGGGCCCTTCGCGACGACCTCTTCGCCACCCACTCCCAGTCGGCCGCGCCAGGCCCGCTGCGCTACTTCCCCGCGTCGGACGAGTTCGTCGCCACGGTGCCCCTGACGCCCGCGTCCGGCTCCCTGGAGATCGCCACGGGCGGCCCCGACGGCGTCCTGTCCTACGAGCGGGCCGGCATCCTCGACACCCCGTGGGGCAGGCTGACCCTGTTCTGGCTCGCGGCCTACGGCGGCGGCCTGTTCCTGCCCTTCCGCGACGGCACGAGCGGCCACGAGACCTACGGCGCGGGCCGCTACCTGACCGACTCCGTGAAGGGCACCCACGGCCGCGGCGTGGTCACCCTGCCGGACGGCCGGGTGCGGCTGGACTTCAACTACGCGTACAACCCGAGCTGCGCCTACGACGACGCCTGGGCCTGCCCTCTGGCCCCGTTCGAGAACCGCCTCGAACACCCGATCCGCGCCGGCGAGCTCTCCTATCACTGACCGGCCATCGCGGGGGCGCCTATTCCGGCGACCGGAAGCGCTGAAAGGCGTCCTCGCACATCCGGTCGAAGTCGCGGCTGATCGCATCGCCGGATCGAACTCGGAGCCGGTGTTCCCGCACGACCTCCCAGAAGTGCTGGACGATCGGGCTTTCGAAGACCTCGGCGATGATCTCCGGCCACGGGTGTCCGCCCTGGCCCGCGATCCGGTAGTTCAGGTTCAGGTGCGAGAGGATGAGGTTGGCGTAGAGGAACTGCTTGCGCCGCACGGGCGTGATGTCCGGACCGTATTCGGGCCACACCTCGGCCAGGTCCTCGTCGTTGATCGCCATCTCCAGCAGATGGTTGTGCAGTTCCCGGACGACGGACTCGGAGGAGCGGAACAGTTCGTGGCCGGACTGTTCGGCCGCCTCGCGTTGCATTCTGAGCTCCGCCCGCTGCATGCGCAGCTCGTTGAACTGCACCCACAGGGTCACGAGCACCACGATCAGCGCGAACGCCGAGAAGATCCCGTTCACCACCGAGAAGGCGTCGCTCAGTTCGTCCCAGCCCCGCGGCGCGCGCGTGCCGGTGGCGATTTCCGCGGCGCCGATTCCGGCCAGGCCCAGCACGCCGGCGAGCAGCACGGCGGCCAGCAATGCGCCGGACACGATCAGCGGTCGCGCCGAAACGACGCGACCGGCAGGAATTCTGCCCATCGCTCACCCGACCTCATGAACGCCTTCGCACGGCCGGAGCCGGGCGACCAAGGATCCATCATGGGCGTCGACGGTGATATTCGGCGATCGTATTCCGGGACTCATGGTTGAATGAATCGTGAATGAGCCGGAACCGCACGTCCGCACGTCACATTAGCACCGGAAATTGCTCGGAACCAAATGATCGCCGCCGAATTCACGGCGCGTCGGCACGTGCATTCACGAAGCTACTGCATGGTCCAGATCTGGCTCGAGGCGGCCGCGCAGTCCCAGATGACCACGACCGAGCCCGAGCCGGTGCCGGCCGCCGTCAGGCAGCGTTTCGCGTTCGGGTTCTGCCACGTGTTGTCCGAGCGGCGGACGAAGACCTGCGCCGGCGTTCCGTTGCATGCGTACACCTGGACCGGCGTCCCGTTCGCGGTGTCCCGGTTCACCACGTCCAGGCAGTAGCCGTTGTCCGCGAGCAGGGTCGCGCCCGTCGCCGCGTTGCCCTGGATGCGGAAGACCTGGGCCGAACCGCCACAGGCGTCGATGACCACGCGGTTGGCGGAGCCGGGGCGGTATTCGAGGCACTTGCGCGACTGCGCGCCCATCAGGCGGCCCTGGGTGAGCGGGGCGGGCGGCGCAGTGGTCGTCGTCTTGGTCGCGGCCGGCGAGGCGGTCGGCGAGGACGCCGGCTGGGAGGCGGCCGGGGCGGTCGTCGCGGTGTGGGCGCGGGTCGTCGTCGGGGCCGCGGCCTCGGTCGCCGCATCCTCCGTCGACTCCGCCGACGCGGACGGGGACGAGCCTGCGGCGCCGCCCGGGGCCCGGCCGCCGGGCATGTCCACGCCCGGGACCCGGCCCGGCAGGGCGTTGTCGTTGCCGCCGGAGTCGTCGCCGCGCATGGCCTGCAACGCCACGGCGCCCGTGATGAGCAGCAGGAGCACCGCCACGGCGACGGCGCCGACCGGGTACTTCTTCCACGGCATCACGCGCCGGCGACGGCTGCCGCGGTAGTCCTCGGCGTCCTCGTGGTCGTAGTCCGTGACGATCGCCAGCGCCGGGGCGTGAAAGTCAGCCACCGTCGGGGAGTCGTCGCCGGGAACCACGGGACCGACGGGAAGCAGCTCGCCCTCGACTGTCTCGACCACCGTCTCGTCCGGTGGCGAGGGGTCGGCGGCCGGCGAGGAGTCGTCGGTCAGCTCGGGGTCGTTGGAGATGCCCGGGAGCGAGACGATGAACGCCAGGTTCTCGGCGTCGCTGAGGTCGGCCGCGTCCGCGCGCCGCTCGCCGGCCAGGGTCGCCACCGGGGACGGGTCCGGCTCTTCCTGCATGGCCGGCACCGTCGCCATGGCGACAGCGGTCGGGCCGTCGGGGCGGCGCTGGTGGGGAACCGCCGGAATCGTCGGCTTCGGCGGGGTGAACGGCTCCGGCAGGACGCGCGCGGCGGCCGAGGCCGTCGGGGGCACGCGGTGGCGGGGGTTGGGACCGGCGGCGGGGGGCAGCGGGCCGGCGAGCGAGGGCTGCGTGCCCGAATCGCCTGCGATGTCCCCGTCTCCAGCGACGGACATGCCGTGATCCCCCTCAAGGAGCCGAAGAAAGCCGAGAGCACCGTAGCTGCTTGCGCAACAAAAGGCGACCGGCCAGAAGTCCAATCCCGGTCTTGCGCGCAGTGCGTTGCGATCCCCCGGTAAGTTTTCCCGCATGGTGCCAACGGGCTGGGAAACGATCGCGGGGCAGCATACGGTTTGGGGTCGCGTGGACGACGCGTCGACGCATCGTGACCAAGCCGTTGCGCTGGTGCGGGAACTCGCCGCGGCGCGCGGCCGGGCCGCGTCCTCGCTGGGTGATGACCCGTGGCAGGACGACGACTTCGGCGATCGCATGTCGAACCAGATCAGCAAGCTGATCGAGCAGCTGCCGCCGGACGTGCGGTTCACGGGACCCGAGGCGTTGCTGCTGGTGACGCTGCCGCTGCTGCATGACAGCCTGTGGTCGGGCCTGGCCGCCCAGGAGCGCGGGGTGCAGCCCGGCGACCTGGAGCCCTCGCAGGACGCGAGCAGCGACCGGGCCGCGTTCGAGCGCTTCACGCAGACCTATGCGCAGCCGCACCGCCGGGCCCTGGCCGCGATCCGCGCCGGGCGCCGCGAGACCGCGGCCGAGCTCGGCTGGTGGCTGCTGCACCGGTGGATCGGCCGCCGGCCGCAGGCCTACCAGCCGGCGACGATCGCGGCGCTGACCGGCGCGCCGCAGGACGCGCGCACCGCCGAGCTGCTGCGCGCGATCCGGGCCGACCCGGCGTTCCTCAACCGGCACGACCGGCCCGAGTCGCTGCTGTCGCGGCAGGGAGAAGTACGGGAGCGGCTCATCGGTTTCCTGCTGGCCATCGCGCGCGGCCTGGCGATCGAGGTCACCGTCCTGCCGGAGGTCGTCGGCGAGCACCTCGGCATCGGCGACCCGGTCACCGCGGACCAGGTCCTGGACACCGTCCGCGACTCGCACTGGGACCTGCGGGGCGCGACGCTGGTGCTCACCGCCGCGTGCGCGCACCCGTCGATCGAGGTGGCCCTGCGCGCGCACATCGACACGCTGAACCAGCTGCTGGCCGAGGCGCAGCGGGCGGC
This sequence comes from Dactylosporangium sp. NPDC000244, assembly GCF_040300725.1. Classification (NCBI taxonomy): domain Bacteria; kingdom Bacillati; phylum Actinomycetota; class Actinomycetes; order Micromonosporales; family Micromonosporaceae; genus Dactylosporangium; species Dactylosporangium sp. NPDC000244. The sequence continues at coordinate 61,456 of NZ_JBEPEH010000002.1, forward strand.
GAGCCGCGACGAGGCGCTGCAACCGCTGCGGCACCTGCCCAACCGGGCCGCCACCGACGACGTCGGGCCGCTGGTGCGCGACGGCGTGCCCGCCTACCAGTCCGCCGGCGTGCGCTTCCGGCTGGCCGAGGACCGGGTCCGCGAGCTGCTCATGGGCGAGCAGCTCTACGGTGATCCGGCACTGGCGATCCGGGAGCTGTACCAGAACGCGCTGGACGCCTGCCGATACCGCGAGGCGCGCACGGAGTACCTGACCCGCGCCCACGATCGCAAGCTCCCGTGGGACGGGCACATCACGTTCACCCAGGGCGTCGACGAGCACGGCCGCGGCTACCTCGACTGCTCCGACAACGGCATCGGCATGGGCGTGCGCGAGCTCAGCGAGGTCTTCTCGCAGGCCGGCGTGCGCCTGGCCGACCTGCCCGAGTTCCTGGAGGAGCAGGCCGAGTGGGGACGGCTCGACCCGCCGGTCCAGCTGTTCCCGAACAGCCGCTTCGGCATCGGCGTGCTCAGCTACTTCATGCTCGCCGACGAGCTGACCGTGCAGACGTGCCGGATGGGCCGCGACGGGCAGTCCGGCGAGCGGTTGCGGGTCTCGATCGCGGGACCGGGGAGCCTGTTCCGCATCCAGGACCTCGGGCCGGGCACCGAGACGGGCACGACGGTCCGGCTGCACCTGCGCGAGGGCGTGACCGTCAGCGCCGTCGAGGAGCTGCGCAAGCTGCTGTGGGTGGCCGAGTTCGCCACCGACGCGACCGACGGGGTGCAGAGCCAGGCCTGGGCGCCGGGCGTGCTGTCCAGCGCGGCCGAGAACCTCGGCGAAGACGAGGACGACGAGGATCGCGTCGGGCCGGGCGTGGTCGCGGCCGAGGGATCGCGGGTCTGGTGGTGCCGCAACAACGGCGCGCTGCTGGCCGACGGGCTCTACGCCGGCCGGGAGATCTTCGGGGCTGTGGTCAACCTCAACCGGGACCTGGCGCCGCGTCTGTCCGTCGATCGCACGAAGATCCTGGCGTACCGCGAGGACGACGTCGACCGCCTGCTCTGGGAGGCCGTCCCCGCGCTCACGGCACCCGGCACGACCCTGCTGGGCTACGAGTGGCTGTGCCGGCTCGCCCCCGTCCGCCCGCTCGTCGCCGACCTGATCTACGAGCAGGCGATCGAGCGCGGCCACGGCCGGTGGGAGATGGACGGCGAGACCGTCGACGCCGCGGTGACCGGCTGCTTCGTGGCCAACGACGGCCCCGTCGGCGGCCCGGACGAGCTCGTCGAGTGGCGGCTCACCGCGCTGGCCGCGGGCGGGCGCTACCGCAAGGTGCTGCGCCCCGGCCCGGACTGGAAGCGGGCGCTGCGGGCCCGGCCGTCCGACGCGCTGCTGCTCAGCGTCGACGTCGACGGCACCGGCCCGTGGCTGGACCCGGTGGACATCGTGCCGCTCGTGCACCTCGTTCGGGCGGCGCGCAAGACCGGCCGCTCGGCCCCGGAGGTCGCCGCGCGGCTGGACGCGCTCGGCTTCGAGCCGTCGGTGGGCGCCGAGTCCGTGGGCGTGGACCCCGACGACCTGATCTTCACCAGCCGGGACGTGGACGGGACGCGGCCGTGGCTGCAGCCCGATCAGCCGGTACATCTGGTGCACCTCCTGCGGGCCGCCCATCGCAGCGGCCGGACCGTGCACCAGGTGGTGGCCCGGCTGCGGCAGCTGGGCTTCGAGGTGGACGTGGATGTCGACGTGCTGCCGCTGGAGCAGTTCGACGCGCGCGACCTGACCATCGCCAGCCGCGACCTGGACGGCTCGCACCCGTGGCTCGACCCGCGGGAGCCGGTGACGCTGCTGCACCTGCTGCGCGCCGCGCACAAGGTCGGGCTGCCGGCCGACGAGACCGCGGCCCGCCTGGCGCTGCTGGGCTACCCGCTGGACAGCGGCTGGGAGACGCTCAAAACCGAGCCCGACGACCTGGTGCTCATCTCCCGCGACCTGGACAGCACCTCGCCGTGGCTGGACCTGAGCGAGGAGGTGGCGCCGGTGCACGTGCTGCGCGCCGCCGAGCGGGCCTCGCGGCCGGTGACCGAGGTCGCGGCGCGGCTGCGCTCGTTCGGCTTCTCCCTCGGCGGGAACCTCGACGCGATCGAGGTCGTGAAGCTGGAGCCGGAGGACCTGCAGCTGGCCAGCCGCGACCTGGACGGGTCGCAGCCGTGGCTGGACTCGTCCCGCCCGGTGCCGCTGATCCACCTGCTGCGGGCCGCGGAGTCGACCGGCCGCGAGGTGCGGGAGGTGGCGGCGCGGCTCTCGGCGTGCGGGTACCGCGTCGACGTCGACCCGGACGCGATCCTCATCGACCACCTCGAGCCCGACGACCTGACCATCACCAGCGAGGACCTCGACGGCTCGGACCCCTGGCTGGACCCGATGAAGCCGATCCCGACGATCCGCGTCCTGCGCGCCGCCCAGCGGACCCGCCGCAGTGTGCACGACATCGCCGCCCGGCTCACGTTCCTGGGCTACGCGGTGAGCCTGCACGGCGCCGGGCCCACGCTGGACCAGGTGGAGCCCGACGACCTGCTCATCACCAGCCGGGACCTGGACGGGTCGCAGCCGTGGCTGGACCTCGACGAGCAGGTGCCGCTGCCGCACCTGCTGCAGGCCGCCCGGCGGGTGCGCCGGCCCGTGCACGAGATCGCGGCCCGGCTGGAGACGCTGGGGTACACCGTGGACGTGGATCTGTCGAGCATCGCCGTCGACTCGGTGAAGCCGAACGACCTGCTGCTGGCCAGCACCGACCTCGACGGCTCGCGCCCGTGGCTCGACGCCTCCCAGCCGGTGCCGCTCAACCACCTGCTGGCCGCGGCCCAGAAGATCCGCAAGCCGATCGAGGAGGTCAGCGCGCGGCTGCGGGCGCTGGGCTACTCGGTGCCGGACGTCGACTCGCGCCTGCCCCGCCTGCGCCCCGGCGGCGTGTAGCAAACCTCACGAGGCATCGACCCCCATGCCCGCCATGGGACAGAATTACATCGATGCCTCCCTATTGGCCGGTCGTGCGCGACCGGGTCTTCGGCCGGGTGCTGCCCGGCCTGGCCCTCTCCGCGCTCGGCGACGGGATGAGCGCGGTCGCGATCGGCTGGCTCGCCCTGCAGTACGCGCCGCCGGGGCAGCGCGGGCTGTGGATCGGGCTGGCGATCGCGGCCTACACGCTGCCCGGCGCGTTCGGCGCGGTGCTGCTGGCGCCGCTGTTGCGTGGGCGCAGCGGGGCGCACCTCGCCGCGCTCGACGCGGCCCTGCGCGCGCTGCTGCTCGCGGCCGTGCCCGTGCTGGCCTGGACGGGCGCGCTCACCATCGGCCGGTACACCGCCCTGCTGGCCGGCTCCGCGCTGCTGTCGGCGTGGGGGTCGGCGGGGCGGTACACCCTCGTCGTCCAGGTCCTGCCGGCCAAGCTCCACGTGCCGGCCAACGCGCTGCTCACGCTGCTCAACGAGGCCGCCACGGTGGCCGGGCCGGTGCTCGCCGGGCCGCTCATCGCCTGGCTCGGCGCGCCCGCCGTGCTCGCGGCCGACGCGGTGACGTTCGCGGTGCTGGCCGTCTCGTTCGCGCGCGTGGGCGCGCGGGCACCCCTGCCACGGCGGGAGCGCCGCTCGGCCGGGTTCGCCGCGATCCGCAAGGATCGGCGGCTCCTCGCGCTCACGAGCCTGTCGGCGGGGTTCTTCCTGCTCTTCGGGCCGTTGCCGGTGGCCATGCCGCTCTTCGCGTCCTCGGCGCCGGAGGTGGCGATGCTGTACATCTCCTTCGGCGTCGGCGCCGTCATCGGCGCGATCGCCATCGGGCACCTGGCGCGCCTGCCGCTGTGGCCGGCCGCGATCGGCTCCGTGCTCGCGTTCGGCCTGCTGGTCCTGCCGCTCGGCCTCGGCCTGCCGCGCTGGGCCGACCTGCTCACGCTGGCCCTGGCCGGGCTCGCCTGGGCGCCGTTCCCGACCGCGAGCATGTCGCTCTTCCAGCGGCTGGTGCCGGCCGATCGGCTGCCGCCGGTGCTGGCCGCCCGCGGCGCGGTGCTCGTCGTCGCCACGCCGCTGGGCACGCTGCTGGGCGCGCCCCTGGTGCAGGCCGCCGGGCCGGCCACGACGCTGGTGGCGTGCGGCGCGGCGACCACGGTGCTCGGCCTGCTGGCGCTGGCCGTGCGGTTACGGGCCCGGCTCGAGCCGGGCGGCTTCTCAGGCGACCTCGTCCAGCACGCTGAGGTGGGCGCAGAGCCGCCGGGTGTACTCCCGCAGCGCCGCGATCGCCTCGTCGACGTCCTCGGTGAGCACGTCGGGCAGGTCGATGAGCATCCGGCGCCCGTCGACGGTGGCGTACCCGCTCACCTCGAAGTTGCCCTCGCGCACCCACACGTCCACGCCGAGGTCCACGGTGGTCCGCTCGTAGCGCAGCACGACCCCGACGAGCGCGAAGGGCGACTCGCCGGGGCCGATCCGGCCGATGCGGCCGATGAGCTCCCAGTGCAGCGGACCCCGCATCCGCCCGTGCGTCGCCGCGGCCTGCTGGCCGAAGCGCTGGAAGTCCTCGCACGCCTCGTTGAGAGCGGCGAGCAGCGTGGCGGCCCCACTCGATCTCGCGTCCATGGTCATCCTCCTGCGGCTCGATAGGCGGCGCCCACCTGGGTGGGGGTGGTGCCGTTGCTGTAGAGGCCGGTGTCGCCGGACTTGCTGGTGTAGAGCAGGAACCAGCTGTACCGCTCGACGTAGGACAGGCCCTGGAGCATGGCCGTCGAGCTGTTGACGAACGCGACCTGCTGGTCCGTCGAGGGGTAGACGGTGCCGTTGTCGAAGCGCATCAGCGCGTACTCGGTCAGCCAGATCGGCAGGTGGTAGCGGTTGTAGACGTTCTGGATGTAGGTCTTGAGCTGACCGGCCGCGTTCGGGCCGAAGTCGCCGCCGTACCAGTGCAGGGTGATGAAGTCGACCCGGTAGCCGCGCTCCTTCACGCCCTGCATGAACTGGTCGAACCAGCCGCCGGGGGTGTCCGCGCCGTAGGCGGGCGCCGGGCTGCCCAGCCGCATCCCGGTCGCCTGCAGTTGCGGCCACAGGTCGAGGACCTGCTGCGGGGTCATGTTCGACTGTTCCTTGAGATCCGGCTCGTTGAACGCGAGCAGGGTCTTGCCGTTGGCCTTGGCCTTGGCGAGGTCGCCGCTCACGTTGCCGCCGCCCCAGATCATGGGCACGAACTCGGCCCCGGAGACGCCGGACATCGGGTTCGGGGACCAGTCGTAGTACCAGCCGGCCCGCACGTCCTTGATCGCCGGGCCGTTGCTCGCGCCGAACTTGTCGTTGGTGCTGACGCCCTTCTTCGCGCTCTTGGTCGGCGGGGGCAGCGCCGCGACGGTGCTCTTGGCCGGGGTCGCGCTGGGCGGCGCGCTGCTGGGCGGCGGGGGCGGCGCCTCACTGGTCGGGGCCGGGGCGGCGCTGGTGGACGGGGCCGCCGCCACCGCGGCCGGCTTCTCGTCGCCCTGGGTGGCGATGTAGGCCGCGCCCGCGGTGCCGGCGATGGCGGCCGTCGCCGCGAGACCGACCAGCGCCGGCTTCGAGGCGGCGAACCAGCCGAACAGCACCGCCTTGAGCCCGCCCGCCTTCCCCGTGGTGACCGCGGCCGTCGTCGTAGCCGCGGTGCCGGCGCCCGAGGCCATGGCGCTGAACACGAACGGGACCGGGACGAGCGCGATGCCGGCCAGCAGGCGCTCGGCCGCGACCATGTCCGACCACGCCCGGTCGCACTGGTGACACTCCCGGGTGTGCCGGGCCAGCCGCTTGCGCCACAGAGCGCTCGGGCGGCCGTCCCAGCTGTGCAGCACCGCGCTGAGCTCGGGGCAGCGGGGCCGGGCGGCCAGCGCGCGCACGACCGCCCGGGCCGCGTCGAGCTGCGCCTTCATCCGCTGGATGCGCACGGCCGCGTGCTGGCGGGTCAGGTGCAGCGCGTCGACGACCTCCTCCCGGTCGAGCTGCCCGGCGGCCTCCAGCCACCACAGCGAGAGCAGCTCGCGGTCGTCGTGGTCGAGCCAGCGGGTGGCCTCGGCGACCTCCTGGCGCTGGCCGGACAGGCGCAGCCGCGTGATCGCGAGGTCGGCGAAGTCGGCGCCGGGGTCGGCGGTGTCGGTCGGGTCGGCCCAGTCCCCGACCAGCGGCGCCTGGGTCTGGCGGCGGTGGCGGTCGCGGACCTGCGACATCGCGATGGCCACGGCCCAGGAACGGAAGCTCTCCGGCTCGCGGAGGCGGGGCAGCCCGTCGACGACCCGCAGCATCGTCTCCTGCACGACGTCGTCGACGTCCGCGTGCCCCTGCAGCGCGCGCCCGACGATGTTGTAGATCAGCGGCAGGTACTCGCCGACCAGGGCATCCAGTGCCCGCTGGTCACCGGCTCGCGCCGCGATCACCGTGGCCGTGCTCATTCGCGCCTCCTGTCGAACCTATTCAGGAGACGTGGCGGCCCGGGGTCAATAACGCTTCCTCGAAAACTACTTTGCGTGACTGACCCGTTCCGTTATTTGGTGTTGTGGCTGATGGGCCCCCGCGGGGCGCGTGGGGCAGAATGCATGGTCGTGACGGTCTCGATTCACCAGCGCATCGCAGAAGAGCTCGGCGTCAGGGAACGGCAGGTGACCGCCGCGGTCGACCTGCTCGACGGCGGCGCCACGGTGCCCTTCATCGCCCGGTACCGCAAAGAGGCGACCGAGATGCTCGACGACGCCCAGTTGCGCACGCTGGAGGAGCGGCTGCGGTACCTGCGCGAGATGGAAGAGCGCCGCGCCGCGATCCTCGAGTCGATCCGCAGCCAGGGCAAGCTCGACGACGCCCTCGAGGCGCAGATCAACGCGGCCGACTCCAAGGCCCGGCTCGAGGACATCTACCTGCCGTTCAAGCCCAAGCGCCGCACCAAGGCCATGATCGCCCGCGAGGCCGGGCTGGAGCCGCTCGCCGACGGGCTGCTCGCCGACCCGACGGTGGACCCGCAGGCGGCCGCGGCCGTCTTCGTCGACGCCGAGAAGGGCGTGGCCGACGTCGCCGCGGCGCTGGACGGCGCCCGGGCGATCCTCGTCGAGCGCTTCTCCGAGGACGCGGACCTCATCGGCGAGCTGCGCGAGAAGATGTGGGGCCAGGGCCGGCTCGTCTCCAAGGTCCGCGACGGCAAGGAGACCGACGGGGCCAAGTTCTCCGACTACTTCGACTTCAGCGAGCCGTACACCAAGCTGCCCTCCCACCGCATCCTCGCCATGTTCCGCGGCGAGAAGGAGGAGATGCTCGACCTGGTGATGGAGCCGACCCAGGACCCGGAGGCGCCGTCGCTCTACGAGCCGGCCATCGCCTCGAAGTTCGGCATCCGCAACGAGGGCCGCGCCGGCGACAAGTGGCTCGCCGACACCGTCCGCTGGGCCTGGCGCACCCGCATCCTCGTGCACCTCGGCATCGACCTGCGGATGCGGCTGTGGCAGGCGGCCGAGGAGGAGGCGGTGCGGGTCTTCGCCGCCAACCTGCGCGACCTGCTGCTGGCCGCCCCGGCCGGCACCCGCGCCACGATGGGCCTCGACCCCGGCTTCCGCACCGGCGTGAAGGTCGCGGTCGTGGACGCCACCGGCAAGGTCGTCGACACGCACACGATCTACCCGCACGTGCCGCAGAACAAGTGGAACGAGTCGATCGCGGTCCTGGCCGCGCTGTGCCAGAAGCACAAGGTCGAGCTCATCGCGATCGGCAACGGCACCGCCTCGCGCGAGACCGACAAGCTCGCCGCGGACCTGGTCAAGCAGTTCCCGCAGCTGTCGGTCGTGAAGGTGATGGTGTCCGAGGCGGGCGCCTCGGTCTACTCCGCCTCCGCCTACGCCTCCCAGGAGCTGCCCGGCCTCGACGTGTCGCTGCGCGGCGCGGTGTCGATCGCCCGGCGGCTGCAGGACCCGCTCGCGGAGCTGGTCAAGATCGATCCGAAGTCGATCGGGGTCGGGCAGTACCAGCACGACCTGTCGGAGTCGAAGCTCAGCCGCTCGCTCGACGCGGTCGTGGAGGACTGCGTGAACGGAGTCGGCGTCGACGTCAACACCGCCTCCGCCCCGCTACTGACCCGCGTCTCCGGCATCGGCTCGACCCTGGCCACCGCGATCGTCGCGCACCGCGACGCCAACGGCCCGTTCCGCAACCGCCGGGCGCTGAAGGACGTGGCCCGGCTCGGCCCGAAGGCGTTCGAGCAGTGCGCCGGCTTCCTGCGCATCCCGGACGGCGACGACCCGCTGGACTCGTCCTCGGTGCACCCCGAGTCCTACCCGGTGGTCCGGCGCATCCTGGCGACGACCGGCGGGGACCTGAAGGGGCTCATCGGCAACGGTACGGCGCTGGGCCGGCTCAAGCCCGCGGACTACGTCGACGACACCTTCGGCCTGCCGACCGTCACGGACATCCTGAAGGAACTCGAGAAGCCGGGCCGCGACCCGCGCCCGGCCTTCAAGACCGCCGAGTTCGCCGAGGGCGTCGAGAAGATCTCGGACCTGACCCCCGGCATGCTGCTGGAGGGCGTGGTCACGAACGTGGCCGCGTTCGGCGCGTTCGTCGACGTGGGCGTGCACCAGGACGGGCTCGTGCACGTGTCGGCACTGTCGCGCACGTTCGTGAAGGACCCGCGCGAGGTGGTCAAGCCCGGCGACATCGTGCGCGTGAAGGTGCTCGACGTGGACATCCCGCGCAAGCGCATCTCGCTGACGCTGCGCCTGGAGGACGAGGCCACCACCGCGTCCAAGCCCCGGGAGAACCGCGAGTCCCGCGGCGGTGGCGGCGGTGGCGGCCGGCCGCGCGGTGGCGGTGGCGGTGGCGGTGACTCGCGCCGCTCCGGTTCCGGGGGCGGCGGCGGCTCCTTCGCGGGCGGCGGTGCGCTCGCCGACGCGCTGCGGCGGGCCGGGCTCGACAAGGGCCTCGACGGGCTCAAGGACCAGCAGCCGAAGCAGCGGCGGAAGTAGCGAGCCGCCACACCGTCGTACGCATGACGTCCCCGTCCTCCAGTGCCCGGCGGACGGGGACGTCGTATGTGGCCAGCTTCTCGAAGAGCCGCTCGGGCAGAAACCCCCGGCCGGGATCGCCGACGTAGGAGTCCGCGCCGCGCAGGAGCTTCAGCACCGTCTGCGCGACGCTCGCCGAGTAGAACACGTCGCCGGCCAGGATCACGTCGGCCGGCACCGGCTCGGCGGCCGTTTCGATGACGACGTCGTTGGCGACGGCATTCCTGAGGGCGGCCGCTCGCGCCTCGGCATCGGTGTCGACGGCGATGACCTCGCGCGCACCGGCGAGTTTGGCCGCGATGGCGACGACGCCGGAGCCGCTGCCGAGATCGACGACGCTTCTGCCGCTGACGACGTCCGGCCGGTCCAGGACGAACCTTGCGAGCGCCACTCCCCCGGGCCAGGCGAAGCGCCAGAACGGCGGGGGCGTGTCGCTGCGGTATCCGCCGGTCGCGTCGAACAGCCGGACGTGCTCGTCGGCGAGGTCGAGCGCGATTTCGGGGAGCAGCGGGGTCTTCACCCGGGTAACGATATGTCGGGCGCTTCGCTAGCCCGACATATCGGACATTTCACGATTTTGCGGGAAGCGGGCGATGTTCTGCTCGACCCAGGTCCGGAGCAGGGACAGCGGGCCGTTGGCGTCGCGGCCCAGCGGGGTGAGGCTGTACACCACCCGGGGCGGAACCTCGGCGAAGACCTCGCGCGCGATCAGCCCGTGCTCCTCCAGCCGGCGCAGGGTCGCCGTCAGCACCTTCGGGCTCACGCCCTGCAGCCGCGCCCGCAGCGCACCGAACCGCTGCGGGCCCGCCTCGAGCGCGCCGAGGGCGAGGGCGCTCCACTTGTTCGCCAGCAGGTCGAGCATGTCGCGGCAGGGGCAGCAGGCGGCGTAGACGTCATCGCGGTTCGGCATGCTGTGACGGTACCCAATGGGAAGTAATGACCCTTGCGGGTAACCACCGGTGCCGGAATAGCGTCGGAGGCATGAGCATGCGAGCTGTCGGGTATCGGACCGCTGGGCCGGTCGACGTACTTGAGGACCTCGAACTGGCGGTTCCCTTGCCCGGGCCGCGCGATCTGCTGGTGCGGGTCGAGGCGGTGTCGGTCAACCCCGTCGACGTGAAGGTACGCGCAAGCGCGAACCCCGGCGCGGAGCCTCGCGTGCTGGGCTTCGACGCGGCCGGGATCGTCGAGGCGGTCGGGCCCGAGGTCACCCTGTTCGCGCCGGGCGACGCGGTGTACTACGCCGGCTCCATCGACAAGCCCGGCAGCAACCAGCAGCTGCACCTGGTCGACGAGCGGATCGCCGGGCGCAAGCCGGCCTCGCTGAGCTTCGCCGAGGCGGCCGCCCTGCCGCTGACCACGATCACCGCTTGGGAGACCCTCTTCGACCGCTTCCGCCTCGGCCCGGACAGCACCGGCACGCTGGTGGTCCTCGGGGCCGCGGGCGGGGTGGGCTCGATGATCATCCAGCTCGCCCGGGCCCTCACGAAGATCCACGTCATCGGTACCGCCTCACGCCCCGACTCGCGCCAATGGGCGCTCGACCTCGGCGCGCACGAGGTGGTCGGGCACGACGAGCTGCCGTCGGGCGTGGACTACATCTTCTCGCCGTTCACCGCGGGGCAGATCGAGCACTTCGCACGGATCCTGCGCCCGGGCGGCGAGATCACGGCGATCGACGAGCCGCCCGGCCTCGACCTGCTCCCGCTGAAGGCCAAGAGCATCACGTTCCACTGGGAGCTGATGTTCACGCGCCCGTTGTTCCAGACGCCGGACATGGTCGTACAGCACGAGCTGCTGAACCGCACCGCCGAGCTGGCCGACGCCGGCTCCGTGCGGCACACCATGACCTCGAACCTGGGCGCGATCAACGCGGCCGGCCTGGCCAAGGCGCACGAGATGGTCGAGGACGGGCACATGGTCGGCAAGGTCGTCCTCGGCGGCTTCTGAGGAGTCGGGCTCGACGGTCTAAGGTGGTTGGGCCCTGCCCCTTTCGGCGGGGCCCGACGTTCCGCCCGATCGACGATCCGCCCCCGCCCGGAGGTTCCCCGTGGACTGGCCCCCGTTCCTGCAGCTCAGCGTGCCCGTCACGCTCGCGGTGTGGGTGCTGCTGACGGTCGTGGCACTCTGGCGCTCGCGGCCGCGACTGCCCGAGGCCGGGGAGGCGCTGGACACCCCACCGGGTGAAGAGCCTCCGGCGGTCGTCAGCCTCATGGTCAACCGGTGGCGCTCCGACGAGGACGCGATCGACAGCACGCTGCTCGACCTGGCCGCCCGCGGCTTCCTGGAGCTGCGCCAGCCCGGCGAGGACCCGGAGGAGACGACCGTACGCCTGCGCAAGGGGGACGGGCGGAGCCTGACGCCGTACGAGCAGCAGGTTCTCGACCGCGTCAACCAGCTCTCGGTCAACGGCGAGGCATCTTTGACCAGCCTGGCGTTCCGCAGCTGGACGGAGGCCCGCCGCTGGCGAGGCGCGTTCTACCGCGCGGTGATCGAGGAGGCCCGCACCCGCGGCCTCTCCCAGCGCCGCCTGTCCCGCCCGACGCGGCGCACCCTGCTGGGCACGGCCGCGATCCCGGCGGCGTTCATGTTCGCCACGTGGATGTGGGCGGCGTACAAGCTCCACGCGAACCTGGCCGACCAGGTCACCGGCTCCCTGATGGCCGCGGGCGCGGTCTACCTCGCCTTGTACCTGGTGGTCGAGATGCGCTGGAGCGACCAGAACACGCCGGAGGGCTCGCGGACGGCGGCGGCCTGGCTCGCGTACCGGGCGCACCTGGTCGCGGTCGAGGGCGTCAAGGACCTGGCCCCGGCCGACGTGGCGTCGTGGGGTCGCGAGATGGCCTTCGCCTCGGCGTTGGGCGTGCTGCCCACGGAGGAGGCCCTGATGCGGTCCCGGGTCGCCCTGTAGCGCTCGCGCACCCGGCTCCTACTTCAGACCGTCTCTGAGCCGCTCCCCCGCGCTTGCACTTTTTCGCGCGCTAGCACTTCGCGGGTGCCGTGGCCGGCTCGCACTACTCCGCGCGCCGTGACCGTGCGGGCGCCCCGCGCCCAGTTCGCGAGCGGCCTCGAACTCGCCGCTCGTACCTTCCGCGCGCGCCGTGGCCGGTCGATCATCCGGCGCGCCCACCTCGAACTCGCCGCCCACAACCCGCGCATGCCGCGGCCGGTCGATCATCCGGCGCGCGCACCTCGAACTCGCCGCTCGCAATCCGCGCGTGCCGCGGCGTGCGCCCAACTCGCGGACGACCCTCGGCACATCACCGCCCGCACACACCGCGCTCGCCGTGGCCAGTCCGGCGTCCCGCCACCGCGCTCGCCGCTCTGCGCGCGCCGTGGCCGACCCTGGGTCCCGCGCGCACCGCGCGAGCGGGCTCGAAACTCAACCGACCTGCCCAGCCTGTGTCGACTTGAGCCGGCCTCGTGACGTTCGCCGAACCGAAATTTGGCCATGGCTCGGCGGGCGTTCCGATATCCCTACGCTACCACCCTCGAAAAAGTTCGATCTTGCGATCTCACGAGGGGTAAGCGTCGCATCACTGCGTGGCGTCAGGCCTGACCACGCAGCAGGAGGGTGAGGAACTCGGCGTTCGACTGGGTCTTCGACAGGCGGTCGATCAACTGCTCCGTCGCCGCCGAGCCCGTCGCGCTCAGGGCCTTGCGCAGGCGCTGGACGGCCATGAGCTCGTCCGGGTGCAGGATCACGTCGTCGCGGCGGGTGCTCGAGCCGTCGATGTCGATCGCCGGGAAGACTCGGCGGTCGGCCAGCTTGCGGTCCAGCTTGAGCTCGGCGTTGCCGGTGCCCTTGAACTCCTCGAAGATGACCGTGTCGCCCATCGAGCCGGTCTCGACCAGCGCCGACGCGATGATGGTCAGCGAGCCGCCGTTCTCGATGTTGCGGGCCGCGCCGAGGAGGCGCTTCGGCGGGTAGAGCGCGTTCGCGTCGATGCCGCCGGTCAGGATGCGGCCGGAGGCCGGGGCCGAGTTGTTGTACGCGCGGCCGAGTCGGGTGATGGAGTCGAGCAGCAGGACCACGTCATGGCCGAGCTCGACGAGGCGCTTCGCCCGCTCGATGGCGAGCTCGGCGATGCCGGTGTGCTCGGCGGCCGGGCGGTCGAACGTCGAGGCGATGACCTCGCCCTGCACGGAGCGCTGCATCTCAGTGACCTCTTCGGGCCGCTCGTCGACCAGCAGCACCATGAGGTGGCACTCGGGGTTGTTCGTGGCGATGGCGTTCGCGATCGCCTGGATGACCATGGTCTTGCCGGCCTTCGGCGGCGACACGATGAGCGCGCGCTGGCCCTTGCCGATCGGCATGACGAGGTCGATGAGGCGGGTGGTGAGCCGGCGCGGGGTGGTCTCCAGGCGCAGGCGCTCCTGCGGGAACAGCGCGGTCAGCTTGCTGAACTCGGGGCGGTTGCGCGCCCATTCCGGGTCGTTGCCGTGGACGGTGTCGAGCCGGGTGAGCGTGCCGCCGTTGGCGCTGCCGGTGACGGCGTCGCCGTGGCGCAGGCCGTATTTGCGGACCATCGCGGCGGGAATCGCGACGTCGTCGGGGCCGGGCAGGTAGCTGTCGACCCGCAGGATCATCTTGTCGCGGTGGACGTCGACGATGCCGGCGACGTCGCGCGCCTCGCCCGGAGTGGGCGGCTGCGGCTGGTTGGCCGGGCGGCTGTGGTCGCGGTTGCGCTGCGAAGAGCGGGTCCTGCGACGGCCCTGGCCTGCGGGATTCTGTTTCTGGGCGGTACGATCCAACACTTCGGTTGGGGCCATATGCGTCCTCCTAGGACTGTGCGGCCTGAGGAAAGGGTGGTCTTCGGGTACGCGTGTATCCGAGGAACGGGCTGCGCTGCGTGTACGGTGGCCGCCTGGCTTCCTACGCGAGAGCGTGACACGCGGTGGCGAAAGGGCGTCCCCGGGCGGCAGATTGCCGACTTCCGCGGGACTGGCTCGACCGTAACGCGAACACGATCGGTCGGCAAGCCCTGCGCGTGGCGTGGCGGGCAACCAGCCACCCCCGGGCGGGCCGGCGCGGCCCTCGGGGCGGGTCCACGCGACCTCTACGGCGAATCGGCACATAAGCCCCGCGAAGCAACCGGACACACCGGGCCGACCCCCACGAACCGTCCGGCAACCGAGCGGGCACCGAGCGCCGGCAGCGCCCCACACGGGTGCGGACGGCGCGCTACCGTCCGGCACCCGAACGGGTCCCGGCACGGCACCGAGCCGACGGTTTTCTGATTGGTGTCAGGGAGCACACCAACCGGGGGGTTGACATGAACACGACGTTCGACACGGTGCGGGCCGAGGCCCTGTTCGCGTCCGCCCTGCAGGCCTCGCAGGAGCCGACCCCGCTGCAGGTGCGCGCCGCCGTGACGACGACGCTGCGCCGCTACGGCGTCAACGGCTGCGCGGCCCGGGTCGCGGGCGAGTTCGGCGAATACCCCGAGACGGCCGCCCGCCGCATGTCCTGGGCGCTGGAGATGGTGCGCGAGGCCTACGAGCAGCTCGCCGCCCGCGAGTTCGCGTTCGCCGGCTGAGGCCGGCCGAAGCAGGACGGACCAAAGCACGACCCCGCCGAACGCCAACCGGCCATGGACCAGTCGGCCCCCGGCCGCAAGCCGGGGACGAAGAGCTTGATCCAATTGCGACCAGACCGACGTTTCCTTGTTGAACAGCTGCGGTAACAGTTGGTTTGTGGACCTTCGCCTCACCGTTGACCTGCCTCGCGATCTTGATCGCATGAATACGCTCCGGCACATCCTGGACGGGGCGTTGAGCGGGCTCGGCGTGTCCGAACAGGCCCGAACAGACATCGGCCTCATCGTGAGCGAAACGTGGGCGAACGTGATCGCTCATGTGCGCGTCGGTGTTGCCTTTCAAGTCCGCGCGACGGTCGACGAGCTCCAGTGTGTGATTGAAGTCACGCACCCCGGGGAGCAGGCCGCCGACACTGTCAACGCGCTCACCACCTCCGGGCATTCCCTCAAGGTCGTCCGGAGCCTCGCCGACGCCGTCGACGTGGACCGCGACGGCCTGCTAGTGAAGGTCACGAAGCTGCTATGACCGAGTTCGCCGCTCAGGCCACCCCCTCCCCGGACGGCACGGTCACCGTGACCGCCTCCGGCGAGCTCGACATGACCAGCGCCCCGCACCTGATCAACGTGCTGCGGGACGCTATCCACCGCCACGGCCCGTCCCGGGTCGACCTCGATCTGACCGGCGTGACCTTCATGGACTCGACCGGCCTGCAGGTGCTCGTCGCGGCGAACACCGACGTCGGAGGCGGTCTGCGCATCACCGGCACGAGCCCGGCGGTGCACCGGCTCCTCCAGCTCACGGGTGTGCTCGAGGAATTCGGGCTCCCCGCCGAGCGTTCTAGTTGAAGCAGGGTTCTCCGAGCGCACAATGAAGACGCAAGGGGACCCCGAACCATTTCGCAACCGAACAGTTCCCGACCCGGCACCTGGACAGGAGTTAGCTGGAACACAGCAGGGAGACGTTCGGCAGGAGGTTGTGATGGAGTCCACGTTCGAAGCGGTCCGCGCCGAGGCGCTTTTCGCTTCCACGCTGCAGATGTCCGAGTTCCCGGCGGACCTGGCCGTCCGCGCGGCGGTCACCAGCACCTTGCGCCGTATCGGCGCGCAGGGCTGCGCGGCCAACGTGGCGACGGAGTTCGGTGACCACCCCGAGTGCGCCACCAACCGGATGGGCTGGGCCCTGCAGATGATCCGCCACGCGTATGCCGATTCCTGCACCCCCGAGGTCTTCGCCCGCCCGAAGGCGGCCATGGCGTAGAACCGGAAGAAGCCGACACGGCGCAGAAACCAGGCCAAGACGGCCATGGTGTAGAGCCGCAAGAAAGCCGGCACGGCGCAGAAGCCAGGCCAAGGCGGCCGGCAAGAAAGCCCGAAACGCCGCGAACTGCGAATTCGTGAAACTCTCACGACACCGAACCGTCAAGCCGAACTGCAAAGCCCCCGCCGAGTGTGCTCGGACGGGGGCTTGCTACTCCTTCGGCCGTGAAGCGGGTCTCGGCCTACGACTTGGGGTGTGTGTCAGACCGCGCGGATGTTGTCGGCCTGCGGCCCCTTCTGGCCCTGCGTGATCTCGAACTCGACCTTCTGACCCTCGGCCAGCTCGCGGTAGCCGGTGGCCTGGATCGCCGAGTAGTGCGCGAACACATCGGGTCCACCGTTGTCCTGCGAGATGAAGCCGTAGCCCTTCTCCGAGTTGAACCACTTCACCGTGCCTGATGCCACGTGTAACTCCTTAGCGACGCCGCCCTGATCCGCACCTCACGGATCAATGTTGAAACAGGCACACGCCACGGGTGAGACGGTAGCCTGCGCGCTGCGAAAACGCAGCCCCGGTATCGGCATGCGGACCAGATCGACGGTCAAACTGAAATGCACATCCGGCACTTCTGGATACTCAGTGTATTGCCCTACTCGACAGTCAGTGATATAGCGACCAACTTCAACGCCTGGCTCTCGCGCATGGCGCGACGATCTAGTACAGTCGGGTCAGCTCACCTCAGCCGAACGGACAGTTCGGCGCCGGGGTGCCGTCCAGCAGCGGCGGCGTAACCCCCGTGGGCGACGCAGGTCTTGCACCGGCGCTCAAGAAACGGGTGCCGAGTAGCGATTCCCGACCGGCGTGGCGGCGCATGCCTACCTTCCTTCCCGGGCGCAGCACGAGTCTGCGCGCAGGCAGCCGACCACGGAAACCGCCGGTCAAGCACCAGAAGGGCCACAAACCCCATGACCACCATCTCCGTCGACCGTGCCATCGACCGCGCCCTCGCCGAGGCCCGCCCCAGCACGCAGGCCTCCGCCGACAACGCCACGAGCACCCGCGCCACCGACGCGCAGGCCCGCGCGCTGCTGTCGCTGATGGCCGACCTCCCGGCCGGCGCCGACCGCGAGCGCGTCCGGGCCCGGTTCATCGAGCTCTACATCCCGCTCGCCGAATACCTCGCGCGCCGCTTCCGCAACCGCGGCGAGCACTTCGACGACCTCGTCCAGGTCGCGAACCTCGGCCTGATCAAGTCCGTCGACGGCTACGACCCGTCCCGCGGGGCGGCGTTCACCAGCTACGCGATCCCGATGATCGTCGGCGAGCTCAAGCGGCACTTCCGCGACAAGGGCTGGGACGTGCGCGTTCCGCGCCGGCTGCAGGAGCTGCGCCTGGAGATCAGCAAGGTCTCCGGCGACCTGGCTCAGGACCTCGGCCGCTCGCCGACCGTCGCCGACCTCGCCGGGCGGCTCGGGGTCAGCGAGGAGGAGGTCATCGAGGGTCTCGACTGCGGGCAGGCGTACCGCGCGCTCTCCCTCGACGCCCCGGCGGGCGAGGGCAGCGACCCGGGCGCGGCCGGTCTCGGCGACATGCTCGGCTCCGAGGACCCGGACATGCAGAACGTCGAGAACCGCGAGGCCCTGCGCCCGCTGCTGGCCAAGCTGCCGGAGCGCGAGCAGAAGATCATCGCGATGCGCTTCCACGGCAACCTGACCCAGTCGCAGATCGCGGCCGAGCTCGGCATCTCGCAGATGCACGTGTCCCGGCTGCTGGCCGCGGCCCTGCGCACGCTGCGCACCGAGCTCAGCGCCGTCGCCGAATAGAGCCCACCGGGGGGATGGAGAGCGGGTGCCCGTCGGGGGGAAATCGACGGGCACCCGCTGCAACTACGAGGAGCCGACGATCCCCTGGTGGTTCTGCACGAACTCGGGGACCGTCTTCGCGCGCACGGCCGCCAGCAGGTCGAGCGTGGTCTGATCCAGCGCCTCCGCGCCCGGGTTCTCGCTGGACTGGTGGAACCCGCCGTTGTTCGTCTTGAGCGTCAGCAACCGGTCGCCGTCGATCCCGCGCATCGCGAAGATCCAGTCGTCCAGCCCGAACGGGCCAGTGTCGATCGTCATCGCGCGGCCCACGACGTCGAGGACCTTGTTGAGCTTGCCCGGGTTGCCGAGCACCTCCTTGCTGGCGATCTTCTTCAGCAGCGCCTTGATGAACTGCTGCTGGTGGCGCTGCCGGTCGTAGTCGCTGTTGGGCAGCGTCTCGCGCTGGCGCACGAAGTCCAGCGCCTGCCAGGCGTCGAGGTGCTGGTACCCCACCTCGTACACCACCGGCGTCACGCCCTTGATCGGGATCAGCTGGGTGCCGCCGCCCGGCGCGTCGCGCTGCTCGAACGGCGTCTTGGTGTTGCCCTGCGCGTCGTGGCCGATGTGCACCGAGATCGTGCGCTGGTCGACGTACATGTCGACGCCCTCCAGCACCTTGACCACGTCCTGGAATCCGACGAAGTCGACGATCGCGGCCGCGTCGAACGTCACGCCCCAGTTCTGCTTGATGGTCGAGGCGAGCAGCGTGGTGCCGTGCTTGCGCTGGTCCTTGCCGGTCAGCCCGTAGCCGCCCTCGGCAAAGGCACCGTTGATCTTGTCCTTGCCGCCCTTGTAGACGCGTTTGCCGTTGTCGTACCGCGGAATCGGCACCCACGTGTCCCGCGGAATCGAAATCAGGAACGCCATGTCGTGCGACGCGGGAATGTGCAGAATCAGGATCGAATCGGAGCGAATCGCATCTGTCGGATCCTGGTTCGGCCGCGGGTCGATGCCGATGAGGAGCAGATTCTTCGCCCCGTTGATCGAGGCGTGCCGCCCCTGGTTCTCGGCCGGCAGCAGATCCTCGTTGTGCACGCTGCGTGTCGCGAAGCCGAACAGCGTGTCCTTCACCACGAACGTGCCGCCCGCGACGATCATCATGAGGGCGCCGACGATGACCAGCGTCCGAGCCCAGGCCGGATCCCGCCGACGTTTCTTGCGTTTCTTCGGACGCACCGCGCCGGGCGAAGCCAAGACACCTCCATCACCATCAGTCACTGAGATGACGCCGGAACCGACGGTACCGGGGCGACGCGATATCGTCACCTCCCAGCGGCCGACGCGAATCGACTGACGGGGCCAGTAACGGAGCGTGTTTGTGGTGACGGTGATGCGGCCCGAAACCGAACGGGCGCCGGCGCGGACCAGCCCGAAGACGGTCGCGCTCGCCCTCGTCCTCGCCTGGGTCGTCCCCCTGGCCGCCCACCCGCTGCGCCTCGACGTGCTGCTGCCGCTGCTCGCGCTCGCCGGCACGATGGCCGTCCAGCGCGGCGCGACCGGGCTCATCGACCGGTTCGTGCTCGCCTGCGCCCAGCTCTTCGGCGCCGCGTGCGTCTTCGGTCTCGGCCTGACCCTCTGGCCCGGGCACCTGCACCCGACGCTGGTCGCGGGCGTCGCCTTCACCGTGCTCGTGATCATCGCGGCCGCCACGGGCCGCCTGGAGCGCCCGGGCAAGGCCCGCCTCGACCGCCTGCTCGCGCTCGCCGTGGCCGGGGTCAGCGCGGTGTCGCTCATCCCGTACGCCGCGCGAGACCTCGGCGGCCGCCTGGGCCTGCCGCTGGCGGGCGAGGACATCGCCCGGCACTACCTGCTCTACGACGTGATCGGGCGCAACGGGGGATACCTCTTCCTGCGCCCGGAGGCGCTACGCCCCTTCGTGCCGGACGAGGAGCTCACCGGCATCGCGAACTACCCCCAGGGCCTGCACTTCGCCTACGCGGTGCTGTTCAAGTTCATCTCCTCGACCACGGGCCGCACCTCGGCCGCGGCGAGCGCCGACGTCATGATGTGGCTGCTCGTCGGCACCTTCCTGCTGCTCGCGCTGGCCGTGCTGTGGGCCGTGCGCCGGCTGGCCGGCCCGGGCACCACGAACGCGCGGCTGCTGCCCGTCCTGCTCGTCGCGGCCGCCTGGCTGGTGCTGGGCGACCCGGTGACCGTGCTGTCCCGGGGGTACCCGAACGAACTGGCCGGCCTCGCCTGCTGCGCGGTGCTCACCGCGATCGTGGTCCGGCCCCTGCACCGCCTCGGCGAGCAGACCGTGACCGTGGCCCTGCTCCTGGTCGGCATCTCGTTCAGCTACCCGCTGTTCCTGCCCTTCGGCGGCCTGGCCGCGCTGTGGTGGATCTGGCAGGCCCGGCTGTGGCGGTTCTGGTGGGGCTGGCTGACCGCGGCGCTGGTCGCGCTCGTGAGCGCGATCGGCCCGCTGACCGCGATGACCGCCTCCAGCGGCACGCAGCTGCTGCTCAACGGCACGGCCCGGGTGGTGGACCGGCCGGCCACGGCGGCGCTGGCCGGGCTCGCGGTCCTCGCCGTGCTCGTGCGCCGGGGGCTGCGCGCGCCGAGTCACCGGGCCGCCCTGTTCACCGTCGCGGTGGCGTTCACGCTGGCCGCCGGGCTGGGGCTGTACCAGACCGCCACGATCGGCCGCCCGGTGTACTACTTCGACAAGCTGCTGCACCTGCTGATCGTGGTCTGCCTGTGCGCGCTCGGCGGCCTGGTCCGGTTCCTGCCGGGCCTGTCGGTCGCGGCGCGCGTGGCCGTGGCCCTGCCCGTGGTCGCCGCGCTGGCGGTCGCGGGCGGCGAGTGGCACGCCCAGCCCGTCGCGCCCGGCGTGAAGCTCGCGCTCGGCAAGGACCGCGGCTCCCCCGAGGCCGCCCGCGACGCCCTGCTCATGGCCCGCATGTTCCCCGACGGCGGCGGCGCGGTGAACGTCGATCTCATGGGCAGCCCGTGGCGCAACTGGTCCGCGACGCTGGGCGCGGCGGCGCTGCAGCACCAGTACCGCTACTTCCCGGCCTGGTCCGGGCTGCTGTACCCGGGGTCCGCCGGGAAGGCGAGCACGATGGACGACCTGGACCGGCTGGTGCGGGAGAGCCCGGTGCCCGTGCGCTTCTTCGTGCACGACCCGGAGGCGAGCCTGCTCGTTGTCGATGGAGAGCGCCCGCACCGGCCGAACGTGAAGCCTGGTCAGCCGCTCCCGGTGGCGTTCGGCGACCCGGCCGCGCCGACCAACATCGCGGCGGCCCGGGCGCTGGCTGCGAAATATCCGACGAAAGTGCAGGTCGTGTACGCTACGCCAGCGAACCCATAGGACTCCGTGTGGTGGCGCAGCACCGCAACCGAGACGGATTGGTCATCGTGCAAAGACCCGAGGTCAGCGTCGTTATCCCCACGCGCAACCGGCCCGAGCTGGTGGTGCGTGCCGTGCGCAGTGCGCTGGCCCAGACCCTCACCGACATCGAGATCGTGGTCGTCGTCGACGGCCCGGACCCGGCGACGATCGCGGCGCTGGAGGCGGTCGGCGACGATCGCATCCGCCCGGTCGAGCTGCCCGAGTCCGGGGGCGCCCCGAACGCCCGCAACCGCGGCGTGGACAACGCCCGGGCCGACTGGGTGGCGTTCCTCGACGACGACGACGAATGGCTGCCGGAGAAGCTCGCCACGCAGCTGGAGCGCGCCCGCGCCTCGGGTGTGGCCCAGCCGATCGTGGGTAGCCGCCTCTACATGCGCACGCCACGGGCCGAGCTGATCATGCCCCGCCGGGTGCCGGCGCCGGGCGAGCCGATCAGCGAATACCTCGCGGTGCGCCACGGCCTGTTCCACGGCGACGGCTTCATCCAGACCTCGACGATCCTGGCCCCGACGGCCCTGCTGCGGAAGGTGCCGTTCGCCGACGGGCTGCGGCGGCTGCAGGAGCTGGACTGGACCCTGCGCAGCCTGCAGGAGGACGGCGTGGATCTGATCTACGCCGAGGAGCCGCTCGTCATCTGGTACGCCGACGAGAACCGCCCCCGCATCAGCTTCGACGCCCCGTGGAAGCAGTCGCTGGAGTGGCTGCGCCAGACCCGCCCGCGCGTGACCCCGCGGGCCTACGCCGCGCTGGCGATGAGCGTCGTCGGCTCGATGGCCGCGGCCAGCCGCAGCCCGCGGGTCTTCTTCGACCTGCTGCACGAGGCCCGCAAGCACGGCAAGCCGAGCTTCACCGACTACGTCACCTTCCTGCAGGTCTGGCTGGTGCCGGCCGGACCTCGCCGGGTGGTGCGCGACTTCTTCCTCAGCCGCCGCCGCGCAGGGACCAACGCCTGATGATCACCGCCAGGGGGCGCGCGGCCTTCGCCGTCGTCGCTGTCGTCGTCGCGCTCCTCGCGGGCGTGCTGGAGTACACCCGGACCGACTCGATCGGTCAGTCGGCGGCGGCGTTCGCGGCCGGCCTGATCGCGATGGCCGTGGCCGGGATCGCCCTGAGCCTGCCGGGCATCACGCTGCAGGGGCTGGTGCTCGGCGGGCTCTTCGTGCTCGCGGGCATCCTGACCTGGACGGCGACGAAGCGCCCCGGCATCATCTGGGCCGTCCTCGCGGTCGAGGTGGTCGTCTTCGCGGTGTGGGCGTGGCCGTGGCTGCGCTCGCTGAAGTCCCTGTCGCGGCTCGGCACCGCGTGGCTCGGCCTGGCGTACTGGTTCCTCGGCATCATCGGCGCCGTGCTCGTCGCGCAGTGGAAGGTGGCGGGGCAGCGGGTCGCCTACGCCGGCGTCTTCACCCTCGCCGTGCTCGCGCTCATCGCCCTGAACACCGCCGCCAAGCGCCGCGGCGGCGCGCACGGCAAGGACCTCTCGGTCGGCATGGCCGCCGCGATCCTGCTCGGCATCGCCGCGCTGCTGCTCGCCGGCTCCGGCAGCCTCTTCGACAAGGTCCACGCCATCCCCGACAACGCCTCGGCGAAGGTGATGACGGACCGCTTCTGGGGCGGGC
This sequence comes from Dactylosporangium sp. NPDC000244, assembly GCF_040300725.1. Taxonomy (NCBI): domain Bacteria; kingdom Bacillati; phylum Actinomycetota; class Actinomycetes; order Micromonosporales; family Micromonosporaceae; genus Dactylosporangium; species Dactylosporangium sp. NPDC000244. The sequence continues at coordinate 84,101 of NZ_JBEPEH010000002.1, forward strand.
CGGGCCTGTTCTACCACCCGAACTCGCTGGCCGGGCTGATGGCCGTGGCCGGCATCCGGATCGGCTTCGACCGCGCGATGCTGTGGTGGCAGCGGCTCGGCGTGGCCGCGCTGGCCGCGTTCGTGCTGTCGATCTGCGAGTCCCGCACCGGCTTCGTCTTCGCCACCGCGGCCGCGGTCGTGCACCTCGGCCTGGCCCTGTGGAAACGCCACGAGCACGCCGAGGGCCTCGACCGGCGGTGGCCCGCGCTGGCCCTCCCGTTCGCGGTGATCGCGATCGTGCTGACGCTCGGCGGCGGCTACCAGTGGGTGCTCAAGGACCGCTTCGCCGACAACCCGGGCGACGTCACCAGCGGCCGCACCGACACCTGGCGCCAGGTCTGGGTGGACTGGAAGGACGCCGGGTGGGCCGAGAAGACCTTCGGCGACGCGCGGACCTCCCGGGCCGTGGTCGAGCGCCTCGACGACGGCAACCCGATCGAGGGCCCGCGGCGCCAGCTCAACACCGACAACGCCGCCGTGGGCGCCTTCCGCCGCGGCGGCGTCCTGGGCGCGGCCGCCTTCCTGCTCGGCCTCGGCCTGCTGCTCTGGCACGCGATCCGCCGCCGCCCGAACGGCGCGCTCCCGGCCGCCTGGTTCACCGTCGGCGCCCTGGCGGTGGTCCCGACCATCGCGACCGAGGACTGGCTCATCGGCGGCACCAACGGCGCCATCTGGCTCCTGCTCGCCGCGGGCGAGGCGAGGACGCTCCTGCGCCGCGACGAGCCGGCCGAAGTGACCCCCGAGCCCGAGCTCGCCGTCTCCTAGACCGGCGGGCATGCCCCTCCCGGACTACGCGAAACCTCGTGTCAGCGGGGACGAATGGCGTAGGTCACGTCGCCCCGGGTCTGCGGGTTCCAGCTCGCCGGGATGTGGAAGCCGCAGCCGTTGGGCGGGTCCACGCAGACGACCGCGTCGACGGACTCGATCGGCGGGGGCGGGTGATCCGGCTGCAGGGACTGCATCGACACCAGGTCGTCGCCCTTGAGCAGGATCCACCAGGGGTACTCCCAGCTGTTGTACCCCTGGATGATGCCGACGCGCCGGGCCCCGGAGGCGTTGATCGCGTCCGCCGCCCACCGGTAGTCGCGGCCCCACTCCGGCCGGCGGATGAACCGCTCGTCCAGCGTGGGCGTGGTGAACACCGAGCCGGACCCGACCAGCCGCCGCGGCCACCCGACGGTCACGGCCGCGGCCCCGGCCAGGGCGCCGATCACGAGCAGCCCGGCCATGAGGCGGGCGACCGCCCGGCGGCGGAAGACCAGCAGCGGCTCGACCCAGAGCGCGGCCAGCGGCGTGCCCAGCAGGATCAGGAAGACGATGAGCCGGTTGCCCCACGGCTGCCACTTGACCAGCACGACGTACGCGAGCATGGCCAGCCAGAAGAGGGACGCGTAGACCCGCGCCGGGCTCCGCCGCCACAGCAGGACGGCCGCGCCGATCAGGATCAGGGCGCCCTGCACCGGCAGGGAGACCCGGTCCTCGTCGGGGGGCCAGGAGGTGTACGGGTAGGTCGCGCCCCAGTACGTGATGTCGCGCGCGTCCGGGTCGACGCCGATCGCGTGGGCCAGGCCGCGGATCGCGCCCGCGCCCACGGGCCCGGCCGGCGTCTGCAGGGCCGTCTCGGCGATCCGCAGCGCGTTGATCAGCACCGAGGCGGGGTCGTGGCGCTGCATCGAGATCGACTCGCGCAGGTGGTCGGGGCCGAGCGGGTTGCTGTAGGTGGTCTCGACGCGCCACAGGTACGGGCCGGCGATGAGCGCCATCATGGCCACGACGATCGCGGTGCCGGCCCCGGCCCGCAGCCACTCGCGGCGGCGCACCTGCTCCACGAACCACCACACGAGCAGGGGACCCGCGGCCAGCAGGCCGGTCGCCTTGGTGAGCAGGGTCAGGCCCGCGGCGGCGCCGAGCAGGACCACCGCCGGCCAGGGGGTCGCGCGCCCGCGCTCGTCGAGCACCAGAGTCGCGACCGCGCCGACCCAGAGGGCCACGACCAGGTCGGTCTGGGTGCTGGTCGCCTCGAGCAGGACGATCGGGGTCGTACCGAAGATCAGCGCGGCGACGAGCTGGGCCCGGCGGTTGCCGCCGAGCTGGGCGGCGATCCGCGACGCGATGAGCGTGCCGAACATGCCCGCCGCGAGCTGGACGAGGTTGTAGAGCGCGTCGCCGCCGGTGAGCAGGCGCAGGTGCAGGAGGATGTACTCCGCGCCGGGCGCCATGGCGAGCTGCCGGTCGATGATCGTGGGGTAGAACCCCACCCCGCCCTGCGCCACCCAGTGCTCGACCTTGGGCAGGTGGTAGGTCTGCGAGTCGAAGTTGTTCGGCGGCGCCATCAGCGCGATGACGAGATCGGCCAGGAACAGCCCGCCGAGCGCGATCGCGGCCACGCGCTCGAGCCGGTCGGCGCTTCCCCAGAAGTCCCGAAATTTCGGGTGAAAACCGGCAAGGCGGTGCCGCCCGAGCCAGCCGACGGCCAGGGCGGCGACCACCCACAGCGCGATGATCACGGGGCGGTTCAGCCAGCCGAGCGCCGAAAGGAGCTCGACCAGCACGACCGCCGCGGTGCCGAAGACGACGCCGGCGCGAATGAGCAGGAGTCGGGTCGGCGCAACGGGCACCGCGGCAGGCTATCGAACTTTCCTGAGAGGCCTACAACCGCTCGACGACGCGCCCCCGGCAGCGGTTGCGGGTGTCGAAGATGTATTGCGCGTGCTCCTCGACGAGCGAGTAGTCGAAGTCGTCGTGGTCGGTGAGCAGCACCACCACGTCCGCGGCCATCACCTCGACCGGGGTCAGATCGACCAGCGTCACCCCGCCGAGGGTGCCCACGTCGCGGGGCAGGGCGTGCGGCTCGACCGCGCGCACGTCGGCGCCCAGGTCAACGAGCAGCTCCGCGACCGCCCGGGCCGGCGACTCGCGCAGGTCGCCGACGTTGCTCTTGTACGCCAGCCCGAGCAGCAGGATCCGGCTGCCGTTGACGGGCTTGAATCGGGTGTTGAGCCCGGCGGTGAGCCGCTGCACCACGTAGCGGGGCATGCCCTCGTTCACGTCGTTGGCCAGCTCGATGAATCGGAACCGCTGTCCCACCTCCCGTTTCACCTGCCACGACAGGTAGGAGGGGTCGATCGGCAGGCAGTGCCCGCCGACGCCGGGGCCGGGGTCGAAGGCCATGAAGCCGAAGGGCTTGGTCGCGGCCGCGCCGATGGCCTCGCGCACGTCCACGCCGAGTTGGTTGGCGACGATCGCGAGCTCGTTGACCAGCGCGATGTTGATGTGCCGGAACGTGTTCTCGAAGAGCTTCGTGAGCTCGGCGGTGCGCGGGGCCGACACCGGTACCGTGCGATCCACGAACCGCTCGTAGAACGCCTTCGTGGCCGCGAGCGAGCTCTCGTCGATGCCGGACACGAGCTTCGGCGTGTTCTCCAGGTGCCACGTCGGGTTGCCCGGGTCGATGCGCTCGGGGCTGTAGCCGAGGTGGAAGTCGTCGGGGGTGCGCAGCCCGCTGGCGTGCTCCAGCAGCGGGCGCAGCACCTGCTCGGTGGTGCCCGGATACGTGGTCGACTCGAGGATCACCGTGCAGCCGGGGCGCAGGTACGGCGCGATCTGCAGCGCCGCGTGCTCGATGTGGCTGATGTCGGGCACCCCGTCGGTGAGCGGGGTGGGCACGGTGATCGCGCAGGTGTCGAAGCCGGCCGCGTCCGCGTAGTCGTCGGTCGGGCGGTAGCGCCCGGTCTCCAGCGCCCGGCCGAGGCGCTCGTCGGAGATGTCCTCGACGAACGAGATCCCGGCGCCGAGCGACTTGATGCGGTCCGTGTCGACGTCGAGCCCGACGACGTCGTCGCCCGCCTCGACGGCGCGGATGGCCAGCGGCAGGCCGACGTACCCCTGCCCGATGATGACGACTTTGCCCATGATCATCCTATCCGGGAAGCACTCGGCCCGCCGGGCGAGCAACACCCGACGGGCCATGGAGGTACTGCAGAAGCGTCAGTTCGTGCGGCGGCGGCGGAACGAGATCCAGCCGCTGCCCACCAGCGCGGTGAGCCCGAGGATGCCCGGGATCAGGTCCGCACCGTAGGTCTTGTGCTGCTCCGGCGCGGCGAGCGCGGTCTCGTTCGCCTGGAGCTTGAACGGCGACCAGCCGCTGCGGAACGGCCCGTAGAAGCCGACCGGGCGGTCGTGGCCGTCCCAGTGCCCGCGCGCCGGGCTGGAGGCCAGCGGCGTGCCGTCGAAGATGTCGTCCGGCCAGCCGCCCCAGTTGAAGTGCTGGAGGTCCTTGACGCGTACGGTGGCCTTGAGCGTCTTGTGCGACTGCTTGCCGGTCACCTTGATGACGGCGTATCCGGGCGCCTCGAACCGGATGCGGGCCGAGAATCGGCCGTCGTCGTCCGCGCGGCGGTCGCCGTTGATGATGACATCGCACGGCTCCCCGTCGGCGTTGCGGTAGTGCACGTTGATGCCGATCGGCTCGCCGGCCACGAAGCTGCGCCCCTGGAGCCGGACCGCGCCACCGACGGAGATCGACGCGGCGCTCACCCGGATCTGCGGCGCGGGCGCCGGGTATGAAGCCTCCGGGGCGGCCTGAGCGCTGGTCGGCGCGCCGAGCACGGCCGCCGCGACGACGGCACCGGCAAGGCCGGCCAGTGTTGACAGCGACGTTCTTGTTCGGGCTCGCATGACTCTCCCTTTCCTCTCCCCGGGAATTACCGTAAACCCGCATTAGGGGTGAACCGGACTATTTCTCGCAACTCGGGCCAGGTTGCAACCGAGTGGCCCACGGCGAGATGCCCGGCGTCGTGATGAGCCGCGGTTCCACGGCCCCCCTGGTCCCCGTCGGACCCGAGACCAGATCCACGACGAGGGTGCTCTTCGCCCCCGGCGCGAGGTCCACGGGCAGCACGGCGACCTCGCGGCCCTTCTCGTAGCCGGTGCCGAAGTCGACCTCGGTGCCGTCCTGCTTCGCCGCGATGGGCGAGCCGCCGGTCGGGGCGTAGACGAGCACGTTGGTGCGCAGGACGCCCTCCCCGGCCAGGCTCAGGCCGAGCACGCTGCGCGGCAGGCCGGTCTTGGGCGCGGTGGAGCCGAGCTCGACGGTCAGCCGCAGCGGGCGGGTGCCGTCGTCGAGGCAGCGGCCGGTCTCCAGCGCGACCGAGTGGGTCAGGTAGTAGCCGAGCTTCGCGCCGGTGCCGTCGTTGAGGAACACGCCCACCGTGGGGTGGGGGCCGTCGTCGGCCGGCAGCGTGCCCGCGAACGGGGTCCGGGCGATCTCCGCCTGCTCCTCGGGGTGCGCGCTCCAGGCCAGCAGCCGCCGCTCGTCCGTCGCCCGGGTCAGGGCCTGCACGATGCTCCGGTTCATCGGCACCCCGCCCATGAGCTTGTCGAGCACCGCCTTGGCCGCCCCGGCGAAGAAGGCGTCCTGGTCCGGCTCGGCGGCGATCTTGAGGTACACCTCGGACAGCAGCTGCCGCACCGCCGTCGCCCCGGTCAGCTGCGCGCCGCCGGGCAGGTTCACCGGGCCGGTCGCGCCGAGCAGGTAGGCGAGCGCGACCGGGTCGGTGGCGAGCACGCCGTCGACGGCCCGGCCGGAGCGCTGGCGGTACATCTCCCGGATCAGCGCGGCCGCGGTCGGGAAGTCGGGGGTCAGGTTCACGTCGGCCGGGTAGGTGCCGAGCCGGTTGGTGAACAGGTCCTCCTGGTCCGGGTCGAGCGGCAGCACCGGCGTGTCGAAGTCACGCAGCGTCTTGGCCGCGGTGCCCTGCTCCACGAGGGAGAGCCGGCCGTGGTCGGTCTGCACGACGGCGAAGGCGCCGGGCATGCCGCCGGTGGCGCGGGCCTCGGCGAGGTTCTGGAACAGCACGAGGTAGGTCCGCGGCCCGTCGGCCCCGAGCAGCGCCGGCAGCAGCTTGGCGGCCTGGGCGGCCGGGTCGAGCATCGGCACGACCCGGTCCAGGCCAGCGTCGACCTGGTCCAGCGCGGTGCGCACCCGGGCGTTGAGGCCGCCGCGGTCGAGCCCGGCGAGCCGGTGCCGGGCGGCCTTGGCGACGGTGGCGGCCTCGGCGATCCGCGGTGCGGCGCCCGCCACCGACGTGAGCCGCGTGGCGTCGCCGTCCATGGCGGCGGTCATGTTGTCGGCGGCGTCCAGCAGCGGCGGCAGCACCTCCCGGGCGAGCGCGTCGATCGCGTCGGCGACCGCCCCCACCGCGGTGAGATCGTCCCCGGCCACGGGCAGGCGGCTGCCCAGCCACCAACTCGGGCCGTGCGCGTCGGCCCGGGCCGCGCCGGTCTGCCGTTGCAGATCCGCCGTGGTGCGCCGGGCCGCGGCCAGGTCCCCGGCGCGCAGTTGCGCCTCGAGGTCCCCGACCAGCGTCGCGGCCCGCTGGAGATGCCCGGCCGCGTCCGCGCCCACCGTCGCCAGGCGCAGCCCGAACCCGGCGAGCACCACCAGCACGACCACGGCCCCGGCGACGATCCGCCGTCTCCGGGTCCGCAGCAGGCGCTTGAGCTGTTCAATCGGCACCGCTGACCACCTCCTCGACTCGATCGGGGGCGGTGAGGACACGCAGGGCGCGGTAGAAGTCCGCGCGCCTTCGGGCGAGGGTCTCGGCGGCGTAGGCGCGGGCCCGGCCGAGGTTGCGGGCCGAGGCGGCGGCCATCGCGGCGGGGTCGGCCGCGAGCGCGGTGATCGCGCGGGCCAGCGCCGCCGGGTCCCCGGGCGGGACCAGGCGGGCGCCGCCGAGCAGCTCGGGCACGCCCCCGACGGCGGAGGCGACGGCGGGCAGGCCGCGGGCCATCGCCTCGATCAGGGCCCGGGGCAGGCCCTCGGTGCGCGAGGGGAGCACGAAGAGGTCGGCGTCGTCGAGGAACAGGCGCACGGGCGCGCCGGGCGGGACGGCCCCGGCGAAGGAGACCCGGCCGCCGAGCCGGCGCTCGCGCACCAGCCGCTCCAGGTCGGCCCGGCACCGGCCGTCGCCGACGTGCACCAGGCTCGCCTCGATGCCGTTGCCGGCCAGCAGCGGCAGCGCCTCGATGAGCGTGTCGATCCCCTTGTACGGCTGCTCCAGCGAGCCGACGGTGAGCAGCCGCAGCGCGACGCGCGGCGAGCCGGTGTCCCGCCGGGGCGCCCCGGCGAACGCGGCCTCCTCGAGCTGGATGCTCGAGTACGCGGCGGTGACGGCGCCGGGCGCGGCCGGGTAGCGGGCCTGCAGCGCGCGCTCGGTGACGTAGGAGACCGCGGACGCGGCCCGGCACTGGGCGCGCAGGCGGCGCGTGAACCACCAGCGCAGCAGCGGCCGCAGCGGGTGCCGGGAGGCGCCGGGGGCGAAGACGTCGTGCGGGTCGCCGACGACCTCGAGCCCGAACGGCGCCGCCCGCAGGCGCTTGCTCATGAGCGTCCCGATCGCCGAGGGCACCCGCAGCAGCACGGCGTCGCCGGGCGCCACGGCCTCCCGCAGCGCGCGCCTGATACGCGGCAGCCGCAGCAGGTACCGACCCGGGCCGACGTAGTGCGGGAGCGGGTACACCTCGACCCCGTTGCCGTCGACGCGGCCGGCCCCGGGCGGGTGACCGGGGCTCTCCTCGCAGCGGGCCACCACCCGGACCTCGCCGAAGACGGCCCGGTAGCGCTGCCAGAAGTCGTTGGGCGCGCCCGTCGTGGACCAGACGGCGCCGTCCGGGGTGCGCAGGTACCGCTGCTCGGTCGTCACGACGAGACGCATGCGAGGGGCTCCTCATCGTCGGCGCGGGCCGAGTCCTGGGCACGAGCCGAGATCATCCGGATCACGCCGAAGAAGACCGCGCCGTAGACGACCGTCTTGAGCAGCGACTGGCTCTCGCCGCGGAAGCCGTACATCCAGGCGACCGTGAACAGGATGCTGGCGTAGGCGTACACCGGCGCCCGGTCCACCCGGTTGACGAGCCAGCGGTGCACGGCGGTGAGCAGCGCGAAGAGCACCGGGATGCCGGCCAGCCCGAAGTTCGCGTACGCCTCCCCGGTGAGCGAGAACCCGTAGCCGGAGTCGCTGCCGGGCGCGTACCGGTCCACGAGCCACTGCGCGAGCGGGGTCTGGTGCTGGCCCGGGATCAGGTTCACCAGCGCGTGCAGGTAGCTGGCGCCGTGCATGTACGGCTCCGTCGACGGCACGTGCCCCATCACCCAGGTGTCGACGAACAGCACCGAGCCCTGGTTGAGAATCGCGCTCGCGTCCGTGCCGCCCGGCGTGCCGCTCCCCCGCAGCGCGAAGAGGGCGGTCGCGCCGAGCAGCAGCCCGGCGCCCCACAGCACCGAGCGCGGCAGCCGGCGCTCGGTGCGCACCAACTCCCGGTGCAGGACCAGGGCGAAGAGCACGAAGACGAAGTCGCGCTCGCCGGTGGCCAGGCAGTAGGCGATGTAGGCGCCCAGGTTGACCCGGTAGGCGAAGCGGCCGGTCGAGCTCTCCTGCGCGATGAAGTACAGCGCGCAGGCGCACATCTCCAGCAGCAGGTAGTCGTAGTGCAACGGGCCGGCGACGGCGATGCGGTCCAGCTTGTTCCCGGCCAGGAACGCGGGGCCGCCCCAGGCCAGGACCCCGAGCGCGTACAGCGCCAGCAGCGCCAGCACCGCGGGCACGAGCGGCATCCGCCGGCCCTTCTCGAGCTGCTCGATGGGGTCGCGGATGTCGCGGCGCTGACGCAGCAGCAGCCCGGCCGCGGCGACCCCGGCGAAGGCGAGCAGGAGCCCGAGCGCGGCCCGGCCGATGAGCAGCGTGTTCGTGCCGAAGTAGATGGTGCCGCCGAGCAGGTAGCTCAGCACCGGGCCGAAGCCGAAGAGCAGGAAGTACGCGGCGAGGTAGGCCAGCATGTCCCGCCGGCCCCCCGCGAACAGCAGCACCGGCACGGCCAGGGCGGCGAGGCCGGCCGACCACCAGGGCTGCGCCGCGAGGTCAAAGGACACGCCGCAGCACCTCCCACTTCAGCGCGCAGTGCACGATCGCGGCGGCCGCGGTGGCCCACGCCGCCCCGAGCACCCCGTAGCGGGGCACCAGCAGCAGCGCGGCCAGCCCGGCGGCGAGGAGCACGGCCGCGTTCACGGCGAGCTGGCCGGTGAAGCGGCGGGCGGCGGAGAGGCCGGCGTCGAGCACGAAGCAGACGCCGCCGACCACGGTGGCCAGGGTCAGCACCGTGAGCACCCGGCCCTGACCGGCGTACTCCTCGCCGTACAGCCGCCGCAGGAGCTCGGAGCCGAAGAGCCACGCCGCCCACACGCCCAGCCCGCCGGCCACCGCGACGCCGAGCAGCGATTGCCACAGCAGGCTGCGGAAGCCGGCCGGGGTGCCGTTGACGCGCAGCTCGGTCAGGCGGGGCAGCAGGGTCTGTGCGATCGCGGAGAAGAACACGTTGCCGGTGAGCACGAGGTACCCGGCCGCGGCGAACACGCCGAGCGCGGTGGCGCCGAGGCGGTGCTCGAGGGCGTACCGCGGCACGTTCACGGTCAGCGAGGAGAGCCCGGAGGCCAGGCCCAGCGGCAGCGCGGTCCACAGCAGCTCGGCGACCCCGCCCGCGGCGCGGTGGGTGTGCTGCTTGGCGCGCGGGTCGGGGCGGTTGTGGAAGCGGCCCGCGAACGGCGCGCAGCACATGAGCCAGGTCAGCGCGGACGCGGCCGCGGAGCCGGCGGCGGCCCACGCGACGCTGCTGGTGCCCCAGAGCAGGGCGGCGACCAGCGCGACGGTCAGGCCGCCGTTGACGAGCTGGGCGGCCGCGATGCTGCGCTGGTCGTGGTGGCGCTGGAGCAGGCCCAGGTAGATGTCGCCGATGCCGTCGAAGGCCTTGGCCGCACCCACCAGGAGTACGACGGCCGGGGGCAGGCCGAAGGTGATCACGATCGCCGCGATCACGCCCATGGCCGCGCCCATGCCGACCAGCCGGACGCTCAGGTAGCGGCGGAACGGGTGCTCGCCGTTCGGGTCGGTCACCAGGACCGTGCGCAGCGACAGGTTGGCCAGCAGCACGACCGGCGCCCCGATCGCGAGCCCCAGCGCGTAGTCGCCGACCATCGCGGGCGTGCCCAGCCGGGCGACCACCACGAGCACGAGCCACTGGCACAGCGCGTAGCCGCCGTTGCCGGCCACGCTCCAGGCCAGGTTGCCCGTGAAGGACGGCCGTTTGACGGGGCTGGTGCGGTGCCTGGTCGTCGTCATCGCGCGGCGTTCTCCAGGACGTCCGCGACCGCGCGGGCGGCGGGGCGCTGGGCGAACAGGCGCTCGGCCCGCTCCCGGGCGAGCTCGCCGCGGCGGGCCAGGGTGCCGGCGCGGAAGTCGGCATACGCCTCCCGCAGCGCCCCCAGCAGCGCCTGGGGGTCGTCGCGGGGCACCACCCAGCCCGACGCCGGATCGACGGTCTCCGGCAGCGCGCCGGCGTCGGAGACGATGCTCGGCACGCCCATGGCCGCGGCCTCGACCGCGGCGCCGTGGTTCTCCGACAGCGACGGGCTCACGCTGAGGTCCGCGGCCGCATAGCAGTCGCGCACGTCGAGGACGGACTCGTGCCAGTCGATGCTCGGGTCGCCCGCGACGTCGAAGCGGGCCAGCAGCTCGCGCTTGTGCGCCGCGCCGGCCGCGTCGAAGCCGCCGCCGAGCAGCACCAGGCGCGCGTCCGGGCGGTCCCGCACGAACGCCTTCCAGGCGGTCAGGAGCACGTCGTGGCCCTTCACGCCGCGGCCGGGGCGGATCAGGCGCTTCGGGGCGTAGACGTAGGCGACCATGCCCACCACGAACGTGTCGTCGCCGGCGCCGAGGGCCTCGCGGGACGCGGCCCGGTAGGCGGGCGAGGGCGGGGTGAAATCGTCGGTGTCGACGCCGTACGGGATCGCCGGGGTGCGCTCGTCGGCCAGGCCGATCTCGCGGTACAGGCGGGCGATGTGCTCGCTGCCGCCGATGACCACGTCGTCGAGCCGGCACAGGAAGCGCTCCACCGACCGGATCAGCGGCGACTCCAGGAACAGCGGGCCGGGGACCATGTGCACCTTGGCCACGTCGAGGCCGAGGGCGGCCAGGCGGCAGGCCAGCGCGGAGGCGTACAGGTGGTAGTGCAGCACGTCCGGGTCGATCCCGCGCAGCTGCCGGCGCAGCCCGAGCAGGCCGGTCAGGGTGGCGGGCGACGGGCGGAAGCGGAAGTCGAACGCGGACTGCACCACGTCGACGCCCCGGTCGTGCAGCGCCTTGCGCAGCCGCCCCTCGTGCCCCGGGGGCAGCACCGCGACCACCTCGTGGCCGCGCTCGCGCAGCTCGTCGACGTGCGGCAGGGTCCAGCGCCCGCCCTCGTCCGTCTTGAGGACCAGAGCCACCTTCATTTCGCGGGTACCCCCTTGACGGTCGTCTTCGCGCCGACGTCCCGGGTCACGCAGGCCCCGGCGCCGACGGTCGCGTCCGCGCCCACCCGCAGCCCCTGCAGCACGCACGCGGTGGTGCCGATGAGCACCCCCGGGCCGATGTGGCAGTCGCCGGAGATCGCCGCGAGCGGGTTGACCTGGACGAAGTCCTCCAGCACCGAGTCGTGCCCGACGGTGCAGTTCTGGTTGAGGTGCACGTGGCGGCCGATGGTGACGCTGGTGGTGACCCGGGCGCCCGGGAACGCCACGAACCCCTCGCCGAGCACCGCGTCGGCGCCGATCGTCGCCGCCGGGTGCACCAGGGTCGCCGCGGCCAGCCCGTGCAGGCGCAGGTCGTCGTCGATGCGCGCGCGGATGCGCGGGTCGCCGATGCCGATGACGTAGCCGATCGAGGGCCGCTCGTCGCTCAGCCGGGAGCTCGGGCCCAGGAACGGCACCCCGAGCGCGGCGATGCGGTCGAGGTTGCGCTGGCTCGGCCCGTCGTCGACGAATCCGCGCACCGGCATCCCGGCCGCCCGGGCGATCATGAGCAGCTCCCGCCCGTGCCCGCCGCAGCCGACGATGACCAGACCGTTCTTCATCGCGGTAGACCTTCGAACTCGTGGGCGGTGGCCGCCCCCTGCGCGGTAATGCCGTCACGGCGCAGCACCGTGCGCACGGTCTCGGCGAGGATGCGCAGGTCCAGCCCGAGCGACTGGTTGCGCACGTATTCGAGGTCGTAGGCGAACTTCTGCTCCCAGCTCAGCGCGTTGCGCCCGCGCACCTGGGCCAGGCCGGTGATCCCGGGGCGCACGTCGTGACGGCGGCGCTGCTCGGCGGAGTAACGCTCGAGGTACGCCACCGGCAGCGGCCGCGGCCCGATCAGGCTCATGTCCCCGCGCAGCACGTTCCACAGGGCCGGCAGCTCGTCGAGGCTGGACGCGCGCAGGAACCGCCCGGCCGCCGTGAGCCGCTCGGCGTCCGAGCCCGGCCCCTCCCGCATCGAGCGGAACTTGACCAGCGTGAACGGCTCGCCGTGGCGCCCGGCCCGCTCCTGGCGGAACAGCACCGGCCCGCCCAGCGTGGCGCGGACGAAGACCGCGGTGGCCACGATGACCGGGGCCAGCACGAGCGCGGCGGCCGAGGCGGCGAGCAGGTCGAGCGGGCGCCTCATCGCGCGTCCAGGAAGTCGCCGATCGCGTCGAAGACCCGCCGCTGGGCGTCGTCGCGCATCCCGGAGCCGCTGGGCAGGTTGAGGCCGGTGGCGAAGAGCCGGTCGGCGACGCCGGTGACGGCGGCCCGGTGGCCGCGGAACACCGGCTGGGCGTGCATCGGCTTCCACACCGGCCGCGTCTCGATGTCGCGGGCGGCCAGCCATGCGCCGAGGTCGGCGGCGGCCCAGCCGGCCCGCTCGGGTTCGACGATCAGCGTGGTGAGCCAGCAGTTCGCGTCCGAGGAATGACCAGTGTCGCCCTCACCCAGCAGCCGGGTGCCGTCCGTTGCCGCGAAGATTTTGGCGTACCGCTCCCGCAGCGCCCTTCGCCGCCCGATCATCTCGTCCAGGCGGGACAGCTGGGCCCGGCCGAGCGCGGCGAGCAGGTTCGACAGGCGGTAGTTGTAGCCGATGTCGCGGTGCTCGTAGTGCGCGACGGGTTCCCGGGCCTGGGTGGCCAGGTGCCGGCAGCGGGCCGCGAGGTCCTTGTCGTCGGTGACGACCATGCCGCCGCCCGAGCTCGTGATGATCTTGTTGCCGTTGAACGACAGCGCGGCCGCCCGGCCGAAGGAGCCCGCCGGCCGCCCGTCCCGGCTCGCCCCGAGCGCCTCCGCGGCGTCCTCGATCACGGGCACCCCGAGGTCGGTCAGCGACGCGTACTCGGCGACCGAGCCGAACAGGTCCACCGGCACGATCGCGCTCACGATCCGGCCCTCGCGCCGCAGCTCGGCGACGGTGGCCGCGGTGAGATCCGGGTCGAGGTTGCCGTCGCCCGGCAGGCTGTCCACGAAGACCGGCTCGGCGCCGGTGTAGACGACCGCGTTGGCCGTGGCCGCGAACGTGAGCGTCGGCACGATCACCGCGTCGCCCCGCCCGACGCCGATCGCGAGCAGGGCCAGGTGCAGGGCCGCGGTGCCGGAGCTGACCCCGACGGCGTGCGCGGTGCCGCACCGGCGGGCGACCTCGGCCTCGAAAGCGTCGAGATCCGGGCCGACGGGCGCGACCCACCCGGACCTCAGCGCGTTGACCAGGTAGCGCTCCTCGACACCCGAGACGTCGGGCGCCGACAGGAAGATCCGCGTGTTCACCACATACCCCCGCTGGAGTCGGCCCTGATGCTGTTCGTCTGCCGGGCCAACCGGTGCCGGTCCGCGATGGCCGAGCGGCTGGCCCGCGCGCTCGGTCTGGACGCCGCGAGCGCCGGAACCCACGCCGTGCCGGGCCTCGAGATGCCCGAGCACGCCGAGACCGTCCTGCGCGAGCACGGCGCGGACCCGTCGGCCTTCGTCAGCCGCCGCGTCGTGTCGTCCCTGCTGCTGACCGCGCCGCTGGTGCTGACCGCGACGCGGGCCGAGCGCGCGCACTGCGTGACCATGGCCCCGGCCACCGCGGGCCGGACGTTCACGCTGCGGCAGTACGCGCGGTACGTCGCGGCGCTGCCGCCCGGGCCGGTGTCGCTGCGGGACATCTCCGCGGTCCGCGGGCGCCTGCAGCCCGGCACCCCTGCCGACGACGATCTCGAGGATCCCTTCGGCGGCCCGATCGAGGGCTTCCGCGAGTGCGCCGCGACGATCGAGGGCATCCTCAGGCTCCCCGCGTTCCGGCCTTGACCGGCTGGGGCTCCTCGTCGACCGGCTTCGCCGGGGCCGCGGGCAGGGCGCGCTGGGGGCGGTGGGCGCCCTCGTGGGGGCCGTAGTACGCGTAGGTGTAGCCGTCCCCGTTGCCGCCCTTGGCCCCGTTGAGCACGCAGCCGAACAGCCGCGCCGAGACCGCCTCGATCGCCTCGACGGCCGCCTGGGCCTGGGTGACCGTGGTCCGCCCGGCCCGCGTGACCAGCACCGCCCCGTCGGCCCGGCTGGCGACCACGGCCGCGTCGGTGACGACGAGCAGCGGCGAGGTGTCCACCACGACGTACTCGAAGTCCTCGCTGACCTCGGCCAGCAGCCGCGTCATCTGCTGGGAGCCGAGCAGCTCGCTCGGGTTGGGCGGGATCGTGCCGCTGGGCAGCACGTAGAGCTCCTGCTCGCCCCAGCGCTGCACCGCCGTGTCGACGTCGACCTGCCCGACGAGGACATTGGTCAGGCCGACCGCGCCCTCCAGGTCGAGATATTCGGCGAGCTTCGGGCGGCGTACGTCCGCGTCCACGAGCAGCACCCGGTGCCCCGCCTCGGCGAGCACGATCGCCAGGTTGCACGCGATCGTGGACTTTCCCTCGTCCGGCAGCGCGCTGGTCACCACGACGCAGCGGGCCCGCCGGTCCGGGTCGACGAACTGCAGGTTGGTGCGCAGGTGCCGCATCGCCTCCCCGCGCGGGGACCACGCGGCGTCCTCGACGAGCAGGGGCGACTCGACGGCGTGGGCATCGTGCGGTACCGCGGCCAGAATCGCCTTCTTCGTGGCCTGCCGCAGCGCCGCGACCGAGCGGATGCTGTTGTCCAGCAACTCCCGCAGCACCGCGGCGGCGGCGCCCGCGACCAGGCCGAGCAGGAGCGCGATCGCGAAGTTGCGGGCCGGTTGGGGGCTGATTGGGTCGGTACTGACCGAGGGCCCGGTGACCACGTCGACGCGCACGGTCGGGTTGGTGCCGCCGGGCGGGGTCTCCAGCGTCGCCACGAGCGCGGCGAACTTCGTCGCGACCGCGTCGGTGACCCGCAGGGCCCGCGCGCTGTCGGTGTCCACGACGGTGACCTCCAGTAGCACCGTGTCCGGTACCGTGCGCGCGCTGATCCGCCGGCGCACCCCGGCGGCGTCGAGGCCGACGCTCGGGTCGGCGGCGACCGCCGTCGCGAGCCGGTCGCTGCCGACGAGGTTCACGTAGGAGCGGGCGCGCTGCTGCGAGAACAGGCCGCCCTGGTAGGCGTCGGTGACCCCGCTGCTCGGGGTGCTCACGAAGAAGGTGACGCTCGCGGCGTAGGTCGGCGCCGTCTGGGCGGTCACCACCACCGCGGCGACCAGCGCGAGGCACGCCGTCGTGGCCACCAGCCACCAGCGTTTGCGGACCGCGCTGACGTAGTCGCGCAGCTCCATACGCCATGACCTCCCGTAGCCGTTAGCTCAACACAGCGTGACATCTCGACCGGGGGTTCGGGAGCGATACGGGCTTTTACGCCGAAATGGGACGGTTATTCATGAAGAATCGTCGCGTGGACGATCACCGACCCGCGGGGCCCGGGGACTGGCCGGCCGACCTGTACGCCTGGACCGGAGGGCTCGCCCTCGCCGCGGCCCTGACGCACCCGCCCCTGCATGTCGCGGCGGGAACGATCCTGCTGGCGGCCGCCCTGCACTCGCTGGCGGCGTGGCCGATCCAGCTCTACCGGCGGCGGTACGAGCGCGCCTCGATGAGCGAGCTGCGGGCGCTCGTCGCCACCGTGGTGATCGCCGGCGGCCTGCTGACCGCCCTCGCGCCCGTCTCGCGGGTGATTCCGCTGCTCGGCGGCGCGGCGGCCCTGACCGCCATGGTCGCGATCCGCTGGACCCGGCTGGCCCGGCGCCCGTCGCGGGCGTCCGAGGGCGTTGCGGTGCTCATCTACGGCGCGGGCGCGGCCGGGCACCGGCTGCTGCGGGCGATGTCGCGGGACCCGCACTGCCGCTACCGCCCGGTGGGCTTCCTGGACGACGACCCGCACAAGCACCGGCTGCGCATCTCCGGCATCCCCGTGCTCGGCGGCCGCGGCGCCCTGCGCACGGCGCTCGCCGCGACCGGAGCCGCGGGCGTGATCTTCGCCGTGCGCAACGAGGACGGCTCGCTGCTGCGTGCCCTGCGGATGGATCTGTCCAAAATTTCGGGATATTTCGTGAAGGTGCTGCCCTCGCTCGACGCCTCGCTCGACCTGGACCAGGTGCGCGACGTCCAGCTGGCCGACCTGCTCGGCCGGCGGCAGATCGAGACCGACCTCGCCGCGATCGGCGACTACCTGACCGGCCGCCGGGTGCTCGTCACCGGCGCCGGCGGCTCGATCGGCTCCGAGCTGTGCCGCCAGCTGCACCGGTTCGCGCCGGCCGAGCTCATGATGCTCGACCGCGACGAGTCCGCCCTGCACGCGGTCCAGCTCTCCATCCACGGCCGGGCCCTGCTCGACGACCCGTCGCTGATCCTGGCCGACCTGCGCGACGCGGCCACCATCCGGCGCGTCTTCGAGGACCGCCGGCCCGAGGTGGTCTTCCACGCGGCCGCGCTCAAGCACCTCACGCTGCTCGAGCGTCACCCCGCCGAGGCACTGCAGACCAACGTGCTGGGCACGCTGAACGTGCTGGAGGCGGCCGCGGCCACCGGCGTGCGGCGGCTGGTCAACATCTCCACCGACAAGGCGGCCGCCCCGGCCAGCGTGCTGGGCTACTCGAAGCGGATCACCGAGCGGCTGACCGCGCACCACGGCTTCCTCAACGTGCGCTTCGGCAACGTGCTGGGCAGCCGGGGCTCGGTGGTGACCGCGTTCCGCTCACAGATCGCCGAGGGCGGCCCGGTCACGGTCACGAGCCCGGACGTGACGCGGTACTTCATGACCATCCCCGAGGCCGTCGAGCTGGTCATCCAGGCCGCGGCCATCGGCTCGGGCGGGGAGGCGCTGGTGCTCGACATGGGCTCGCCGGTGCGCATCGCCGACCTGGCGCGCCAGCTCATCGGTGACGCGCCCGTCGAGATCGTCTTCACCGGCCTGCGCCCGGGCGAGAAGCTGCACGAGGAGCTGTTCGCCCCGGGCGAGGCCGACGTGCGGCCGCTGCACCCGCTCATCTCGCACGTCCAGGTCCCGCCGCTCGACCCTCCGCTGGCCCGGGCCCTGCACGGGGACGGGGCCGCGCTCGTCGGCGCGATGGCCGACCTGTGCGTGGTGCCCGCGCTGCCGGCTATTGCGGCGCCGGCGTTGCCTGACCTTGAAACTGCCGCGCGTACCAGCTGACCGTCTCGGCCAGGCCCTCGTCCAGCGGCACCGGGCCGTGCCCGGGGAACAGCTCCTGCAACCGGGTCGAGTCGGCCTGGGAGTCGCGCACGTCGCCGGGGCGGCCCGGGTCGAAGACCACCTCGACCGGCCGGTCGACGAGGACGCGAATCTTGTCGACGAGCTCCAGCAGCGAGGTCCGCGTGCCGAAGGCGAGGTTCACCGGCGTCGGGCTGGTGACCCGGCGCACGGCGGCGTCGGTGAGCAGGCGGGCGACCGAGCCCACGAAGGTGAAGTCCCGCGTCTGCCGCCCGTCGCCGTGCACGTGGACGGGCTGTCCGCGCAGGGCGGCGTCGGTGAAGGTGGGGATGACGGCGGCGTACGCGTGCCCGACCGACTGCAGCGGCCCGTACACGTTGAAGAACCGCAGCGCGAGCACCGGCAGCCCGTAGGTGGCCCCGTAGGCGAGGATCGCGGACTCGGCGGCCAGCTTGCTCGCCGCGTACGGGCTCTGCGGCCGGGTCGGCAGCTCCTCGTGCTTGGGCAGCGTGCGGGTCGGCCCGTACACCGAGGACGAGGACGCCGCGATGATCGGGGTGCCGCCGAGCCGGCACGCCTCGAGCACGTGCATGGTCCCGTTGGCGTTGACCAGGTGGCTGCGCATCGGATCGGCGACCGAGCGCGGCACGCTGGGCCGCGCCGCGAGGTGCACGACGACGTCGGCCTCGCCCACGGCCGCGTCGATCGCGGGCCGGTCGAGGATGCTGCCCACGACCAGCCGCGCGTCGACGCCGTCGAGATTGCGCTCGCTGCCCGTGCTGAGATCATCGAACGCGACGACCTCGGAGACTCTTGGGTGCACGGCCAGCTCACGGCACAGATTCCCGCCGATGAACCCCGCCCCGCCGGTAACCAGAACTCTCATCGTTCAAGTCCAACGCGTCGAGAGGCGGACAGATACCCCCTTTGCCCGTATTTCGGACTTTTCGGCGACATCGGTTGACCGTTAGACGGACGCCACACGTGCGCGACGTATCGGCCGTCGTCGAGCCGGCGTGCTGGTGACGCAACCCCGGAGCGGGCGTCACCAGCACGCTGCCGTCAGATGGACGCCAGGCGGGGCAGGATCTTCTCGGCCAGGCCGTTGGCGAACTCGACCGGGTTGCGGTCGGGCATGGTCATGACCTCGGTGATGCCCAGCGCCTTGAAGGACTCGACGTCCTTGAGCCAGGCGTCCGGGTCGGTCAGGGCCGGGCGCGTCACCAGGGCGGTCTTCACGATCGAGTCGTAGTCGCGGCCCTCGGCGGCGCAGTGCTCGCGCAGCACGTCGAGCTTGTGGGCCACGTCCTCGGCCGAGGTGCCGAAGAGGTTGCAGGCGTCGGCGTACTTGGCCACGAGGCGCAGCGTCTTCTTCTCGCCGCCGCCGCCGATCATGATCATCGGGTGCGGGGTGCTGATCGCGGCCGGGGAGTTCAGGATCTCCGTCAGCCGGTAGTGGGTGCCGTCGAACGTGCCGCCCTCGCCGCTCCACATCCGCAGGCAGATCTGCAGCGTCTCCTCCAGGCGCTCGAAGCGCTCGGCCATCGGTACCACCGGCACGCCCAGGCCCCGCTGCTCCCGCTCGTACCAGGAGGCGCCGATGCCGAGCCGCGCGCGGCCGCCGGAGAGCACGTCCAGCGTGGTGACGATCTTCGCGAGGAGGCCCGGGTGGCGGTACATCACGCCGGTCACGAGCAGGCCCAGCGTCATCTTCTGGGTCAGCGCCGCGACGTACCCGAGGGTCGTGTAGCCCTCGAGCATCGGCTCCTCGGCCGGCGCGTACTGATCCATCTGGAAGTAGTGATCCATGACCGTGAAGGAGGCGACCCCCGCCTGCTCGGCGACGAGCGCCGTCTCGCGCAGCGTGGGCGCGATGGCCACGGGCTCGGCGGGGTTGGAGAAGTTCCAGTAGTGCAGACCCAGCTTCATAGGCCCATTCTTACGCGCTCGGCGACGGCCCTGCCGCGATCCGCCGCAACCGCGCGTGAACACTCTCGGACGCCTCGGCGGCGTCGATCCCGCCGTCGCCGTCAGCCGCCGAGGACGTCGAAGTCGAGCCCGCCGTCGCCGTCAGCCGCCGAACGCGCCGAGGACGTCGAAGTCGAGCCCGTCCGCGCGGGCCAGGTACACGGGCGGGTCCACGTGCCGGCCGCGAACGGTCAGCCGCCCGCGGCCGCCGGTGATCGTCGTGCCGTCGGCCACGGCGTCCATGGCCGCCGGGTGCAGGCCGCCGGCCCTCGACGCCAGGGCTGCGAGCAGGCGTACGCCGTCGTAGCAGGCCTCCGCGTGGCCGTTGAGGACCGGGGCCTGCCAGCCGTACCGGTGCGTGTAGCGCTCGACGAAGGCCAGGCCCGCGTCCGTGGCCACGGCGCCGAAGTAGCCCATCGTCGCGTACAGCTCCCCCGTGTCGTCCCCGCCCGTCGCCAGCAGCCCGTTCTCCTCCAGCGCCGCGCACAGTCGCGGGGCGCGCAGTGCGGAGCCGGCGTACGCGCGGATGAAGGCGGCCAGGTCGCTGCCCACCAGCGTCAGCAGGACGGCGTCGGCGCGGCGGCGGGCGATCAGGTCCAGCAGCGCTTCCGGGTCCAGCGCCCCGAACGGCACGTACCGCGCGGCCACGACCCGGGCCTGGGCCGCCCGCAGGTAGGCGAACGCCGCGTGGTGGAGCATCCGCGGCCACACGTAGTCGTTGCCGATCAGGGCCCAGCGGCGGGCGCGGCGGTGCCGGACCAGCCAGTCCATCGCCGGGCGCACCTGGCTCGCGGGGGTCTCGCCGAGCAGGTACACGCCCGGGGAGCGTTCGCCGCCCTCGTACGGGGGCGTGAAGACGTACGGGACCCGGCCGCGCAGGGCGCTCACGGCGGCCACGCGCACGTCGCTGGCGTGGGTGCCGACGACCGCCGCGATCGCGCCCGAGCGGGCCAGGTCGGCCAGGTCCTCGGCCACCGCGGCGGGGGGTCGGCCGGCATCGAGCAGTACCAACTCCATCGGACGGCCCAGAAGACCGCCGGTCGTGTTGAGCTCGGCCACGGCGAGCCGGGCGCAGTTCAGCACCGCCGGGGCCATCATGCCCAGCGTGCCCGACGTGGGCACGGCCAGCGCCACGCGCACGGCGCCGCCCGGCTCGGGCGGGAGCAGCCGCGCCTCGAGCGGATCGGAGATGACCCGGACCTCGTCCACGCGCCGAGTATCTTTCCAATGGCGGGCGGGCGGAAGGGTGACCATGGTGGATGCGGTCGGGCTGCGGTCCCACCTCGGATACGTGCTGAGCGAGGCCGAGCGCGCGATCAACCGCGGCCTCGCGGCGGCGCTTTCGGAGGAGGGCGTCTCCGTCGAGCAGTGGCGCATCCTGCAGGCGCTCTCCGACGGGCGCGGGCACTCGATGGGCGACCTCGCCGAGGCCGCGCTCATGCCGCACCCGACGCTGACCAAGGCCGTCGACCGGCTCGTGGACGGCGCGCTGGTCTACCGCCGCCAGGACCCGAGCGACCGCCGGCGGGTCGCGGTGTACCTCTCCGAGGCCGGCACCACGCTGCTCGACCGCCTCGACCACACGGCCACGGCCCACCACCGCGCGGTCGAGGCCGCGTTCGGCGCCGCCCGGGCCGAGCGGCTCATGCGCGAGCTCACCCAGCTCATCGAGACCGTCCGATAAGGCTCACGGCGGCGGCGCTCAACGCCACTGCCGTGAGCCCGCTTGTCATCCGGTCGGCGGCACAGACCGTCCCGCGCTGACGACAACGCTCCTGCACCCGGCCCGCTACCTTAAGTGGACCAGCCCGGCGACGGGCTGACGGGAAGGCAACGATCCGCCGGGCGCACCATTCTTGGTCGCCGAATCGGCCCGGCGGGGAGCCAGTGGCGAAACCGGCCCCGGACAACTGTGTGTGTTCCATGGGGATCCGGCGTGTCCTGACGCTCGAATCTCCGACGCATCCGCTCACAGCGCAAGCCGCGTGCCCCGCGGTCGCTGCGCCGTGCCCGCACGCCCAGGAGGAACCGTCGTGCTCAAGAAGGTCGTCATCGGCATCGCCGCAGCGGTCTCGGCCGGCGCGCTCGCCCTCGGCATCGGGTTCGGCATCGCGGCCGACCGGGACTCCGCCCAGCACGCGCCGACGGCGGAGAGCCGGCCCGCGAAGGACGGCGAGATGCCGGCGCCGCCCGCGCCGCCGCAGCTCAAGCCGTCCGAACGCGTCGTCGTCATCGGCAAGTAGCACCAGTACCGCCACTGAGATTCGGGAGAGCTCGTGTTCCAGTCCAAGAAGCAGAAGATCGCCGCCATCGGCGCGACCGCCGCGGCTGTGCTCGTCGGCGTCGGCGCCACCGCGTACGGCGCGGTGCCGGACTCCGGCACCGGCGTGATCACCGGCTGCCGCAACTCCAGCAGCGGCGCGCTGCGGGTCATCGACTACCAGGGCGGCCAGCGCTGCAAGAGCGGCGAGAAGCAGATCCAGTGGAACAACCAGGGCCAGAAGGGCGCCACGGGCGCGACCGGCGCGACGGGTTCCATGGGCGCCCAGGGCCCGGCCGGCCCCGTCGGCCCGCCCGGAGCCAAGGGCGCGACGGGTGCCACCGGCGCGACGGGCGCCACGGGTGCCACCGGTGCGACCGGGGCCAAGGGCGCGACTGGCGCCACGGGTGCCACCGGCGCCCAGGGCGCGACCGGCGCGACCGGGGCCAAGGGCGACACCGGGGCCACCGGCGCTCAGGGTGCGCAGGGCGAGAAGGGCGACACCGGCGCGGCCGGAGCGGCCGGAGCTCAGGGCGAGAAGGGCGACACCGGCGCCACCGGGGCCCAGGGCGCTCAGGGCGAAAAGGGCGACACCGGCGCGGCCGGTGCCACCGGCGCTCAGGGCGAGAAGGGCGACACCGGCGCCACCGGGGCCCAGGGCGCTCAGGGTGAGAAGGGCGAGACCGGCGCCCAGGGCGAGCAGGGCATCCAGGGCATCCCCGGCGTCAACGGCAAGGACGGCGCCCCCGGCCCGCAGGGTGAGAAGGGCGAGAAGGGCGACACCGGAGACGCCGGCGCGACCGGCGCCCAGGGCGAGAAGGGCGAGACCGGTGCCACCGGGGCCCAGGGCATCCCGGGCATGCCCGGCGCCAGCGCGTACGACATCGCCAAGTCGGCGGACCCGAGCATCGGCACCATCGAGGAGTGGCTGCAGTCGCTCATCGGCCACGGCACCGACGGCAAGGACGTCTACCAGACCGCGCGCGACAACGGGTACACCGGAAGCGAGACGGAGTGGCTCGACTCGCTGACGGGCGCGACGGGCGCGACCGGTGCCGCGGGTGCCCAGGGCGAGCAGGGCAAGGACGGCGCGGCGGGCAAGGACGGTGCCGTCGGCAAGGACGGCGTCGCGGGCAAGGACGGCGCCAACGGCAACTCGATCCTCACGGGTGCGGGCGCCCCGGCCGCGGCCCTCGGCTCGGTCGGCGACGTGTACCTGAACACGACGGACTTCTCGATGTACAAGAAGACCGACGCGACCACGTGGGCCTCGATCGGCAGCATCAAGGGCTCGACGGGCCCCGCGGGTGCCGCGGGCGCCACCGGTGCGACGGGCGCCCAGGGCCCGGCCGGCGCCGGCTACACGAAGGTCACCGCGGCCTCGGCCACCACGATCACCTCGACGGGCTCGCGGACGTACACCTTCTCCTGCACGAGCGGCGTGGTCCTCGGCGGCTCCATCGCGATCAACTCGGGCAGCCTCTCGCAGTCCGGCTCGAAGCGCGACGAGACCGACGAGTCCGGCAAGAGCTGGGTCTTCACGATCAGCCGGGCCGGCAGCGGCTCGGCGAGCTTCACCCCCACCCTCTACTGCGCCAGCTGACGAAGCACCCCCTCGGGGCCCCGGCTCGACACCTCGGAGCCGGGGCCCTTCCATCAAGCCAGAAAGGCGAACCGTGCGGATTTCGGTGAAGCTGGTGGGGTCGGCGGTCGTCGGCACCCTCGCCGCGGGCGGACTCGGGACGGTGGCACACGCCGCGGCCCCGGGCATCGCGGCGGTCACCCCGAAGGGCGGCAGCACGGGGGTCGTGACCTCCGTCAAGCCGACCGTGACGTTCAACGACGCGACCGACCCGGCCTCGTTGCGGTACTCGTTCGTCAAGACCGCCGGCGGCGCGGCCGTGGCGTCCTACTACACGTACGACGCCCCGACGCACACCTTCACGCTCGTCCCGCGCACGGCGCTCGCCGACTCGACGCGGTACACGATCACGGTGAAGGTGAAGGGCAGCTCCGGGGTGCTGAGCGACCAGTACGTGTGGTCGTTCACGACCGGCGTCACCGACCGCACCGCCCCGACGGCCCCGGGCGCGCCCAGCGTGACCGACGTGACCACGACGGCCGCGACCGTGAGCTGGGCGGCCTCCACGGACGACACCGGCGTCACGGGATATCAGCTCTTCGACGGGGCGGCCACGGCGCCGATCGCCACGCTGACCGGTAACCCGCCCGCGACCACCACGACGCTGTCGGGCCTCACGCCCACGACCGCGCACTCGATCACGGTGAAGGCCGTCGACGCCGCCGGCAACGTCTCGCCGGCCAGTGCCGCCGCCGCGTTCACCACCCTGACCCCGCCGCCCCCGCCGGACGTGACGCCGCCGAGCACCCCCGGCGCGCCGGTGGTGGGCGAGCTCACCTCGACCAGCGTGGCGCTGTCGTGGGCGGCGTCCACCGACGACCGGGGCGTGGTGTCGTACCGCATCACCGGCGGCCCCGCCGTGCAGACCGTCACGGCGACGAACGCGACGATCACCGGCCTGGCCGCGAAGACCTCCTACTCGTTCACCGTCGAGGCCCTCGACGCGGCCGGCAACGTCTCCGCCGCCTCCCCCGCGACGCTCGTGACGACCCCGGCCGCGCCGCTGGTCAACGCGCGCGACGGCGCCGGCATCCCGGGTGCGAGCGGCAAGACCCTGGTGCTCTACGACACCACGGGCCCCTACGGCTTCCTCGGCGAGCAGTACGCCATCGCGACCGCGCAGCTGGCCTCGCACTTCGGCGACTGGACGGCCCAGCCCGTCGTGGACTACTCGGCCGGCGAGCTCGACGCGTACCAGGCCGTCATCTACATGGGCTCGACCTACGACGAGCCGATCCCGGCCGCCTTCCTCGACGACGTGACGGCCACGAGCAAGCCGGTCATCTGGGTGTACGACAACATCTGGCAGCTGACCGCGCGTGACCCGAACTTCGCCGCCGACCGCGGCTTCACCTGGACGCAGTTCGACGTCTCGGCGGTGTCGAAGGTCAACTACGAGGGCAGGACGTTCACCCGCGACCCGCAGAACCTGGCGGGCATCATGGGCACGACGATCTACGACCCCACCAAGGCCACGCCGATCGGCACCGCGGTGCGCGACACCGACGGCTCGGCGTTCGACTGGGGCGTGCGGGCCGGCAACTTCACCTACCTTGGCGAGATCCCGTACGCGTACATGGCCACCAACGACCGGTACGTCGCCTTCGCCGCGCTGCTCGAGCAGACCCTGTCCAGCTCCACGGTCGAGCGGCACCGGGCGCTGGTGCGCATCGAGGACGTCGGCCCGGACGCGGACCCGGCCGAGCTCAACGCGATCACGACCTACCTGTCCAGCAAGAACGTCCCGTTCACGGTCGCGGTGTACCCGCGCTACGTGGACGCCAAGGGCGCGTTCAACAACGGCGTGCCCGAGAGCTACACCCTCGCGGACCGGCCGCAGGTGGTCGCGGCGCTGAAGAACATGCAGGCGCACGGGGGCACGCTGCTGATGCACGGGTACACGCACCAGTACGCGGCCCAGGACAACCCGTACAACGGGGTGAGCGCGGACGACTTCGAGTTCTACCAGGCCCACGTGGACCCGGTCACGAACAACGTCATCTACGACGGCCCGGTGGCGGAGGACTCGCAGGCCTGGGCGCAGTCGCGCATCGACGCCTCGTTCCAGGCGTTCGCGGCGGCCGGCCTGGGCAAGCCGACGATCTTCGAGTTCCCGCACTACGCCGGCTCCGACCCGGACAACCGCGCGGTCGCCGCGACGTTCTCGACGCGCTACGACCGGGGGTTGTACCCGTCCGGCGCACTGCGCGGCGCGACGGTGGACAACTCGCGGATCATCGGGCAGTTCTTCCCGTACACGGTGCGTGACATCTACGGCGTGCTGACCTACCCGGAGAACCTCGGCAACATCGAGCTGGAGCCGTACAACAACCACCCGGCGATGCTGCCGGCCGACCTGATCGCGTCGGCTCAGCTCAACACCGCGGTCAAGGACGGCGTGGCGAGCTTCTTCTTCCACCCGTACGTGGACGTCAGCTACCTGAAGGCGACCGTCGAGGGCATCCAGGCGGCCGGCTACACCTTCGTCCCGGCGGCATCGATGTAGCGCTGTCCGGCAAGGTTTGGGGCGGCCCCGAGAATTTCGGCGAAAGCTGAAACGGGGCCGCCCCTTGCGTCCGTCTAGCCCTCGCGACGATTGGAGCACTGACTGGTGAACCGCGACGACGAGGTGGCATACCGGGAGTTCGTGTCCGTGCAGATGGATCAGCTGCGCGGGCTGGCGTACCTCACCTGCGGGGACTGGCAGCTGGCCGAGGACGCCGTGTGCACGGCCCTGGCGAAGCTGTACGCCCGCTGGTACAAGGTCGACCGGCCGGAGAGCTACGCCCGCACGATGGTGGTGCGGGCGGCGGTCGACGAGGTCCGGCGCCCGTGGTGGCGTCGCGAGCAGGCGGTGGGCGACGCGATGCCCGAGCCCGCCGTGCGCGACGGCACGCCGGACGTCATCGATCGGGTCACGGTCCTCGACGCGCTGCGCACCCTGCCGGTGCACCAGCGCGCGGTGCTGGTGCTGCGGTACCTCGAGGGCCGGACCGTGCAGGAGACCGCCGAGGCGCTGCGGTGCCCCGAGGGAACCGTCAAGACCCACACGGCGCGCGGCCTCGCCAAGCTGCGTGAGCGGCTCGACGTCGCCGAACCCCTGGGCACCATCGCGGGATCCGGACATATCGAGAGGGCGTCATGACCCAGAACATGCAGGACTTGCTGGCGCAGGCGCGCACCGACGCCCTGGCCGAGGCGCCCCCGATGCGCCGCGACATCGAAGACTTCGTGACCGAGGGCAAGCGGCGCCGCACCCGCCACCGCCTGCTCCAGGGCGGCGGCGGAGCGGCCGCCCTGCTCGTCGCCCTGGCGCTGGTGCCCGCGCTTTCGTCCCCGTCGCCGGCCCCCACTCCCGTCGCGGCCCCCGTGTCGTATCCGGACACCGGGTGGACCTACGGGTTCAAGGGCTACAAGACCGGCGAGTTCACGGTCACCGCGCCGGAGCACATCACGCCGGGCTACCAGGAGCTCTACGTGCAGCGCGGCAAGCAGGTGTCCGACCTGTACGACGGCAACGGCGGCGGCGTGGTCGCGTCCTCCCCGCTCTACAGCGCGAACATCACGGTGTACCGGCCCGGCGTCTTCCAGCCCTCGCGCTTCAGCGGCGGCGAGGCGGTCACGGTCAAGGGCCGGCCGGGCCTGTTCAAGCCGAGCCTCAAGTACATCGGCTCCTCCGACCTGGCGCCGGGCGTGGCGCTCGCGTGGCAGTACGCCGACGACGCGTGGGCGGTCGCGAGCTCGGTGGTGCAGGGCGAGTACAACAAGGCCGAGCTGCTCCAGCTGGCCTCGGGCCTGGCGCCCTCGGCGGCGACCCCCGCGACCGTGGCCATCAAGGCGTCCTTCGTGCCGGCCGGATACACGCTGGTGTCCGCCGGGCGCACCGACGACTTTCCGAGCGGCGCCTCGTACATGGCGGCGAGCATCCGCCTGAGCAAGACGGTCCCGTCGTACGAGTCCCTGACGGAGCCGGTCGACGCCTCGACGGGCCACGGCCCGACGGTGCGCGTCGCCCTGTACCCGGTCGAGTTCACCGACTCCACGCACCGCAAGCCGGGCGGCGCGGCCTTCTGCAACTCCGGCAACGCCAACCTGTGCTTCAGGATGACCGCCGACGGCAGGTACCTGGCCGAGATCTACGCCGACGGCGGCGCGGCGATCCCCCAGTCCGACCTGCTGAAGACCCTGGAAGGCCTGCAGTTCGCGGACCCGAAGCAGCCCTCGACCTGGTTCCCGATCGGCTGAGCCTCGGTCTGCTGCCGACCCGGCACCCGTTGGGGTGCCGGGTCTTTCGCGTCAGTGCCGGGTCTTTCGTGTCCTTTGCGGGCGCATCGGGGGACAGATCTGCACCCTTTTCGCACCTAGCCTGGTTTTGTACCGATTACCTGGCGGAGCAGAAGCGGGGTTGCCCAGTGGCCACGATCGTCGACAAGCCCTCGAGCACGACCACTCCCACCGCACCGGCTCCCCGCCGTGGCCGGCTCGTCCTGGCCGGCGTGGCCCTGGCCGCCGTGGCGGGCGTCGCGGGCTGGCAGGCACCGACCGCGATCGCGGCCCTGACGAAGCCCCCGTACCTCGGCGAGAACGCGGACAAGGTGGCCACGAAGCTGGCGTGCACCGGCTACACCCAGTCGACCAAGCACGACAACGCCGTCTACGACTATCGCGACCAGGGCACCTGCACGCTGAACGGCGTGGTCGTCACCATCACGACCTTCGACACCGCCGCGGACGGCAAGACCTTCGACGCGGTGATGTCCGCGGTGATCCCGGTGCTGCACCCGACCTGGTCGGGCGCGTCCTACGCTTCGGGCGACGGCTGGAACGTGGCGGACACGCGCAACCTGACCCCGGAGATCGCCACGGAGGTCGTGACCCGCCTCGGCATCGGCGCGACGCACGTCATCCCCGCGGGCGCCTCCTCCTGACCCCCGCGCGCCGCCAGGCCTACTCGGTGGTCGCCGGCAGGGGGCGGACGGCGCTCGCGACGAGGGACGCGACCCCCATGAGGACCGCGACGGCGGCCAGGGCCCGCACCACCGTGATGTGGTCGCCCAGGAAGCCGATCAAGGGTGGGCCGCCCAGGAAGGCGCAGTACCCGATCGACGCCACCACGCTCACCCGCGGCGCCGCGAAGGCCGGGTCGTCCGAGGCCGCGCTCATCCCCACCGGGAACCCGAGCGACGTCCCCACGCCCCAGAGCAGGGCGCCCACGAAGGCCAGCGGCGTGTTCGGGCCGAAGACGAACAGCAGCAGGCCCGCGACGGTCAGGACGGCCAGGGCCCGGACCACCGGCACCCGGCCGAAGCGGTCCAGCAGGTTCGGGCCGAACCAGCGGCCGGTCGTCATCGCGGCCAGGAACACCGCGAACGCCAGGGTGCCCACCGCCGCCGGGGCGTGGTAGCCGTCGATGACCGCGATGCCGATCCAGTCGATGCCGGTGCCCTCCGCGAAGGCGAACGCGAGCACGAAGACGCCGACCAGGAGGGTGCGGGGCTCGCGCCAGAAGCGCAGCGTGTGCGCCAGGCCGCCCTCCGTGGGCGCGTCCGGGGAGGCGCCGTCGGGCATGAAGTTGCGCACGGCGTACACGGTGCTCGCGCCGACCACGAGGGCCGTCAGGGACAGGTGGAGCGTCACCGGTACGTGCGTGGCGACCATGGCCGCGCCGAGGAGGGCGCCGGCGACGGTACCGACGGAGAATCCCGCGTGGAATCGGGCCATGATCGAACGGCCCACCGCGCGTTCGACCACCGCGCCCTGCACGTTCATGGCGACGTCCCAGGCGCCGTTGGCGAAGCCGAACAGCAGCAGGCTCAGCACCACGGGCACCACGCCGAAGTGGTAGCCCGACGCGGCGCCGGCCAGGGCGAGCATCAGCAGCAGCGCCATCGTCGCCACCGTCTTGCGCGAGCCGAAGCGGGCGACGATGTGGCCGGACGCGAGCAGCGAGACGATCGAGCCGGCCGCGATCGAGAGCAGGACGAGGCCGAGCTTCGACGGCTCGAGGTGCAGGGCGTCGCGGATCTGCGGGATGCGCGAGGCCCAGCTGGCCATGGCCACGCCGGACCAGATGAACGCGGCGTAGGTGGCCCGGGTGGCGGGGCGGGGGTCGGCGGTGACGGGGGCGGAGAGGGTCATGAACTTCCGATCGCTCGGTCGACGATGACGCGGATGTCCTGGCGGGACACCGGCCCGGTCGACAGGGTTTTGTGCATGACCAGGCCCTCGATCAGGGCGTCGATGCCCCGGGCCGTGGTCGGGTCGACGAACCGCTCGAGCACGGCCCGGCTGGCGCGCATCCAGGTCTCGGTGACCTCGCGCAGGGCGGGCTCGCGCAGGGCGGCGAGATACAGCTCATAGGCGACCGCCCAGTCCGACGCGTCCGCGCCGGCGTCGCCTTCGATGAGGTCGGTGACCGCTTCGACCAGGGCTTCACGGGTGTGTACGGCCCGGAAGTGCGCCTCGTAGATGACCGACATGCGCTCGGCGTGGCGCCGGAACGCCTGGCAGCGCAGGTCCTCGAGGCTCGTGAAGTGGTACGTCAGCGACCCCAGCGGCACGTCGGCCGCCTTGGCGATGAGCCGGTGGGTCGTGCCCGCGACCCCGTGCTCGGCGATGACCGCGATGGCCGCGTCGATGATGCGGTCCTTGCGGTCGGGGTCGTGGCGCCGGACGGACATCTCAGATCTCGCGGATGACCCGGGCCGGGTTGCCGACGGCGACGACGTTGGCGGGCAGGTCCTTGACCACGACCGCACCCGCGCCGACGACGGTGTTCGCGCCGATGGTGACCCCCGGGCAGACGATGACCCCGCCGCCGAGCCAGACGTTGTCGCCGATGGTGATCGGCGAGGCGGCCTCCCACTTGGCGCGCCGCGCCTCGGGCTCCACCGGGTGCCAGGCGGTGAGCAGCTGCACGTTCGAGGCGATCTGCACGTCGTCGCCGATCGTGACCCGGGCCACGTCGAGGCAGACGAGGCCGAAGTTGACGAAGGTCCGCGCGCCGAAGAAGGTCTGGAAGCCGTAGTCGAACCGCACCGGCGTGCGGAGATCGGTGTCCTCGCCGAGCGCACCGAGGAGCTCGGTGAGCAGCTCGCGCCTGGTCGCGCCCTCGGCGGCGGGCAGCGCGTTGATGCGGTGGGTCAGGTCCTGCGCGCGCAGGTAGTCCCGCGCGATCTCCCCGTCCGATATGTACAGCTCCCCGTCCAGCATGCGCTGGCGCATGGACTTCTCGGTCATGTGTACAAACGTACGCGAGTTGTGTACGTCTGTACACAAGCCTCGGTCCGACCGGACATGCCGCCCGACGGGGTATAAATCCGAAAAGTCGTGGCGCGGAGCGCCCGACTTTTCGATCAAGCGTCCGTGAACGTCTCGGTGCCGAGGACTCGCAGCAGTTCCAGGCGCTCCCGGGCGTCGGCGTTCGCCGGGGTCAGGACCAGCAGCTGCTGCCCCAGGTCCGGGGTCACCAGCGTCTCGCAGTCCAGCGTGATCGGGCCCACCCGCGGGTTGACCAGCGTCTTGCGGTCGGCCCGGCGCACCGCCACCGCGTGCTCCTCCCACAGCGCGCGGAAGTCCTCGCTCTCGGACCGCAGCCGCTCCACGAGCTCGGTCACGTCCGCGTCGCCCGCCCGGCGGCCGGCCACGGCGCGCAGGTCGGCGACGTGCTGGCGGGACTGGCGGTCCGCGTCGTCCTCCAGGTGGACGGCCCGGGCCTCGGGATCGGTGAACCAGCGGTAGACGGTGTAGCGGCGCAGGCCGGTGAAGCGGGTCAGGTCGCCGGAGAGCAGCAGCGCGGCCCGGTTCTGGGCCAGGATCTCCCCCAGGTCGGACATGACCAGCGCGGGGGTGTCGGCCAGCAGGTCCAGCATGCGCAGGAGGCCGGCCCGGGCCAGCCTCGCCACGCCCTCGGCCGGCGGCGGGCGGTGACCGGCGAGGTGGAAGAGGTGGGTGCGCTCGTCGTCGGTGAGGCGCAGGGCCCGCGCGAGGGCGGCCAGCAGCTGCGTCGAGGGCTGGCTGGAGCGGGCCTGCTCGAGGCGCACCACGTAGTCGACGGACATGCCGGCGAGCATCGCGACCTCCTCGCGGCGCAGGCCGGCGGTGCGGCGGCGGGGGCCGTCGGCCAGGCCCACGTCGGCCGGGTGGATGGCCTCGCGGCGCCGGCGCAGGAAGTCGGCGAGCTGCTCACGCTGCATGTGCTCCATGGTGCTCCTCCTCGCGGGCGAAGCCAGGGAGCGTCGCTCCCACGATGCACGCTCCGCTGCCGAGCGGGCGGGATCGGGGGCATCGTCGGGACCATGCAGACACGACAGTTGGGAACGGCCGGGCCGGTGGTCTCGGCGCTCGGGCTCGGGGCGATGGGGCTGTCCGGCGAGGCGTACGGGGCCAGCGATCGCGGCGAGAGCATCGCCACGGTGCACGCGGCGCTCGACGCCGGCATCACGCTCGTCGACACCGGGGACTTCTACGGGATGGGCGCCAACGAGCTGCTGCTCGCCGAGGCGCTGCGCGGGCGGCCGCGGGACAGCTATGTGCTCAGCGTGAAGTTCGGGCAGCTGCGCGGGCCCGGGCCGGTGTTCGGGCCGCAGGACAACCGGCCCGAGGCGGTGAAGAACTTCCTCGCGTACTCCCTCAACCGCCTCGGCGTCGAGTACGTCGACGTATACCGCCCCGCGCGGCTCGATCCCGCGGTGCCGATCGAGGACACCGTGGGCGCGATCAAGGAGATGGTCGAGGCCGGGTACGTGCGGCACCTCGGGCTCTCCGAGGTCGGGGCCGAGACCATCCGCCGCGCGCACGCGGTGCACCCCGTCGCCGACCTGCAGATCGAGTACTCCCTGCTGTCCCGCGCGGTCGAGGCCGAGGTGCTGCCGGTCCTGCGCGAGCTCGGGATCGGGATGACGGCGTACGGCGTGCTGGCCCGCGGGCTCATCTCCGGCCACTGGAGCGCGCAGCGCCCCGCGGAGCCCGGGGACTTCCGCGTCCACACCCCGCGCTTCGCGCCCGGCAACGTCGAGCACAACCTCGGGCTCGTCGAGGCGCTGCGCCGGGTCGCCGCGGCCAAGGGGTGCACGGTCGCCCAGCTCGCCATCGCCTGGGTCGCCGCGCAGGGGCCGGACATCGTGCCGCTGGTCGGCGCCCGCACCCGCGAGCGCCTGTCGGAGGCGCTGGCCGACGTGTCGTTGTCCGACGCCGACCTCGCCGAGATCGAAGAGGCCGTCCCGGCCGGCTCGGCCCGCGGCGACCGGTATCCGACGGCGTTCATGGACAGCCTGGGAGTCGGCAACTGATCCTGCCACCCCGCGGGGGCCAGGATTTCTGGCGGGAGCGACGGTCAGATACTGACGCGGCCCGAGCCATGAGGCTCTTCGGCTTGTGTCTCATGTGGACGGTTCTTGAGTGCCCACTCGACCGTCGGGGGCATGGCCGCACCGGCGAGCGCGAAGGCGACGGCGAGCAGGAGCCAGCCCGGGTCGCCCCAGCCGAGGGCGAGCGTCGTGACGACGAACGGGGCCAGCATCTGGCCGAGCTGCATGCCGATGGCGTACGCACCCTGGTACTGCCCGTGCTTGTCCGACGGCGACAGCCCGAACGAGATGCCCCAGCCCGACGCCGAGTGCCACAGCTCGCCCACCACGTGGACCAGCGCGCCCGCCACCAGCAGGGCGATCGTGACCGCGTGGTGGGCGTGGCCCGACAGGGCGTAGAGGCCACACGCGACCAGCAGGGTCAGCCCGGCTCGGCGGGCGGCCCGGGCGGCGCCCCGCGGCTCGTCGGTGCCGCGGGCGGCCCGCACCTGCAGGAGCACGACCGCCGTGGTGTTGGTCAGGTACACCACCGCGACCAGCCACTCCGGGGCGTCCGTGCGATGCGCGATCCACAGCGGCAGCCCGACCTCGAACAGCCCGAAGTGCGTCGACAGCAGGCCGTCGAGCAGGACGAACACGAGGAACGGCCGGTCGCGCAGGGCGACCAGGCGCGGGGCGCCGGGGGTGTGGACCTGGCGCGGGATGTGCTCGAGGCGGCTCGCCAGGGCCGCGGCGACCAGGTAGGTGAGCGCGTCGCCGAGGATGAGCACGACGTAGGCCGCGCGGGTGTCCATCGCCAGGGCTACGCCGGCCAGGGCCGAGCCGAGCGCGATGCCTACGTTGGTGACGGAGCGCAGGTACGCACGGGTGCGTACGCGCTGCTCGGGCGGGACCGCGCCGCCGATCACGGCCCCCTTGGCGGCGCGCTGGGCGGCGTCGGCGACCGCGAGCGGGACGCCGATCAGCAGGTACACCCACACGCTGTGCACCAGCGCGAACGCGGCGGTGCCGAGCGCCTGGGCGAGCAGGCCGGCGACGAAGACCTCCCGCGCGCCGAGCCGGTCGGCGATGTAGCCCATCGGGGCGCTCGCCACCATGCACACCAGGCCGGTCGCGGTCAGGGCCAGGCCCGTCTGCGCGATCGACAGGCCGGCGAACCGGGTCAGGTACAGCGCGCTCGACACCATCCACAGGCCGCTGCCGGTGGTGTTGACGAGCGAGATGAGCGAGAGCAACCGCAGCGGTGGCATGGCGACACTCTAACAAGACGTACGTACGGTTTGCTATACCCGTCAATCTCAACACGTCCTTAACAGATCGTTGGGTCTTGTTGGTGTCCGTTGACACGCGTTCGCGCTGCCCCGGAAGCTGAGAGCGCTCTCACGATCCAACCTAGGAGTTCCCGTGCGATTGAGGACGAAGCTGCTCGGCGCCGCGGCCGTGGTCGCCGCCGCGATACCCGTGGCCATCGCCGCCCTGCCCTCGGCCCAGGCGGCCGGACCATCGCTCCTGCCGTTCACCGTCACGAACTCGACCGGGCGCGGGGACGCGGTCTACCTGTACGTGCTCGGCACCAACCTCAGCACCGGCAAGCTCGGGTACGTCTCCGCCAACGGGACGTTCACCCAGTGGTCCTCCGGCACCAACCCGCCCATGCCCGCCCCGGACGTGTCGATCCCCGGCCCGGCCAACGGCGGCAGCAAGACCATCCAGCTGCCGAAGAACCTCTCCGGCCGCGTCTACATGTCGCTGGGCGAGCGGCTCAAGTTCTTCCTGACCCCCGACGGGCTGGTCCAGCCGGCGCCGTGGGCCTCGGGCGACCCGAACCACAACATCCTGTTCGACTGGAGCGAGTTCACGTACAACGACGCCGGGCTGTGGCTCAACAGCTCGCAGGTCGACATGTTCGCGGTGCCGCACGCGGTCAGCGTCACCGGCGCGAACGGCGCGAAGTCGACGACCGGCGCGCTCAAGGCCGACGGGCGCCAGAACGTCATCAACCAGATCAAGGCCCAGGCCGGCTGGGGCAACACCGTGGTGACCCGCTCGGACGGCACGGTGCTGCGGGTGCTCTCGCCCGGCAAGGCGGCCGACGCCGGGCTGTTCAGCGCGACGTACCTCGACCCGTACATCGCCAACGCCTGGAACGCGTACACCACCAAGACGCTCACCGTGGTGCCCTTCACCGACCAGCCGAACGTCAAGTACTTCGGCCGCACCAGCGGCACCGTGATGACGTTCACGAACGCCTCCGGCCAGAAGGTCGCCACGTTCAACCGGCCCTCCACCGCCAACGTGTGGGGCTGCGACGGGGCCCTCGGCGCACCCAACGACCAGGTCGTCGGGCCGATCGCGCGCACCCTCTGCGCGGCGCTGCACCGCAGCACGCTCGGCACCATCGACACCCAGCCGGGCGGGACCGCGGCCGACTTCTACAAGAGCGCGCTCACGAACCACTACTCGCGGATCGTGCACGCGAACATGGCCGACGGCCGGGCGTACGGCTTCGCCTTCGACGACGTGCAGAACCAGGAGTCGCTCGTGCACGACGGCGACCCGCGCGCGGCCGGCATCACGCTCTCACCCTTCACCGGCGGTGGCAACACCGGCGGCGGGAACACCGGCGGTGGCGGTGGCACCACCACCCCGCCGCCCACCGGCGGGGGCAACAGCTCGGTGAAGTCGATCGCCAGCAACTGGAACAACAAGTGCATCGACGTGCCGAACTGGAACTTCTCGGACGGGCAGCGCCTGATCGTGTGGAACTGCACGGGCGGCACCAACCAGAAGTGGAACTTCGTCGACGGCACGCTGCGCACCG
Organism: Dactylosporangium sp. NPDC000244; assembly: GCF_040300725.1. Classification (NCBI taxonomy): domain Bacteria; kingdom Bacillati; phylum Actinomycetota; class Actinomycetes; order Micromonosporales; family Micromonosporaceae; genus Dactylosporangium; species Dactylosporangium sp. NPDC000244. Next base: position 119,614 of record NZ_JBEPEH010000002.1, read on the forward strand.
AGAACGGCAAGTGCATGGACGTCGCCTGGGGCGCCTCGGCCAACGGCACCGCGATCCAGATCGCGAACTGCTCCGGCAACGCGGCCCAGAAGTTCGTGCTCAGCGCCGCCGGCGACCTGGTGAACCCGCAGGCGAACAAGTGCGTCGACATCAAGGACTGGAACCCGAACAACGACGCGCTGCTGCAGCTGTGGGACTGTGCCGGCTCGGCGAACCAGAAGTGGCACACGGTCTAATACCCATGTGACCCACGTCGAGATTTACACGGACGGCGCCTGCAGCGGAAACCCGGGACCGGGGGGCTGGGGCGCCGTCCTGCGCTACGGCACCGTCGAGAAGGAGCTGTGCGGCGGGGAGGCGACGGCGACCACGAACAACCGCATGGAGCTCACCGCGCCGATCCGCGCGCTGGAGAGCCTGACCCGGCCCGTGGTCGTGCACCTCTACACCGACAGCTCCTACGTGCGCAACGGCATCACCGCCTGGGTGGCCCGCTGGAAGCGCAACGGCTGGCAGACGAGCGACAAGCAGCCGGTCAAGAACGTCGACCTGTGGCAGGAGCTCGACGCGCTCGCCGCCAAGCACCAGGTCGAGTGGCACTGGGTCAAGGGCCACAACGGGCACCCGGAGAACGAGCGGGCCGACCGCCTGGCCGCCAAGGGTCTGCGTCTGGCCACCGGTCGTCCTGCTCAGTAGCGCCGCGTTCACGCTCGGTGCGATTGCCCGCATCTGGGTGGCCTGGCAACAGGTTGCACCGCTGCGACGGATTCCGCCCGGAAGCGCGGCACGGTACGGTCTACGGGTGAAGGTCGAGCGGCACTGGTGGAACGGCGTCCACGGTCCGCGTGGTCGCCGCGACGTGTATCTGAGCACCGACGGGACCCAGTGGGAGGTCCTGGCGCAGACCGGCGGCGCCTCCGGCCCGTCGAAGACCCACCACTGCCCGAGCCGGGCGGCGGCGGAGATCCTCGCCAACGCCTGGATGGGCGGCCGCCCGGAGTGGCGCGAGCTCGCGGCCTGAGCGGTCCGTCGAGCCCGAGCGGCTACAGGGAGTCCACGAACCGGCCCATGCGTTTGACGGCCTCCTCCAGCAGCGGGAGCGCCGTCGCGTAGCTGCACCGCACGTGGCCCTCGCCGCCCGGGCCGAAGACGCTACCCGGGACCACCGCCACCCGTTCCGCCTGCAGCAGGCGCTCCGCGAACGTCTCCGAGTCCAGGCCCGTCGAGCGGATGGACGGGAAGGCGTAGAAGGCGCCCTGCGGCTCGTGGCACGTCAGGCCGATCGAGTTCAGGCCCTTCACGAACAGGCGGCGCCGGCGGTCGTAGTCGGACACCATCTCCGCCACCTGGGCGTCGCCCGAGCGCAGGCCCTCCAGGGCCGCGGCCTGGGAGACGTGCGGGGCGCACAGCATCGTGTACTGGTGGATGCGTCCCGCCAGGTCCAGGATGAACGCCGGGGCGCACACGAAACCGACCCGCCAGCCCGTCATCGCGTGGGCCTTGGAGAAGCCGCCCAGGACGATCGACCGGGACGGGGCCAGGGACGCCATGCACGTGTGCGGCGCGTCATAGCTCAGGCGCTCGTAGATCTCGTCCGAGACCAGGTACAGGTCGTGGCGCTCCGCCAGGTCGGCCAGGGCCTCCAGGACCGCGCGCGGCTGGATCGCGCCCGTCGGGTTGGACGGCGACGAGACCAGGATCGCCTTCGTGCGCGGCGTGATCGCCCGCTCGATCTCGTCGATCAGGATCTCGAAGGCCGGGGACGACGGGACGTACACGGGCGTGCCGCCGGCGAAGGTCACGCACGGGCCGTACGCCACGTAGCACGGCTCGGGGATGATCACCTCGTCGCCGACGTCGAGCAGGGTGCGCATCACCAGGTCCAGGCCCTGCGACACTCCGGACGTGATCAAGCACTCGGAGACGGCGTCGAAGGTCACGGAGTATCGGCGGGAGAGATCGTCGACGATGGCCGAGCGCAGCTCCAGCAGGCCCGCGTTCGAGGTGTACGTCGTGAAGCCCTGCTCCAGCGCGTAGATCCCGGCCTCGCGCACGTGCCAGGGCGTCACGTAGTCAGGCTCGCCCACGCCCAGGGAGATGACGTTGTCCATGGTCGCCGCGATGTCGAAGAACCGCCGGATCCCCGACGGCGGGCACGCGGCGACGATCGGGTTGAGCGGCTTCACGGCGTGACCGGGAGGCGTCGGTCGACCTCGGCGGTCGCGTAGAGCTCGTCGTCTTCCTTGTAGGTCTTCATCACGAAGTGCGTGGCCGTGGCCGTCACCCGCTCGATCGTCGAGAGCTTCTGGGCCACGAAGTCGGCGATGTCGTGCATGCTGCGGCCCGTGACCACGCAGCGCAGGTCCTGGGCGCCGGACACGAGGTACACCGACCGCACCTCGGGGAAGCGGGAGATCCGCAGCGCGACGTCGTCGAAGCCCAGGCCGCGGGCGGGCATCACGGCGACGTCGATGAACGCGGTGATCACCTGCTCGCCGCTGAGCTCGCGCAGCCGGTCGGCGTCGACGACGGCCTTGTACCGCCGGATCACGCCCTGCTGCTCCCAGGCCGTGATCTGCGCCCGGACGCGCTCGACGTCGATTCCGGTCAAATCCGAGATGCGCTCCGGGGTCGCGTGGGCATCCTTCCGGAGGATCTCCATGATCTCCAACACCGGGCAATCTTACTGTCCGTGCAGCGGCGCACTCCAGACTACTATTCGCCGAATGGACCCAGTCTCGGTCGCCGAGGTGGCGTCGATCGTCGGCGGAACGGTGCACTTCCCCGGGGAAGAGCGCGCGGTCGGCAGCGTCGCCATTCACTCGGACCGGTTGCAGGCCGACAGTCTCTTCTTCGCTCTCCAGGGTGTCACGGACGGTCACCGGTTCGTGGCGCGGGCGCTCGCCAACGGGGCCATCGCCGCGGTCGTGGACCGGCGCCGGCTGGCCGAGTTCCCCGGGCAGACTGTGATCGCCGTCGAGGATCCGCTCGCCGCGCTGCAGGAGATGGCGGTGTGGTGGCGGCGCCAGCTCGGCTCGACGACGTTCGTGGCGGTCGTCGGCAGCAACGGCAAGACGCTCACCAAGGACGCGCTCGTCGGGCTGCTGGCGGGGCATCGCACGACGTACGGCAGCCCGGGCAGCTACAACAGCCAGCTCGGCGTGGCCCTGTCGGTGCTGCAGTGCCCGGCCGACGTGCCGGTCGCCGTGATCGAGGCGGCCGCGACCGAGCCCGGCGAGATGGCCCGCCTCGCACGGATGGTCGACCCGCGCGCGGTCGTGTTCACCAACCTCGGCCGCAGCGGGCAGAGCTTCGGCAGCCGCGAGGAGCACGCCCGCGAGCTGCTGAGCATGGCGGCCGGGTTGCCCGAGGACGGGTGGCTGCTCATGGGCGAGGAAGACGCTTCGGTACACCAGATGGCCCGGCAGATCTCGAAGGCGCGACTGCTGCTGGCCGGAGACCCCGCGCTGCCCCGGCTGACCAGGCTGCGACACGTCGAGCGCTCCTCGCTGGTCCGCGCCGCGCTGCCCGGCGGCACGGAGGAGGACCTGCTGGTCGCGACCCCGTCGCCGGAGGTGCTCAGCGACCTCGAGCTCGCGATGGGCGCCGCGACCCTGCTCGGGATCGGGCCGGCCGACCTGCTCACGGCGGTCGCCGACTACACGCCGCCGTCCACGCGCATGCAGATGTGGCGGCGCCCCGACGGCGCGACGGTCGTCGGTGAGCTGGCCAACACCGACCCGCTCGCGCTGAGCAGCGCCCTGCGCACGGCCCGGTCCCTCATGGGGGCCCAGGGCCGCACCCTCATGATCATCGGTGATCCGCTGACCGGTCTGACCGCCGAGGGCGCCGACGCGATGGCCCGGTGCCTGCGGGCCGAGAACGTGCGGCTGGTCTGCGGCCTGGACGACGAGGCGCACGGCCTGATCGAGGCCGCGCTCGCGGGCAGCGAGGTGCCCGTGCACCGCTTCCCGGACGAGGACCGCATGCGCGCGTTCGTCGCGACCGAGCTCCGCCCCGACGACGTGGCGCTGGTGCACGTGCCGCGGGACACCATGGTCACCGACTCCTGGATGCACCTCGTGGAGGCCGCGGCCGCGACCCGGCTCTACGTGGACCTCGCGGCCGTCCGGGACAACGTCGCCGCCTTCCGCAAGCTCGTGGGCCCGCACACGCGGCTCATGGGGGTCGTGAAGGCGGAGGCGTACGGCACCAATCCCGTCACCGTCGCGCACACCCTGCGGGAGGCGGGCGTCGACTGGCTCGGCGTGGCCACCGCGGACGAGGGCGTCGCGCTGCGCCGGGCGGGCGTGCAGATGCCGATCCTGGTCTTCCTCGCCGTGCCCGGCGACCTCGAGCGGCTGGTCCGGCACCGGTTGACGCCGTCGCTGTACTCCGTGGAGATGTACGACGCCGCCTGCCGGGCCGCCGCCGTGAGCGGCCGCCGGCTGGACGTGCACGTCGAGGTGGACTCGGGGATGCACCGCAGCGGGCTGTACCCGGAGGCCGCGATCGAGCTGCTGGGCAAGCTCAAGGGCAGCGAGCACCTGCGCCTGGCCGGGCTCATGAGCCACCTCGGCTGCCCCGACGACCCCGCCGAGGACGACCTGACCCGGGAGCAGCTCAAGCGCTTCGGCTCGGTGTGCGCGGCGGCGGACGAGATGGGGTTCGAGGATGTCGTACGGCACACCGCCGCCACGGCCGCCACGATCCGCTTCCCGGAGGCGCGCTACGACATGGTGCGCCTCGGCATCGGCCTCTACGGCCTGCAGCCCTCGACCGCGACCAGCAGCCTGATCACGCTCACGCCCGGCGTCGGCCTGGTGTCACGGATCGTCGAGATCCACGACATGGCGCCCGGGGAGCGGGTCGGCTACGGCGGCCTGTTCCGCGCCCAGTCCCCGGACACGCGGATCGCGCTCATCGCCGCGGGCTACTACGACGCCGTCCCGCGCGCCTTCCGCAAGGTCGGCTACGTGCTGGTCAACGGCCGGCGCTGCGAGATCGCCGGCACGATCTCGATGGACTCGATGGCGATCGACATCACCGGCCACCCGGACGCGGAGGTGGGCTCGGACGTGCTCATCTTCGGCCAGTACGCGGGCTTCTCGACCCCGATCGAGCAGGCCGCCGCGGCCATGGACACCGTCTCGCACGAGGTGCTGACCCAGGTCGGCCCCCGCGTCCAGCGCATCTTCACCCAGCACTGAGGTATTCGCGCACGGCCGCGGCGAAGGCGCCCGCGGGCAGCGTGAAGTTCCCGCCGGCCGGCTCGCCGGTGCCGCGCAGGGCCGGCGGGACCACCTCGGCCCAGGCGAACAGGCCGCGGCGGTGCCAGCGCTCGGCGATCGCGCGCCCCGCCTCGGTGTGCCAGTAGCGATCGGCCGCGGGGTCGGCCCCGATCAGCCCGGCCGCGACGAGCCGCGGCACGGCCCGGACGAACTCGTCCTCGGTCAGGATCGCGTGGTTGATGCCGTCGGCCGCGCCGATGATCCGCGCGAGCGTCGCGCCGTCGTCGGGGCCGGACCCGAAGACGGCCGCGAAGACCCACGCGTCGGCGATCTCCCACTCGGCGCCCATGTCTTTACGAGTGGGTGGCGAGGTCCAGGATGCGCTCGAGGATCTGGCGCGGGGGAACCGGCGGCTCCTCGGCCAGGCCCTGGTGGTAGAAGACCGTCGCCGGGGTCAGGCCCGGCAGGGAGTTGGCCTCGATGATGATGACCTCGCCCGTCTTGCGGTGCATGAAGGCGTCGATCCGGCCGTACCCCTCCATGCCCAGCACGTTCGCCGTCCGTGCGATGCGTGCGCGCACGGCGTCGACCGCGCCGGGCTCGACGCGGCCCAGCGGGGAGCCGGGCGGGGGCGTGATGTTGATGCCGGTGCCGCCCATGAACTTCTCCTCGAGCGACAGGATGCCCGCGCTCGCGACGGTGATCGACGGGTTCATGGCGACCATCGCGCCGCGCGGGCCGATCACGCCGACGGTCACCTCGATCCAGCCGGTGTCGCGCTCGCGGCCCCAGAGCAGCTCGGCGTCGCCCGAGTGGTCCTCGACCCGCACGTCGTCGGTGTCGATGTAGTCCTCGAAGAGCAGGTGGTGAGGGCGGCTCGTCGGCATCTCGACCAGCTGGTCGGGGCTGAGCAGGGAGAACCCGGCGCCCTTGATGCGCCTCGCGCCGGCGTTGATCAGCTCCAGGTAGCGCTGCAGGTCCGCGGCGTTGCCCAGCGGGAGGATGCCGGCCGAGCAGCCGTCGTCCAGGGGCTTGACGACCACCCGGGTGTCGGTGACCTCGGTGATGATGTCGTGCCAGAGGGTCTCGATCACCGACTCCTCGACCGACGCGGGGACGTCGACGCGGACGCGGCGGGCGGTGTGGATGCCCTCGCTCTCCAGGGTCGCGACGACCTTGCCGGTCTCGTACTTGTCGGCGCACAGGCGGGACGCGGCCGGGCCGGAGCCGTTGTACCGGATGTTGTGCGCGTCCAGCAGCTCCTGCAGGGTGCCGTTCTCGCCCGCGCCGCCGTGCAGGGCGATGAAGACGAGCTCGTGACGGTCGAGGAACTCCTCCATCGACAGCTGCACCGGCGGCGCGACGGAGGTGCTGCGGGCCTCGGCGGGCAGCCGGAGGCGCTCGATGATCTGCTCGGCCAGGCGGCTGCGGCGCTCCTCGAGGCGCAGGCCGTCGCGGCAGGCGTACACGATCTCCTCGACGGAGTGGCGCAGGGCCGACGAGTACGACACCTGCCAGACGGATCCGTCGGGCGACAGCAGGTAGGGAACCGGCGCGTACTTCTGCGAACGGGCCAGCTTCAGCCACACGTTGGTCCCGCTCAGCACCGACACCTGGCGTTCGGCCGTGGCGCCGCCGAAGAGCACGGCCACCGGCTCGCCGGTCTGGATCGTGGTGTCGTAGGGCGCGGCGAACTCGAGGCCGTTGCGCAGCGACGCGGCGCGCAGGACCTCGCGCAGGACGTCGGCGTGGGTCATGCCGAGCTGCGCGGCCTGGACGAACAGGAAGCTGTTCTGCTCCATGCCGCTGATCACGTTGACGTCGGAGACGAGCACCGTGCCGTCTTCTTCGAGCCACGCGTCGATGCGGGCGAAGTCGCGCAGGCCGAGGGTCTTGAACACGGCCTCGGCGGTGGCCTGGATGCGCGCGATCGTCTCGTCGTCCCGGGGCGGCGGGCAGTGGTAGTGCGAGTCGTTGCTGGCCAGATACTTGCGGCGGTAGTCGAAGATCTCGTCCTCGGTCGCCTGGTTCTGCAGCTCGATCTCGACCGGGATGAGCGCGACCGGCCCGTCGGGCCCGTCGAGCACGATGGTGGTCACCTCGACGCCGTGCATCCGCGGCTGGATGACGATCCGGTCGTGGCGGGTGCGCAGGGTGCGCAGGATGTCGACGGCCGCGGCGCGGTCCCGGGCGACGAAGACGTCGATGCTGGAGCCGCCGGTGGCCGGCTTCAGCACCAGCTTGGCGACGTCCGGAAAGGCTTCGGTGACGACCCGCTCGGCCTCGGCGTCGGACATGGCGGCGTCGACGATCGCCGAGGGCACCGCGCCGATGCCGACGGCGTCGAGGGCCTGCTTGGCCTTGTACTTGTCGAAGGCGGTCGCGCACGCCTGCGCCCCGGTGCCGACGAAGGGCACCCCGGCCTTCTCCAGCAACGCCTGGACCTGCCCGTCCTCGCCGAACTCGCCGTGCATGCAGGGGAAGACCAGCCCGGCCGTGCGCAGGCGGGCGATGAGCTCGTCCTCGGTGAGCGGCCGGCCCTCGTGCGCGAGCTTGAAGTCGAAGTCGCTCGGGGTGTTGCAGTAGAGCAGGCCACGGGGGATCGAGTAGGGCCGCACCTGGCGGTCGAAGAAGATGATCTCGGTCAGGTTGACGACCGCGCCCTCGAGGTGGTCCGCTACGGAGCGTGCGGAGTTGAGCGAGATCCCGCGCTCCTCGGACGGGCCGCCCAGCAGCAGCGCAACGTCGACCATCGTTTCCTCTTCATTTGGGCCACTTCGACGGGGCTACATTACACCGGGGCCTGATCACGCACTGTCGGCAAAGCGAAGCGCTCTCGCGACCGGGCGGCGAATCACGATCACCGCCACCCCGGGCAGGACGGCACGAGCGACGTCGATGACCCGGGTTGCCGCGGAACGGCCCGGCGAACCTAACCTGGACGTCGTCGCCCCGGCGGTGCCGGGTCCACCTGGAGATCTGAGGACGATTACGCTCATGCGCGGCAGGTCGTAGTGCAGAGGTCGTCACGCCACCTTGCGAAGTTGGAGGACGCCGGTTCGAATCCGGCCGATCTGCCCTTCCTGGCTCGTGAGCTGCCGCTCTGGCGCAAGATCCGGGCCGAGATGCCACCGCCCGCGCTCGTCGCGGCGGCGGCCTCGGCCCGGTCGGCCGGCGACTGGCGGGCCGCCGCGAGCCTACTGCCGGTCACGATCGACGTCGACCTGGCCGCGGTCCGCGCCCGGTTCGGCACCGCCTCCGCCGACCGGCTGGAGGACGACCTGCGCCACCTCTGTCTCGACCTGCTGTGGTGGCACCTCCCCCGGCACCGCGGCGGCCGGTCCACCCTGCAGGCCCAGGTGAGCGCCGTCCTCGCCCCCCGCTCCGGCGCCGCCACCGAACCGCTGGTGCGCCTGCGGCTGCCGAAGTCCCCGGCCGGCCCGCAGCGCGTCCACCTGAGCGTGACGACGCTGGCCGACCTCGAGCACGAGCGCTGGTACTACGCCCCGCGCCCCACCTGGGACGTCCGCGAGGCTTCTTCGCTGGCGCGGCTGTGGGACGCACCGCCGGTCTTCGCGCTGCTGGAGTCCGGCGACTACCGCGAGGCCTGGCAGCAGTGCGGCATCACGCTGGACTTCGACGACCTCAGCTGCCTGCAGTCCCCCTCGATGTCCCCGACGAGCCCTGTCGGCGTCGCGGAGCTGGCCACGGAGGCGGGCGCCGCCTTCGGCGTGGATCAGGTCGCGACCCTGCTCGGCGCCTACGTGACGATCAACCTGCCGTCACTGCGGGCCGAGGCGTCGGACCCGAGCGATTACCTCGAGGTTCCCGTCCGGATTCCCACGTCGTCGGTACCTCCTGATCTCGCGCTCATCGCCGCGGGTCTCCTGTCGCCGGACGCCTTGCACCCGCTCATGCTGCCGGCGGCCTCACGCGCGGGCTTCGCCAGCCCCGGCGCCGACTCGGACGACGCTGCCGCTGCGACAGCTGTTGCCACTGCCGCTGCCGCTGCCGCCACCACTGCCACTGCCGCCGCCCCTCACACTGCTGCCGCCGCCACTCCCACTTCCGCTATCCCTCCCACTTCGGCTGCCGCCACTGCCACTGCCACTGGCGCTGCGACTGCTGCTGACGCTGCCACGAAAAGTCCGACACTTCGTGATCGGACTTTTCGGACATTTACCCCGACGGGAGATATGTCGGGTGCGCCAGGTTTCGCCCGGCAAGATCCGCGGCTCGGGTCGCGGCTCGGGTCGTGGGCGAGCGGGGAACTGACGCGGGGCGACCACGCGACGTTCCGCGTTCGTTGCGGCGGCGACTGGCACCGGCTCGGCATCGCCGGCGGCGCGCTCACCCTGCACGACCACGACGAGCAGGAACAGATGCGCGAATCCGCACTCCGCGCCCTCGGCGGCGACAGCCACGGCTGTTTCGGCGTCGAACAGGCCTGGCAGCAGGGCGGCGGACGGCTGCCGCGGGCGCTGCACGAGCACCGGCGCGCGCTCATGCACCGCCTGCAGTTCGGCGACACGGAGCACCTCCTGCGCGGATTGGGCGACGGCACCGTCGATCCGCGCATGCGCGCGCACAACGGATGGTCGCTCATGCACATGGCGATCTGGCTCGACCACGAGCGGGTCCTCCCGGTTCTGCTCGACGCGGGCGTGCCCGTCGACGGCGCGGACCGGATCGGCCGGACACCGCTGTACGAGGCGGTCATGCAGGGTGGTGACCCCGCTTTCGTCCGCGACCTGCTGGCGGCGGGCGCGGACCCGAAGGCCGAGACCGTGCACGGAACGACCCCGGCCCACGTCGCGCGCTACTACCACGCCGGCCGCGACCTGGAGTTCCTAGCGAGCCTGTGACCCGGCGGCCACCGGACTGCGCGAACGATCAGGACCGCCACCGGACTGCGCGAGTGGACACCCCGCCGCCGACGGAGTGCGCGAATGAGCAGCGCCGCCGCCAGACTGCGCGAGCCTGCGCGAATGGACACCCACCGCCGACGGAGTGCGCGAATGAGCAGCGCCGCCGCCAGACTGCGCGAGTGGACACCCCGCCGCCGACGGAGTGCGCGAATGAGCAGCGCCGCCGCCAGACTGCGCGAGCCCGCGCGAATGGACACCCCAACCGTCGGCGGAGTGCGCGAGCCTGCGCGAATAGGCAGCGTGGACGCCGGGCTGCACTAATCTGCGCGGCATGGCGGACGTGTTCGAAATTCTGGTGACGCTCAACCTGAGCGCCGAGATCCCCGGCGACGAGCTGGCGGAACTGCGCTGGCACCTCGGGCTACTGCGCTGGCACCTCGGGCTCCGCGAGCGACCCGAGGCGCTGCCGCTGACCGGGCCGTTCGACCCGGAGCCGGTGCTCGCCGCGCGCGGAGCCGCGTGGAAGGTAGGCGGAGCCGTAGTCGGCGAGCTGGTCGAACGCGGGGAAGGGTGGGCGTTGACCGTTTTGCAGGAGGTACATCCGGATGAACTTCCGACCCTGCACGCCCTGCTGACCGGCGTCGCCCGGCACGCAGATCAGGTCGGGTTCGCGGGGTTCGTGCGGTTCTATGAGGACGATGCGCCGGAGTCGTTCACGGTGAGCGGCGGGCAGCTCGCACTGCCCGCCGCCGTGACCGACTACTTGTAGGTGATGTCCGAGGACTTGAAGTTGCAGTGGCCGTCGCCCATTCCGTCACCGAGGTACTTCGGCTCGCTGCCCTTCGCCACGCCCGTGTACTCGGCGCAGACGTGGATGCCCGACGAGTTCGTGACGGTCACCCGGGTCAGCGTGGCGGTGTCGCCCCAGTTGGTGTTGATCCCGACGACGTACTTCGTCTTGTTCAGCAGCACGTTGTCCACTGTCACGTGGCGCTCGTAGTGGTTCGTGCAGTTGCCGCAGCCCCGGTAGAGCTTGCCGATGTCGCTGGCATAGAAACCGCTGATGTGCACGGTGCCGTTGCCGTTGTGCTGGAACACCTTGTCGGTCGCCGACTTGGCGCCGCCGCCGATGACGTAGGAGTCGCCGCCGCTGGTGCCCAGGAACGTGGCCGCGTCCTCGCCCACGTCCTCCCACCACACGTTCTGGATGGTGCAGCGGCCGAGGCAGTGCACGCCGTCACCCGCGGGCGAGCCGATGATGACGTTCTTGAGCGTCGCCCCGTCGGCGAGCTCGAACATCGGGTCCTGGCTCTCGCTCTGGCCGCCGTCGCCGATGCAGCAGTAGCGCTTCATCCCGCCGTCGAGCGAGCTGCTCACCTTGATGGTGCCGCTCACCGAGACCGAGCCGGTGCTGCTCGGCCACGAGCCAGTCGGGGTGCTGCCGCCGCCCGACGTCGGGGTGCTGCCGCCGCCGCCCGAGCCGAGCTTGACCAGCTGCCACTGCTGGTTGGCGCCGTCGAGGTTCTGGTAGCCGTCGAGCTTGGCGCCGTCGGCGGTCGACCACTCCCAGGTCTCGATGACCTTGTTGCTGTGGCGGTTGACGAAGCGGACGTACCCGTTCGCCGAATCCTGCAGGCGGAAGTGCTGGGTCGTCGAGCCGCTGTCGGCGTTCTGCACGAGCTGCAGGCCGTCGGTGGCGTTGGGCAGGTCGAGGACCTTGCCGCTCATGACCGACTTGATCTTGTAGTAGCCGGAGCCGGCGTCGACGAACTTCCACTGCTGGACGGTCAGATCGTTGCGCGACCACTGGTTGATCGGCGCGCCGTCGTTCGTGGCCCAGTTGTAGACGTCGATGACCTTGCCGCTGTTGCGGTTGACGAAGACGTACGTCGCGCTGGTGTCGACGGTCGCCGCGGACGCCGAGTTCGTGGCGACCAGCGTCACCCCCGCCACCGCGACGACGCCGGACGCGGCCGCGAGTGCGAGCCGCACCCGCCGCCGCGTGGGACTGGATTGCATCTGCTCCTCCATTCAGGGGAAAGCGCTTTCCTGAACGGGACCGTAGACGGGTTTCGAAATGCGCGTCAACGGCCTGCAACAAGCCTGCAACGCGCCCACGGAATGTGACGTAACATCGGCGATGGTCGCTGTAAATTACACCTCGTGCTGACCGTCGGCGTGGACCTCGCGGCCGCCGACGAGCGGACCGCGCTCGCGGTGCTGGAGTGGGACGCCGGCCGGGCCACCGTGCGTGAGCTGCACTTCGGCGTCGACGACGGCGCGATCGTGGACGCGGTGGCGGCGTCGGACAAGGCCGGGATCGACTGCGCGCTCGGCTGGCCGGAGCCGTTCACGCGCATGATCGTGGCGCACGGGGAGGGGCGGCCGGTCGCCGGATCCGGGGCCGCCTGGCGCCGAACAATGGTGTACCGCACCACGGACGAGGTCATTCGCGCGACCATTCCCGGGCTCATTCCGCTGAGCGTGTCGGCGGATCGGCTGGCGCACGCGGCGATGCGGTGCGCGGCGCTGCTGTCATCCCTCGCGGCGCGGGACGTGGACGTGGACCGCTCCGGCGCCGGGCGGATCGTCGAGGCCTACCCGTCGGCGTCGCTCTTCCGGTGGGGGTTGACGCATCGGGGGTACAAGGGAAAGAACTCCGTGCCGGTGGACGCCCTGCTGGCCGCCGCACCGTGGCTCGGCCTCGGCGCGTCCGAGCCGCTGATGCGCGAGAGCCACGACGCGTTCGACTCGGTGATCGCCGCGCTGACGGCCCGCGCGGCGGCGCTCGGGCTCGTGACGCGACCGGCGCCGGAGCAGCTGCGGCTCGCGCGGGTCGAGGGCTGGATCGCCCTGCCGACGGCGCCCCTTCGCGATCTACCCTGAACGCCGCCGCTACACGTTGCCGACGTCGGCCAGGATTTCGGCCAGCACCAGAGGGTTGAGGTAGTCGCGGTACGAGACGACCAGGCCGTCCCTGATCCGCAGGACGGCAATGACCGTCTGGTGCAGCGGCGCGCCGGTGGGGATCACGGTGCCGTGAGCCTCGTACTCGACGATCACCACCTGCGGGTCAATGGTCTCGTGGATCACCGTGTTGCGGTATTCGTCGAACTCGACGAGGCCGTTGGCCTGCATGGTGAGGAACTCGCGAAGCTGGTCGCGGCCCTCCACGCGGCCCGGGACGCCCGCCGGCCGGAATGGCCACTCGATGTAGCCGTCGGGCGCGAACAGTCCGACGAACGTCTCGGTGTCCCGCTCGCGACTCGCGCGAAGGAGCCGCTCGACAACTTCGCGTGACATGGCGGTCATGACCACTCCCATTCATTCAACGCTTGTTGATTGAACGAGCGTAGAACGCACGGAGGCGCCGGTCAACAGCCGTAGAACGAACTCCTCTAGGTGAGGTCCAGGCGGGCCAGCTGTGTGCGGCTGGTGACACCGAGCTTCGGGAACGCGCGGTACAGGTGGTAGGCGACCGTCTTCGGGCTGATGAACAGCATCGTGGCGATCTCGCGGTTCGTCCGGCCCGCCGCGACCAGCCGTACGATCTGCAGCTCCTGCGGCGACAGCGCGGCCAGCGCGTCGTCGGCCGGGGCGGGGCCGGACACCCGCTCCCCCGCCGCGCGCAGCTCGAAGCGCGCCCGCGCCGACCACGGGGCGGCGCCCAGGCGGTCGAAGAGCTCGGCGGCCGCCCGCAGGTGCGTGCGGGCCTCGGTCTTGCGGCGCTCGCGACGCAGGCGCTCGCCGATCGCCAACCGGGTGCGGGCGGCCTCCCACGGGAAACCGCCGGGCACGTCCAGCGAGTCCGTCAGCAGCGCCCGGCACCGGGTCAGGGCCGCATCCGCCCACGGCGACGTGCCGGTGGCGGCCCACGCCTCGAGCCGCGCGCAGGCCGCCTCGGCCCGCTCCCGCCGACCCGCCCGCACGGCCGCCTCGACGCGGTCGGGGGTGGCGAAGACCGAGCGGCACTCCTCCAGGCGATCGGAGGCCTCGGCGGCCCGGCCCCGGCCCAGATCGGCAAGCGCGAGGGCCCACTCCGTCCACGCCGGCTCGGCCGCCCGGCCCCGGCCCAGACCGGCGAACCCCGGGGCCGGCACCGTCCCGGCCGCCTCGGCCGAGTCCTCCCCCCGCACGGCGGCCAGCCAGGCCAGCATGCCCTCGACCGGCCCGCCCAGCGGCCGGGCCTCGAAGGCGGCGACGGCCGCGTCGCGGAACAGACCCAGGTGCAGCTCGGCCGCGGCCAGCGTGGCCAGGGCCCGCGGCAGGCGGCCGGGCGCGCCGTCGGCCCTGGCCCGGGCCACCACCGCCGTGGCGATCGTGCGGGTCGTCGCGAAGTCGCCGAGCAGCCCGGCAACGAAGGCCGCGTCGAGCTCCTGTCCGGCCGCGCGCAGCTCGGCCACTGCGTCGGGGTCGGCCTGCCGGGTCGTGCTGCCCTCGGGCGTCGCCCGGGCCGCGTCCAGACCGGCGGCCACCAGCTCGGCCATCGCGTCCAGGCCCGCGCGTGGGGGCGTGGTGCCCTCGACGATGGCCAGGGCGGCGTCGAGGCCGGCGGCCGCGGGGGCGCCGCGCGCGTGCAGGAGTCGTGACACCTCGGCCAGCCGCGCCCGGTCGCCCAGCTGCCAGGCGTTGCGGGCGGCGGTGAACAGCATCGGGCCGGTGCCGCCGGCGAGCAGCAGGTCGTGCGCGGCGGCCGCGTCGCCCTCGTCGAAGGCGAGCTTCGCGCGCAGCGCGACCGCCGCGCCGGGCGGGAGGCGGTCCAGCAGCGCCCGGGCCCGGTCCGGCTGCCCGGCGGTGTCCGCGGCCTCGGCGGCGGCCTCCAGGCGCGCGGCGCGCCGGGCGGGGTCCACGCTCAGGTCGGCGGCGCGCTGGAGGGCGGCGGCGGTGGCCGCGAAGCCGTTACGGCCGCGGGCCCGCTCGGCCGCCTGCTCCAGCGCCGTCGCGGCCTCCTCGTCGGCGCCGGCCGCGGCGGCGGCCAGGTGCCAGGCGCGGCGGTCCGGGTCGCCGACGGCGGCGGCGAGAGCGCGGTGCGCGGCCAGGCGGCGGTCGAAGGTCGGGTGCCGGTAGGCGGCGGCGCGCAGGAGCGGGTGCGTGAAGACGACCCGGCCGTCGGCGACCTCGATCAGGCGGGCGCGCTCGGCCTGCGCGAGCGCGTCCACGTGCGCACCCGCGCGCAGGAGGGTGGCGAGGTCGGCCTCGTCGTCGGCGGCGGCCAGGAGCAGGGCGTCGGGCGGCAGCGCGTCGAGCCGGGCGGCGAAGGCCTGCTGGATGCGGTCGGGCAACGGCAGCGGGCGACGGTCGTCGTCCGGCGGGCTCACGCCTGCGGCCGCGGCGGCCGAGTGGGGCAGCTCGAGCAGGGCGAGGGGGTTGCCGGCGGCCTCGGCGAGGACCCGGGCGCGCACGGTCGCGGGGAGGGCCGCGACCAGGTGCTCAGCCGCGTCCGCGCCCAGCGGCGGCAGGACGTGCGTGGGCAGGTCGGACGCGAAGACGTCGCGCGTGGCGACAAGCAGGGCCACCGACTCGGCCTCCAGGCGGCGCGCGGCGAAGCGCAGGGCCTGCGCGGAGGCGTGGTCGAGCCAGTGTGCGTCGTCGACGAGGCAGGCGACGGGGCGCCGCTCGGCCAGGTTGGCCAGGACGGTCAGCAGCGCGACGCCGATCAGGAGCTGGTCGCCGCCGGTGGACGGGCCGAGGCCGAGGGCCGCCCGCAGCGCCGGCGGCGGGTCGGCCTCGGGCAGGACGGGCCTGAGGAGCTGGTGGAGGGCGGCGAACGGTACCTCCGCCTCGGTCTGAACCCCCGTGCAGCGCAGGACCGTCATGCCCGTCGCCGCCGCCGCGGCCTGGCGCAGGAGCGCGGTCTTGCCGATGCCGGGGTCGCCGCGCAGGACCAGAACGGCGCTGTGCCCGGCGCGGGCCCGGGCGAGCAGCCCGGCGACCAGCGCCTGATCGGCCTCCCGCCCCCAAAGCATGACCACCGACCCTACCGCCACTAGGGGCACGACTGGTCATGTGTCCGGTACCGGCTCGGACCCGGCCGTTCCTACCTTTTCGGGCATGGGAGTGCGGTTGGAAGCGGTTTGCAGACGGTACGACAACGGGGTCACGGCGCTGGACGACGTCTCGGTGGACCTCGAACGGGGCGCGTTCACCGCGATCATGGGGCCGTCGGGCTCGGGGAAGTCGACGCTGCTGCAGTGCGCGGCCGGCCTGGACCGGCCGACGAGCGGGCGGGTGGTGCTCGACGGGCAGGACCTCACGGGGCTCAGCGAGCGGCGGCTGACCCTGCTGCGGAGGCGGCGGATCGGGTTCGTGTTCCAGGGGTTCAACCTGCTCCCGGCGCTCACGGCGCGGCAGAACGTCGGCCTGCCCCTGCGCCTGGCCGGCCGGCGCGCCGACCCCGACGGGATCCAGCGGAGCCTGGCGGAGGTCGGGCTCGGCGAGCGCGGCGGGCACCGGCCCCACGAGCTCTCCGGCGGGCAGCAGCAGCGGGTCGCGATCGCCCGGGCTCTCGTCGCGAGACCCGCGGTGCTGTTCGCGGACGAGCCGACCGGGGCGCTGGACTCCGCGAGCGGGCAGGATGTGCTGCGGCTGCTGCGCGGGCTGGTCGACGAGCACGGGCAGACGATCGTGATGGTGACCCACGATCCGGGTGCCGCGTCGTACGCGGACCGCATCGTCACCATGCGCGACGGGCGGGTAGCGGCGTGATCCGCATCGCCGCGGAGACGATCCGGCTGCGCCGGCTGTCGTTCGCGGGCACCTTCGTCGCGCTCGCGCTCGGCTCGGCCCTGATGGCCGCGCTCGGGCTGGTCCTGGACGCGACGGTCACCGCGCCGGGGAGGCCTCCGCAGCGGTACTCCGCGGTGCCCGTCGTCGTCGCGGCCGACCGGACGCTCACCGTGGCGACGCCGCGGGGCGGGGCGAGCGCGCCGCTGGCCGTGCCGCGGGGCGTGCCGGCGGACGTGGTCGCCGCGCTGCCGGACGCGGTCGTGGACCGGGTGTTCCGGGTGGATTCCACCGCAGACACGATCGGGCGGCCGTGGTCGGCGCTCGCGCTGGCCGGGCAGACACTCCACAGTGGACGGCCGCCGGCCACGGACGACGAGATCGCGGTCGAGGACGGCACGCTCGGCGATCGGCTGCTCGGGCAGTACACCATCGTCGGCATCGTCAGCCGTGGACCGCAGCCGGCCGTCTTCTTCACCGACGCCCGCGCCGCGGCCCTCTCACCCCGCGTCGACGCGCTCGCCCTGACGCGGCCGGCCGAGGAGGTGCGGGCCGTCGTCGGCGACCGCGCACTCGTGCTCACCGGCGACCAGCGCGCCCGCCTCGACGCCAACCGTGAGCCCGACGCCCGCGCCCGCAACAACGCCGCCACCATCGTGGGCATCGCGCTCGGGTTCGCCGCGTTCGTGGCCGTCTTCGTCGTCGCGTCCACCTTCGCCTTCGCCGTGGCCCAGCGCCGGCCCGAGTTCGCCCTCCTGCGGGCCACGGGGGCGACACCGGGCCAGATCAGGCGGATGGTGTACGCCGAATCGCTGCTCGTCGCCGTCGCCGCCTCGGCCACAGGGGTCGCCGCGGGCCCGTTCCTGGCCGGAAAGGTCCAGCCGCACCTGGTCCCGGGCTGGATCTCGGCCACGAGCTCCGCCCACTGGCCATTGTGGACCGCATTCGGTACCGGCGTGGCGGTCGCATTCCTCGGCGCGCTCACGGCGGCCTGGCGGGCCGGCCGGGTGCGTCCGGGCGAGGCGCTGCGCGAGTCGGTGGTCGAGCCGCGGGTCATGCCGGTCACCCGGTGGGTGCTCGGGCTCGGGGTGCTGGGCACGGCGCTGGTCACCATGGCGGTCACGGCGATCGGGGACCCGGGTTCGGCCACCAACCGCAAGACCTTCATGCCGGTCGTCATGCTCCTCGTCGCCGCGGCCGGGCTCCTTGCGCCCGCGCTGGTCCGGCCGGCGGCCCGGGTGCTGACGGCGCCCCTGGACCGGCTGCCCGGCGCGTCCGGGCTCGTCGCGTCGGCCTCGGCGCGGGCGTCGGCCCGGCGCACGGCGGCGATCGCGGCGCCGGTGCTCGTGACCGTCGGGCTGGCGGCCGCCCTGCTCACCGCGTCGGCGCTGACCGACACCGCGAAGTCCGCACTCGACCGTCAGGTCGCCCGGCCCGCCGTGCCGACCACGGTGTACACCCTGGAGGGCGGCACGGCGCTCATCCGGCGTCAGGCGGCGGCGGTCGCGTGGGTGCCCGACGACGCCATCATGGTCACCCGCGACCTGCAACTGCCGGTCGGCTCGACCGCGCACGTGTGGCTCGCCGACGGGACGCCGGCCGCGCTGCGCGTGATCGGGGAGCTGCCGGTCGGCAGTCCGTCCGATGCGCTGGTGGGTGCGGGAAATGCTATTTCGGATATATCCGTACCGCCACCGCCGTCCAACGCCAGCCGCACCGGACTGTTCATCGTGCTCGGGATCGTGCTCGGCTACACCGCGCTGAGCCTCGTGAACACGCTGCTCATGGCCGCTCCCGACCGTGCCGGGGAGCGCCGCGCCCTGCGACTGCTCGGCGCCCTGCGCTCGCAGGTCCGGCGCATCGCGCTGCTGGAGGTGCTCGTGGCGGTGGCCGTCGGGGTCGCCCTCGCCGCGCTGTGTGCGCTGGTCGCGGTGGGTGGGCTGTGGCTCACGCTGCTGCGGGTGACGGGCCCCCTGCCGATCGCAGTCCCGTGGGCGGAGCTCGGTGCGATCACGGCCGGCACGATCACCTTGGCTGCACTGTGTAGCCTAGCCGACACTAAGAGATAGATCTACATGTTTCTATCTCTGCCATGATGAGACTGCTGGCCCGTGGGGCCACACTCCTGATGGCGCTCTCCGCCGGCGCCCTGGCCTGGAGCGCACCCGCCAGTGCGGCCATGCCCGACCGCTTCGCCTTCGTGCTGTGGAACGGCTCCGCCACCGTCGCCACCGGCACGACCCCCTCCGCGACGACCGTCGTGACCGGCCCGCCCGGGCGCTACCGCATCCTGTTCCCGGGCGCGGCCGCCGCGCGGGGCGTGGTACACGCGACGGCGATCAACGACATCCCGCACTGGTGCCAGGCGAACACGTGGGGCCCGTCCGGCGTGGACGAGATCGTGTACGTCGACTGCTACAAGGCCGGCGGCACGCCCGACTTCACGCCGTTCACCGCGTTCTTCGAGAGCAGCTCGCCGCCGTCCGCCGCGATCTCGGGCCACTTCGGCTACGTGGACGCCCAGCCGACCGGCGCCCTGGTGAGCTCGTTCAACTCCGCGGGCGCGCTCAACACCGTCACCCCGGGCGTGCCCGGCCAGTGGCTCGTGAAGTTCCCGGGCCTCGCGACTCCGGGCCCGGTCGACGGCAGCCTGCAGGCGACGGCCGTCTCGGCGACCGCGGCCCGGTGCAAGGTCTTCAAGTGGAGCTCAGGCGCGGCGGGGCAGACCGTCCTCGTCGGCTGCTTCGACGCGTCCGGGGCGCCCGTCAACACGCGGTTCACCCTGACGTACCAGTGGCAGACCTCCCTCTACGGCGCGAAGATCCCGCCGAAGTACTTCGGCTACCTGTGGAACGCGCCGCCGCTCGGCCCCGCCGCGACGAACTTCAACTCGGTGCTGGGCGCGGGCGCGAACACCATCGGTTCCGCAGGTCTGGGCCTGTCCCTGCTGAAGTTCCCGCAGCTGGCCATCACGCCGGACACCGTGCAGGTGACGGCGGCCGGCCCGACGTCGGACTTCTGCGGCCTGAACACGGCGTGGTTCCACTTCCCGCCGGACACCGTGGTCCGCGACGTGAACTGCTTCACCAACGCCGGCGCGCCGGTCAACACCGGCTTCCTGATCAGCGTGAACTCGCAGTTCTGAGCACCCACCGTTCGCGGCGGCCGGCCCCCGCCAGTGGGCCGGCCGTCGCTCAGCGCTCACCCGCCGGACTCCCACCTCCGGCGGCGGCGCACGACATGGCACGGGCATCGCGGCCACGGTCTCGACCTCGGCGGCGGCACTCAGCGCTCGTCGGCGGCCGGGTGCTCGCGCCGCCGGTGCCGCCGGACGGGCACCTCGGCGTCCCGTTCGAGCCGCTTGACGGCGTCGTCTTCACGCTCCGGCGATTTGCCGGCGGACTCTTCGCGCCGCGTCACATCGTCGCTCATGACGCCCTCCTCAACGGAGCCGATCGGGGAGCCGGTCAGTAATTCTATCATCACCTTATGCAACCTTATCCATGATCCGGGCCCGGGTCTCGTCCGGTTTCCGGGCCGCGACGATGAGGCGGGACCATGCCTCGAAGTACGGGTCGGACTGCCAAGCGTCGGTGAAGAACTGCGCGCTTTCGAGCTGCTCCAGGTAGACGACGTCGAGCAGCTTCGCGTTGCGCAGCCGCAGGATCGAGAACGAGGTGCCGGTGCCCGCCCGACCGGCGGCGCTGTCGGGGAGCACCTGGATGCGGATGTACGGGCGCGCGCTGTCCCGCACGAGCGACTCGATCTGCTCCCGCATGACGTCCGGGCCGCCGATCCGCTTGCGCAGCGCCGCCTCCTCGACGACCGCCCAGACGCGGGTCGAGCCCTGCTCGTGCAGGATGCGCCGGCGCTCCATGCGCACCTCGACCCGGCGCTGGACCTCGGCCTCGTCGGTGTACCGGGTGCGCATGACGGCCTCGGCGTACGCCCGGGTCTGCAGCAACCCGGGCACGAACTGCACCTCGTAGGTGCGGATGAAGGCGGCGGCGGATTCGAGCAGCAGGTAGGAGCAGAACCAGTCGGCGAGCACGTCGCGGTGCCGGTACCACCACTGGCGATCGCTCGCCCGGCGCGTGAGGTCCACGATTGCCTGCCGCTCGTCCGCGTCCGTGATCCGGTACAGGTCGAGCAGCCGCTCCAGATCGTCTTCCTTGACCTTCACGCGCCCGCATTCGAGCCGGCTGATCTTCGAACGGTCGGCGCCGAGGTGCTCGCCGGCGTCGTCGCTGCTGATGCCGCGGGCGATGCGGAAGTCCCGCAGCTGGCGGCCGATCATCTCCCAGACGGCCTGCGGACGGGCCGTGATCTGAGTCATCACGGACTGTATGGTGCCGAGCGGTGGAACGAAAACGCAAGGGCATCTGCACGCGTGCATGCACGTGCAGATGCCCTCGGGCGGCGGGGTGGCCGCGGGTCAGCCCATGGACTTCTGGCCGTCGATGGACTCGCGGATGATGTCGGCATGGCCGGCGTGCTGGGCCGTCTCGGCGATGATGTGCGTGAACGCACGGCGGGCCGAGCGACGGGCGCCCGGCGTGAACCAGGGCGCCGGCGGGAGCTCGTGCGACGCGTCGAGGTCACACGTGCGCACGAGGTCGTCGGTCTGGGCGGCGATCTCCTCGTACCGCTGCAGCAGCCCCGAAAGCGTCTCGCCCTCGAGCATCTTGAAGCCGTTGGCCCACTCCGCGTAGCCGTCCTCGCTCCCGGGCGGGGCCACGGCCGCCGGGCCCTCGGTGACGAAGCGGGCCCAGCCGTGCTCGATGTCGCTCACGTGCTTGATCAGGCCGCCGAGGGTCAGCTCGCTCGCCGTCGGGCGCAGCCGCGCCTGCTCGTCGGTCAGGCCGCGGGCGGTGTTGCGGAGGAAGAAACGGGCCACACCCAGGGACTCCAGCAGGTCGGAGCGCTCGGCGGTGAGAGTCATCGTGGTCATCCCTTGTTCGTAGAACTCGACGGGGATGACGTTACGCAGAGATGCGGTCAGGTTCTGGCCGCTTCCGCAGGACCCACAGGGCGGATCCGTAAAGTCCGATTCCCAGCAGGATGAACGCGATCGCCACGACGGAGTTCCACGGGCCGGGCAGGTAGGTGGCCAGGAACCACGACATGTCCGTCCGCCCCGCGAGCACGAAGCCCAGCGCCACGATGCCCTGCGGGAAGAGCGGAATGGCGCCGAGGCCGAAGCCCACGCCGGCGACGTTCTTCTGCACCGCCGACAGCTCCTCGAAGCGGCGCATCGACGTGGCCGTCACGGGCTTGCGGCCGGTCCGCATGATGTCCAGCAGCTCGGGGCCGTGGGTGCGCAGCCGGTCCTCGGCCAGGCGCCCGAAGAGCCAGTAGCACAGGGCGCCCGTGGCCAGGCCGATCGGCACGCCCACCCAGCCGAGCCAGTGGGCGGCGAGGCCCGCGGGCACGCCGGTCACGAGGACGAGGGCCAGCATGAGGTACGCCAGGCCGGTCAGCCCGCCCTCGTCCTCGCTGGTGCGCAGCGGGTTGCCCGAGCGGCGGTGCGGGTCCGTGGCCGGGACGAGCGCGTAGACCGAGACCAGCGGCACGAGGCCGGCCGCGCCGCCGAGCAGGGCCGGCAGCAGGGCGAGGACCAGCGGCCAGGGACCGCCGACGATCGCGGTGCACACGACGGTCAGCACGATCGCGATGGCGCCCTGGGTGGCGACCCAGGCGAGCTGGCGGCCGCGGACGTCGGTCGCGCCCGGGCTCATCATCGTGAGCCACAGCGCGGTGCCGTCGGTGCCGTACAGGTTCGAGGCCATCCCGGCCGCCATGACGATGAAGATCGGGCCGGCGTACGGCAGCATCCCGTTCCAGCCGATGACGAGCGGGCTCGCGGCGAACCACAGGCCGTAGGCGAGCGAGAAGGCCAGCTGGTGGTTGCGGACCAGATCGCGCGACCAGGTGCGCAGCTCCTTGGCGACCACGGCCCCGGCCGCGGTGGACGCGGCGATCGGGCGCCGGCCGCGACCGGAGACCCGGGGGCGACCGGCCCGGCGGCCGAGCAGCGCCGCCCACAGGCCGAGCAGGAGCAGTACCAGGGCGGCCAGCGCGGCCAGGGCCCACCACTGGCCCCGGACGGCGAGCAGGCCCCAGGCCGAGGGGAGGTACCACACCACCGCCGGCGTGCCCGACACGCCGAACGCGATCATGAACACCCAGATCTGGCCGAGCGAGCTGAGGATGACGCCGTTGATCACGCCCGCGGCGATCGCGCCGATCCGGCTGCGCAGGGCGACGCCGACCACGGCCACCGAGATCTTCGACAGCAGCACGAAGACCGCGAGTTGCAGCAGCATCGCCGGTACCGCCACCAGCGTGTTGACCACCCCCACGCGCGTCCCGGCGACGATCAGCCCCGCGAGCGCGGCCAGCGACACCAGCGGCGCGACGCCGACGAAGGACGCGGTGAGCAGGCCGGCCGCGAGGCGCCGGGGCGAGATGCCGAGCATCGCGAAGTACTCGGGGCGCAGCGTCTCGTCGCCCCCGCCCATGAACACCGGGCCGAGCATCCAGCCGAGCAGCCACACGGCGAGCCCGGCGGCGAGGTAGTCGGGGCTGAGGTAGCCGAGGTACGCGGTCCCGGCCGCGAGCACGACCCCGATGGTCGCGCCGGTGCCGGCGGTCTGGGCGCGCTGGCCGCGGTACGCGTGGCGCATGACCGCGAGCTTCATCTGCGCCATGGTCAGTTCGACAGCCACGACAGCTCCTTGCCCATCCCGGCCCGCTCCCCGCCGACCAGCCCGACGAACGTCTCCTCCAGCGTCCGCGCGCCGCGCACCGCGTCGAGCGGGCCGGCCGCGACGACCTTGCCGTCATCGACCACGCCGACGTGGTCGCACAGCTGCTCGACCAGCGCCATCACGTGACTGGAGAGCACAATGGACCCGCCCGCGGCGACGAACCCGCGCAGGATGGTCTTGATGGTCGCGGCCGACACCGGATCGACGGCCTCGAACGGCTCGTCGAGCATCAGCAGCCGCGGCGCGTGCAACAACGCCGTGGCGAGCCCGATCTTCTTGCGCATGCCCGTGCTGTACTCGATCACGAGCGTGCGTTCGGCACTGTCCAGTTCGAGCACCGCCAGCAGCTCCTCCGCCCGCTGGTCGACGACGTCGCGCGGCATCCCGCGCAGCAGGCCGAGATACGTCAGGACCTCGCGCCCGGTCAGCCGCTCGGGCATCGCGAGCCCGTCGGGCAGCACGCCGACGAGCGCCTTGGCCTTGGCCGGCTCCGCCCAGACGTCCCGGCCGAAGATGCGCGCGGACCCGCCGTCGGGGCGCAGCAGCCCGACCGCCATCGAGAGGGTCGTCGTCTTGCCGGCCCCGTTCTGCCCGACGAGCCCGAAGAACGAGCCCTTGGGCACGGCGAGGTCGATCGCGTCGACGGCGACCTTGTCCCCGAAGCGCTTGGTCAGCCCGGCGATCTCGAGCGCCGGCCCCGTTTCCTGTGACATGCATTCACGGTAAGAGATCTATGTGACGACCGGATTGAGGCTGGTTCCCCGAGTAGGGGTGGAGTTATCTGCACCCCTCGCGGGCCGCCCCCGGTCAGCGGCGAGCGCGCTCGATGACCTCCTCGGGAGACAGCGGCGCCTTCGGGTGGTGCGTCAGGCACAGCGGCGTCCGGACCTTCACGAACGAGAAGCCCTCCCCCGCCGCATAGAACTGCCCGCTGCCGAGCAACCCGATGTCCGGCAGCTTCCCGCCCTTGGCCTGCGCCAGCTCCTTGGCGGCGTCGATCTGCGCCGGGGCATTGAGCAGCCCGAAGAACTGCGTGGTGGCGTTGCCCGAGATCTGGTTGTGCAGCCCCTTGGGCGCCTGGGTGGCAAAGACGAGCCCGAGCCCGTACTTGCGCGCCTGCGACGCGAGCGTGATCGTGCTCGCGGTCGAAGCGGTCGTGCCCGTAGCCGGCGCCAGCGTCTGCGCCTCGTCCATGATGAACAGCCCGCCAAGCGGCCGATCTCCGGCCGGATTGCGCTTGAGCCAGGTGAACAGCGCCATCTGCAGCTGGTTGACGAAGCCCTGCTTCTCCTCGTCGGACATCAGCCCGATGAAGCTGATCACGGACACGCGAGCGCGCTTGCCTTCGGGAGGGGTCAGCAGTACCGCCGGATCCGCCGACGCGCCCCGCCCGCCGAACAGCGGATCGTTGACCATCGCCGCCTTGAGCGTTTCGGCGAGGTCATTGGCGAGCTTGCCGGCCCTGGCCATCCGGCTCACGTCGTCCGGCAGATCCGCCAGGAAGTCCGTGAAGCCCTCGAGGCCGACCTTGTTGCCGCGCGCGTACGCCCGCAGCGCCTCATTGAGCACCGCCTTGCCCTGCTGAGCGGCTTTCGTGGTGCCCCCGACGCCGGCCCGCGGCGCGAGCGCCTCCACCGCCGCGCGGACCGCCTGGTTGAACTCGTCCGGCGAGTCCCGCACCGGCGTGAAGTCCGGCAACGGCTGGAAACTCAAGGGCCGGCCCCCGCTGACGGCGGGCGTCCACACCGTGACGTCGGTGTGCTCGAGGTAGTCTTGTGCTCGCTCCTCATCGCCAGGCCCCCAGCCGGCGGGCGGCTCGGGCCACGGGTCCCCCAGCCGGGCCAGATCGTTGTTGGGGTCGAGCACGATCGAGGACACACCCTGCCGTGCGCACTCTTCCACGAGCCGCCGGATGAGCACGGTCTTGCCGGAGCCGGAACCCGCGAACACGACGGTGTGCCGGCGCAGCGACTCCAGGTCGACGACGAACGGCGCCTCGTCCTCGATCACCTTGCCGAGCCGAATCGTCCGGCCGTCCGGCGGCGGCTCCTGCTGCTGCTGCGGTACCGCGGGGGACGAAGGCGCAGACGCGGGCTGGTGCTCACCGAACAGCGCGGCGAAGAGCTCCGTCCTGCTCGCGGGGCGCCGGGAGACCAGCCACTCGCCGAACAGCGCATTCGGAACGGCCTGCATGCGCCGCAGCGCGTCGAACACCTTGAGATCGGCGTCGTCGATACGGTGCCAGATGCCCCCGGCCGCGATGAACTTGTCGATCGTCTCCTTGGTCCGCGCACCGGTCGGCCACTCGCCCCGCCGCAGCAGCACGAGCCGCCGCTGCGGCACGGCGAGATCGAGCCCGGACATGACGCACGCGTTCTTGATGCGCGTGGTCACCGCGCGGGCGTTGGGATGCGCGATGGCCCGGATGGCCCAGTGCGCCTCGTTCTCGATCGTCTCGTCGAGCACCTGGATGAGCCGCCCGTGCAGCGCGGGCTTGGCCCCCGGCTGCGGATCCTGCTTGAACACCGCGCCGGTCGGCGCCTGCTCGCCGATCCACGCGTTGATCCCGGCCGCGAGCAGCTGCGGCATCTCGATGTCCTCGGTGAGATAGTCGAGCGCCGCATGGACGTCCGCGGAGGCGACCAGCTCCCGGAACATCGCATCGAGCGGCGCCAGGTCGCCGGTGACCGGCGGCGGCAGCGGCGGCAGGTCTTCGTCGAAGCGGCTCAGCTCGACGATCTCGTCCTCGACCAGGCAGCGGTGCAGGTGCTCCTCGACCCGGCGCAGGAGCGCCCGCGGGGTGTAGTCGCGCGCGTCGTCGAAGGCCTCGGGCCGGATGGGCCACGTGGGATATGGGCTCGGCACGTGGTACTCGGCGTACGTCTTCGTCAGCCGCTTCTCGACGATGGCCCGGGCGATCTCGGCGCTGTCGATGCGGTCGTGCAGGACCGTCGCCCGGAAGCGCTGGGTCACCGGGCCGGCCGTGCTGCGCTCGAACAGCGCCCAGGTGTCGGGCAGGCACGACATCACCACGAGGGTGCGCTGGGTGATGTCGCGCAACGTCAGGAGCCCGTCCGCGATCGGACCGACCACGGCGTGCAGCTCCTCGTCCAGTCCCTGATCGCGCTTGAAGAAGGTGTTGCTGGTCTGCGCGAACAAGGTGTCGAGCTGGTCGATCGCAATCACGCTCGGGCTCAGCGTCAGCGCGATGAGCCGGGAGATGTCGGCCACCACCTCGGCCGGCTTCCGCGTGGCGGTCGTGAATCCCCAGTCGGTGCGATCCGACGGCTCCGGGGGCTCCGAGATGAGGTGGGCCTGACCGATGTCCTGGTGCTCGAAGTCGGGCGAGTTGAACAGCACGAGCGCCCGGGCGGTGTCCTGACACTCGCGCCCGGTGACGGCGTCGAACCGCCGGAGGCCGGCGATGAAGGCGTCCAGCTGCGGGCGGGTCACGGGCGTCTGCCCCGCGATCGCGTCCCGGACCTCCGGCGTGAGGCCGAGCTGCGGGGTCAGCCGGCGCAGGAACGTCTTGAGCTGCGTGCCCCATCCGAAGGCATCCCGGCTGAGCCCACTGATGATGCCCTGGACGGTGCTCTCCCAGAAGTTCCGGCCGCTGATCATGTTGACCAGGAAGAAGTACCCGCCGCCGTCGGCCCGCTGGATCGTCTCCCGCACGGCGCCGAGCAGGTGCGTCTTGCCCGAGCCGGCGCGCCCCTGCAGCGCCACGGCGAGCGGGGTCGTGGTGTCGCTGCGCCGGGCTCGCTGGACGCCGCTGAGGATCTCGCGAACCGACTTCTCGTGCAGCTCCGGCACGTCGTACGGCGACGAGTGCCAGATGTCGTCCGGCGTCGGGGCGGGGTTGAAGTGCAGTGCCTCGAGCGCCGCCCGCGCGGCCGGGCTGATCACGGCCGGCCGATCGACAGGGCGTGGCTGTCCTCACCGCCGATACTCAGGGCGGCGGCGCGGTCACGTGGCTCGAGCGCCTTCGTGTTGGCGACGGGGATGATGCGGACACCGTCCTGGCGCAGGAGCGACCGCAGCGCCTCGTCGACAGCGTCCCGGCTCAGCTCGGTGAGCTGGTCGCGCAGGTCGGCCAGCCCGACCCACTCCCCCGGCCGCCCCGCAAGCTGGGCATAGGCCGTGCGCACACGGGCTTCGACATCGGCATCGAGCGGCTCGACGTCGCCCTCGCTTGCGTGCGCAAGAGGGCGGAAGAACTCCCCTTCAGTGATCTTCACGCTGTGGCTGGTCTGCAACTGCTCCAGCCCGCGGCGGATGTTGCCGAGCAGGGTGATGAGGGTGCGGGTGGCGCTCTTGCTCGCCTTCGGCGGCTCCATCGTGTGCAGCTCGCGCACGACTCGCCAGCCGCGGTCGGTGAGCGAGTGCGAGAACGGACGGTGACTGCGGTCCGTCGCCACCAGGCCGAGCTTCGACTCCAGCTTGGTGTTGTCGGTTCCGGTCAGGGAGAAGCCGGCCAGCTCCTTGAGCTCGTTGTTGTTCAGCTCGCGGGCCTCCGACATGAGGACGACCAGCGCGAGGATCTGGTTCGGGGTGAGGCTCGGGACGTCGTCGGCGGGCATGGGGCCTCATTTCTGGGTGAGAGGGGTACGGCGAAGCAGCAGCAGGCGTTGGATCGTCAGCGCCGCGGCCGACGGATCCGCGAGAACCTGCTCGTTGGTGAAGCGCAGAACGTCGTGCCCGAGCAGCTGGAGCCGGGCGTCGCGCAGGCGGTCGTCGGCGTACTTCCAGCGGCCGCGATGGTCATCCCCGTCGACCTCGACCACGAGTCCGTCGTCGGGCCAGAACAGGTCCAGGCGGTACGACTTGCCGAGCACGTGCCAGGAGAGCTCCTCGTTCCAGCGGCGCCCGCGGGCCCAGTCGTGCGGGGCGAGTGCCCGCTCCAGCGCCTGCTCGGCCGGGCTGTCGGCGCGGGGCCGGCCAGCCAGCGGCGGATATGTCAGCAGCGGCGGCCGGGGCTCCTCGCCGTCGGCCTCGCCCGGCGGAAGGCGGGTCAGCTCGGACGGCAGGGTGATCCGGATCGTCCGGATCCGGTCCACGCCGCCGAGCGTGCCGCCGGCCAGCCAGACGCCGAAGCGCCCGTGCTCGGCCAGCCACTCCGCGGCGGCGACGAGCGCGTTCACGCCCGGCCCGGCCGGCACGTCGAGCAGGATCGCGACGGACGATCGCCGATACGCGTCGGCCAGGATGAGCCCGAGCCCACGGGCGCGGACCTCGGCCGGGAAATGCGGCGAGCCGGCCCCTCCGCCGCGCAGGGAGCGCTCGGCCGCGGCCATGAGAAACGGCCCGAAGTGATCCGACTGCGCCGAGACGCGGGCCGCGATCGCGCGAGCGGCCGCGATGCCGAGCGCCGACGGACCGTCCAGGCGCTCGGCGCCGGGCAGCCACGCCGGGAAAAGACTGTCCGCGGCACGGTCCAACGCGTCGAGGAAGGTGGCGATGTACTGCCCGACGCCCAGCCTCGGTGGCGGGCAGAACCGGACGATCGCCGGAGCGTCGGCGGGCAGGGGATCGAGCCCGACGCTCAGCAACGACGGATCGACGTCAGCCAGGAAACAGACCTGGCCGGACGGCGGCTCGGCCCACCACCCGACCCCCGATGTCACAGTTTCCGACCGTACGCGGGGGGCCTGATCGACCGCAGTCATCTCTTCACCCGACCCATTCCGGGACCTCGAGCGCGGCGAGCTGCACCCGCGAGACGATGTCGAGCTTCTTGAAGATCCGGCGCAGGTGATGGTTCACGGTGTGCGACGTGATGCCGAGCCGGCGAGCGATCTGCTGGTTGGTCAGGCCCTTGCGCACGAGCCCGGCCACCTCGCGCTCCCGCTTGCTCAGCACCGGCCGGCCGGTCTGGTCGGGCTGTCCGGCCGGCATGACGGCAACGATCACGATCTCGCGATCGCCGGCCACGCCGGCCAGGGCTCCTCGCAGTACCGCCTCCAGTGCGGCGATGTCGTGCATCTCGACCCCCCTCGGTCCGGAAACCGGACGCCTGGCGATTGCTGGAACTTACTGGAAGATACTGGAGGCGTGCAACACCGTTTCTGGGCGCGAGTGGGGATTGCTGGAAATTACTGGAGGGCGTACGGTCGATGGCATGCCGGATGACGCCGAGGAGATCGAGCAGCGGCTCGCGGCGCTCCGAGCCGAGGTCAGGCAGGCGCGCGTCGCCGGTGACCGGCCGCGTGAGCGGGCGCTCCGCGCACAGCAGCGCGCACTCGAAGAGGCGTGGGAGGAGGCGCTCGCCCCGGAGCCGGCCGACATGCTCGCGCCGCGCGAGGTCGGGTCGCTGCTGCCCCTGCGCGAACAGGTGCACGGGGCGCTCACCCTGCTCACCGTGCCCGCGGCACCGAAGCTCATCGCGCAGGTCTACAACGCCTGCTTCGGCGGGGACATCAACAGCGCGAAGCTCACGAGCCTGCGCCGCGACGAGGAGCGGTCGTTCCGGGCGGCCGCGTTCTCCCGGCCGTACTATCTCTGCGCCGCCCTCACCGCCGACCGCCTCGCCCCGGTCCGCGGCCTGCTCGCGATCTCCACGTGGCCGCTCGAGCAGCGCGTCATCGGCGCGCTCAGCCCGCGGGTCGACTTCCTCAAAGCCGCGGTCAGGATCGCGGAACACGTCGATCGTCTGCCTGATACCGATCGGGGCGCCGCGCGCCTATTGTGGCTGTTCGCCGAGAACATCCCGGGCGCCGCGGACGGCGTCGGCTCGGCGAAACCGCAGGTCGTCATCCGCGCCGCCGAGGCCGAGCTGGCGACGCACGAACCGGTCGACCGGTCGCACCGCGAAGCGGCCGCCGCCCGGGCCCGGGCCCAGCTCGACGACGCCGGCCAGCTGTTCGGCGCCAGCCTGAGGGCGGTGCCCGAAACCGGCACGTGAACCACCGCGAAGGAAGTGCCAGCGTGAACAGCATCGAAGACCGGCTCGCCGAGATCCGCGGTCCGGTACCGCCCGTGGCCCACAACGCCCGCACGATCGCCGCGCTCACCACCAACCCCGGCTGCGCGCGCCGCGCAATCATGGACGCCGCAGGCGTCGACAAACGCGCAATCGCCGCGCGGGCCGGACACGCTCCGCCCTACGGCCAGTCCCCGTTCGCCATCACGCGCACCCGCTCGTTCGTGTCGCAGGTGAAGGCGAACGGCTGCGCGGAACTGCTGCGCCTGCTGCGCGAAACGCTGCGCCTGGACATCAAGGAAGTCGCATACCAGGACCTCGAGGACGCGGCCGGCAACGAGAGCCAGGAGGTGCGCCACCAGCTGGCCCGCCAGGTCCTCGGCACCGCCGCCGCGCACTCGGACGAGGCCGGCACCCTGTTCGACCACCCGCTGCTCAAGCTCCCGGTCGGCGGCCGCCAGGTGTTTCTCGAGCCGGACCTGATCGCGTTTCAGTACCGCGGCGTCTTCCACATCATCGAGATCAAGTCCTTCGCCGTGATCGACGGCCAGGCCGACGGCGGCAAGGTGGCCGCGGCGGCGGTGCAGTCCGCGGTGTACGTCGTGGCGCTGCGACACCTCCTGCAAGAACTCGGACACGATCCGGCGGCCGTTTCCGATCGAGTCGTGCTCGTCTGCCCCGAGAACTTCTCCAACCACGCGGTCGCCACGCCGCTGGACGTACGACGGCAGCTGACGGTGCTGAAGCGACAGCTGGGCAACATGGAACGCATCGACCAGCGCCTGTCCCATGTGGACGATGGCATCACGTTCGATCTCGCTCCCGACCGTGACGGGCGCCCGACACGCGCGATCGGCGAGCTGTGCGACGCGATCGAGCACATTCCCGCGCGTTACTCCCCCGAGTGCCTGTCGACGTGCGAGATGTCGTACTTCTGCCGCAACGAGGCCCGCGGCAGCACGCACGCGCTCGGCAAGTCGGTGAGCGAGGAGCTGGGCAGCGTGGAGACCGTCGACACCGCGCTGCGCCTCGCCGCGGGCGAGCTCGAGCCGTCCCCGGAGCAGCAGGAGGCGGCGGCGGTACTGCGCACCGCCCTCCGCCTGCGCGAGGAGTGCCTGGCGTGAGCTCGCTGACCGCACTTGCACGAGCGCTGGCCGTTCGCGCGCAAGCCGCCCAGCCCATCACCACGGTGCGACACGTTCACGTGTCCGATCGACCACTCGTCCTCATCCCGCTCGCCCTGGCCGGCGAGGCGAACGCGCCGCTGGCCGCGATGGTGGGATCCACTGTGGACGAGCCGCGCCTGCTGCTCGTCCCGCAGCCGCGCAACCGAGACCAGCGCTTCCAGTTCGCGGCCGAGCTCGGGCGCGTCATCGTGTCCTATGTGGACGGATTCGCGCGGCACCAGGAGGACGTGCGCGGGCGGCGGCGCTTCGCGGAGGCGCCGCAGCTGCTGGTACCGAATCCGGGCGGCGTGGATTTCGTCCGGCTCTTCGGCCGCTCGACCAGGCTCCGCCGCACGTACGGCGAGCACGCCGTCAAGCCCGTCGTCCCCCTGCTGGGCCGGTGGCTGACGTTCTTCGCCGAGCGCGCCGAGCACCCCGGCTCGTCGCTGATGCTCGCGATGACCTCGGCGCTGAGCCAGCACTGGGCCACGGGTCAGAGCGCGATGGAGGACGCCAACCTCGCGGCCCTGCTGGCCTGGTTCGGCGAGGACCCCTTCGAGGGCGCGCTGGCCGCCGAGGATCCGGAGATCTGGCCGCCGGCGGGCCCGGCGACCGACCCGACGTTCGACTCGGCCACGCTGATGCCGGCGATCGAGCGGTACGCGAAAACGGACGCCGACTCGAGCGCGCGCAAGATGGCACTCGAACGCCTGAGTGTCGCTTTGCGCAGTCAACTCGAACCAACCTGGCAGTTGATGTGGCGCGGCGTTGCACAACTGCGCAGTCTGCAGCCGGGCGCGACCGTCGTGGAGCGCTGGGCCGAAGACCGCGACGCGTTCACGAACCACGTCGAGTACCTGGGCAGCGCCGGCTCCCTGCCCCAGGCGCGCCGCGACAGCGCCGTGGCCGCGGCGCGCCGTTTGAACCGACTCGAACGCGCGCAGGCGCTGTTCGACGCGCAGCGGGCGCTGGACGACCCGCTGGTGATGGCCGAGTTCCGCCTGACCGGCGAGGCTTTCGCGGGCGAGGTCGTCGCGGCGGAGCCGAATCGCCTCGACGCCTCGGGCCCGCGCCGCAAGCTCCGCCCACATGTGACGGTGCGCACGGCGGATCCGTTGCGTCTTGGCATCGGTACCGATGTGCAATGCCCTTCCCGCCGCTCCCAGACCGGCCGGATCGTCGCCATCGACGGCCCCGATGTCGTGCTGGAGCTCACGGGCGGCATGGGCCGGGCGCTCACGCCGGCACCGGGCAGCGTGCCCGAGGTGGGCGAGCACGTCACGTACGGCACCGTGTCGACGAGCTTCCAGCCCGGCGGCAACTTCCCGCCCGTCGAGGACACGCCGTGGACGCACGGCGGCCCGCCCCCACCCCCGGAACCGACCGAAGAGGACGCCGTGGAGGCCTGGTCATGAACGACGTCTTCCCGGCCGTGATGGAGGACCTCCAGTTCTCGCACGCGCGCGGCGTGGTGGTCGACTCCCCGCCGGGCGCGGGAAAGTCCACATTGGTCGTTCGCGCCGCGCGGCACATCGCCGAGACCGGCGAGCCGCTGGCCATCGTGGCGCAGACCAACGAGCAGGTCGACGACCTGATCGCCAACCTGGCCCGGTCCTCCCCCACGCTGCCGATCGGCCGCCTGTCGGCCCAGAACTACGTCCCGGTTCCGCGCATCGCGACCCACAACAACGTGACCGTGGACAACGCGATCGCCGGCCTGGCGGGCTCCGCCGTGGTCATCGGCACCGCGGCCAAGTGGTCGACCCTGACCCAGGGCGACTGGCCGTGGGCCATCGTCGACGAGGCGTACCAGATGCGCTCGGACGCCTTGCTCCAGATCGCGGGCCGCTTCGACCGCACCCTGTTCGTCGGCGACCCGGGCCAGCTGGACCCGTTCTCGACGGTCGAAACGGAGCGCTGGGCGGGCCTGTCCTGGGACCCACAGCTGAGCGCGGTGGCGGTGCTGTTGCGCCACAACCCCGAGATCGAGCCCCACCGCCTGCCGGTCTCCTGGCGCCTTCCAGCCACGGCCGCCCCGGTCGTGTCGGAGGCCTTCTATCCGTTCACGGGCTTCACCGCGGGCACGTCGCTGTCCGACCGCTCACTGTCGTTCTCGACGCACGCCTTCGGAGCGTCCCCTGTGGACAGAACGCTCGAGACGGCCGCGGCGACGGGCTGGGCCCTGCACGAACTGCCGGCGCGGCACAGCATGCGCACGGACGCCGAGATCGCCCGGGCCTGCGCGGACGTCGCCCTGCGCCTGCTGGCCCGCGGCCCCATCGCCGTCTCGGAGCGCGCCCGCACCGGCGCGCCCGTGACGGCGGACCGAATCGCGATCGGGACGGCGCATCGCGACCAGGCGGCGGCGGTACGGCAGTTCCTGCCCCCGGACTCGGGCATCACCGTGGACACGGCGAATCGCCTGCAGGGCCGCGAGTACGACGTGACGGTGGTGTGGCACCCGCTGTCGGGCCGGCGCGACGCGACCGCTTTCCACCTGGAGGCGGGCCGCTTGTGCGTGCTGACGTCGCGCCATCGGCACGCCTGCATCGCGGTGGCGCGAGCCGGCATCACGGAACTGCTGAACGCCCACCCGTCGACGGGCCGCGTCTACCTGAACGAGATCGTCAAGTTCCCGGACGGCTGGGAAGCCAACCAGGCTGTGATGTCCCACCTCGAACAACACCGCGTACCGGCGTAAGGACCTCCACATGGCGCTGTCCAACATCGAAGAGTCCGCCGTCGAGACGGCGCTGAAGGAATTTGATGAGCTCGGCCGGCAGGACTTCCTCAGTAAGTACGGATTCGGCGTCGCCACGACCTACCTGCTCCGTCATCGCGGCCGCTTCTACGATCCCAAGGCAATCGTCGGCGTTGCCAACCAGTACACCGTCGACGGCAAGCCCCTGAAGCCAAACGAGTTCGACGCGACGAGCGCGATCGCTCGCCTTGGGGCCCTCGGGTATGAGGTTGTTCCGTTCAACGGACTGTGGTGGGTCAATCAGAGCAAGACCTACAAGGCGGAGCGCGACGGCGGTTTCGTCTGGGCACCCCAAACGATGAAGAACGGGCAGCCGTCGGTCTTCCACACCAACGTCATGAAGCTCACGGTGGGACAACGGGTAATCCACTATGCAAACCGTAGGATTTTCGCGATAGGCACGGTCGCCGAGGCCCCTTATGCGGCTCGTAAGCCGGCCGATATCAGTTCCGACGTGTGGCAGGATCTTGGCTACCTTTGCCCGGTTGACTACTACGAGCTTCCAACGCCGATCCCGCGGGACGACGTTCCCGACCGGCACGAAGGAGTCGGGCCTTTCACAAAGGACGGGACCGTCCATCAACGGTATCTCGTACCGATTGAACACCCGCATGTCTGCACCATGCTGCAGTTCCTGAACGAGCGGATTCCCGATTTGTTCGACAGTCCGGTCACCCATCCCCACGCGAGCAGCGCCCCGTCTGCGGTAGTGCAGCCGGGCGGCCCCGCCGATCCTGTGCTCGAGGCACTCCTGGCGTTCAAGAACGTGGTGCTCGAGGGCGTGCCCGGTACGGGGAAGACGTACGCCGTTCAGCGGCTCGCCGCAATGTGGCAGTCCCGCACCAAACGCGAGCTGCTGCCGTTCGACGGACGGCCGTACGCCGCGGTGGTGCTGCATCCGAGCAGCTCGTATGAGGACTTTGTCGAAGGCCTTCGGCCCGGTTCAACATCGACCGGGTCGCATGCCGGCCTGTTCGATCGCCCCGCTTCAGTCGATGGCGGCTTCAGCATCCGCGACGGGTTTTTCCTCAAGGTCTGCGCAGCGGCGGCGGCGGAGCCGCACAAGGATGTCCTCGTACTGCTTGACGAGCTCAACCGGTGCAACGTGCCGAGCGTCTTCGGCGATCTTCTGCTCACCCTCGAGGCGTCGCGGCGAGCCAAGTACGTTAGGCGCAGCAGCCCGGCCAGTGCCGAGCATTGGGAGGTGGCGACACCGGCTCAACTGACCTATTCGAGCCGCACATTTTTCGTGCCGGACAACGTGTACGTGATCGCGACCATGAACACGACGGATCGTTCGGTGGCACCGTTGGATGCCGCGCTGCGTCGCCGCTTCGCATTCCATCGCCTCGAGCCGAGGATGCCCGAGGCAGACGCCCTGCCGGCCTCCGTAGCAACTCCGGCCAGGGACCTGTTCTTGCAGTCCGCGAAGGTGCTGCGCGATCTCAACGACCATGCGCTGCGACCATGTCTCGGGCCTGACGCGATGCTTGGACAGTCCTACCTGCACGCCGTGGCCGAGTCGCTGACGCAGGCGTCCACGCTGGAGTCGGCGATGCGGCTACTCGAGCTGCAATGGCGGTACGCAATCTTGCCGCAGCTCATTGACATCGCCCGCGGACTAGGTGCCGATGATCTGCTTGGCACCAACACGCGGAGCGCCTGGTTCACCCAGCACCCGGAGCTTGAACAGGTCCGTAAGTCCGCGACACCAGCACTCGCCGGGCTCGACAGCTTCCTTCAGCAGTCCCTGGAATTACAGATCGTCGTTGACGGCACCGGGCTCGCCCGCGGCGCGCGCATCACCACCTACCGCCAGATCGCTACGGTGGCCGCGCCAAACTCCACCGACCTGGTGGACAGCGAGGAAGTCCTCGAGGACTGGGGGGCCGACGACGCAGACGGCCTGGACGAAGACGCATGAGCTTGACGCTCGCGGCGGCGCCCCGCGGGGCTCGAATCGGATTTACGGCGGCCGGCAATGCGGATCACCAAGTCGTGCTGACGGTGCTGCCCAAGCCGTGGCGGCCGCCTGGCACCCCGCGAACCGTGTGGGTACCGCAGTGGCCGGACCGGCGGCATCACGAGATCATGCTGTACGAACTCGATCGGCTGCATGTGACCGCCACGGAGTCCTCGATGGAGGATCTGCTAGAGCGCTGCCTCGAGGTGTCCCGCCAGGCAGACAACGGTGCCGTTCGCTGGGACAGCAGTTTGCTTGCCCCTGACGTACGACCGCGAAACCTTGGGGCCGGGAGGGTTCGCGAGCTGAGCACCAACCCGCACGGCGCGACTGCCGACCTGCTGCAGTTGCTCGATCGGCTCGAACTGCTCACGCCTCCTCCGGAGGCGATGCATGCGATGCCGCGCCGGTCTCCGCTGCATCGGCCGCTGCTCTGCCGTCGCTTCCTGAATGAGGTGCTGGCCCGGATACACGCCGTCCGCCGCGGATACCGCCCGGTCGTCGTCACCCGGTCAGCGATTCGCGGTCGGATCGATGCGGCGAGCGCCGTGCGATACGTCAACACCGGCGACCCGCGCCTCGTCTGCCGCTACGAGGAACTCACCGAGTCGACGCAGCTGCTCGGCATCATCTGCGCGGCCCTGGAGCGCATCGCCGACGGCCTCGGCGTGCGGCCGCTCTTCCGCGGCAAGTTCAGCGACCGCCAGCTGCGCCACGACGCGGTAACACTGCGGCGCGCGTTCGCCGGCGTGACCACGGTGCCGGCCTCGACCGCACTGCGAGTCGGCCCGCGGCTGCACCTCAACCGGCTCGACCGGCCGTGGGCGGATGCACTCCGGCTTGCGGTGGCAGTGCTTGCCGACTGGGCGTACGCCGCCGAGGAGTCTGGCCGTCCGTTCGCCGACGCCGTCGAGCTCTCGATTCCGACCGACAAGCTCTGGGAGGAAGTCGTGCATCAGGTGCTGGCGCGCAGCCGTTTCACGCGCGTGCTGGCCCAGCGGTCGCTGCCGACCAACCTCGTCGAGGACCCGTGGGTCGAGGATCCACCGAAGCCGAGCCAGAGCCGGCCGGACAACGTGGCGTGGCGCGGCACCGCGATCTGGATCGCCGACGCGAAGTACAAGAGCCTCGACTGGAAATCGCCGCCGGACCGGGGCGATCAGTATCAGATGTTCTCGTACACCCATTTGTTCTCGGACGCCGACAGCATCGTCGAGCGCGCCCTGCTCATCTACCCCGGCGAGGACGCGATTCGTGAATGGCGCCGTGGCCGCGACGGACCGCAGGCTCCGGCGCGGCTCGCCACGGTCCGGTTCCCGTTTCCACAACCGACGGACGCGCAGAGCCCGGCAGCGTGGGATGCCTACCTCGACCAGACCGCGGACCGGTTCGTCACGGCGATGCGGCTCTGACGCCGGTACCGCGCCGTCCACGAAACTATTGCGAAACTTCTATGCGATTCGTAGTGGCGTCGTGATTCTGGCGCCATGCGTCTCAAACGATCGCGGCTGTACCCCGTCCTGGCAGGGCTCGCCGTGCTGCTGGGATGGAGCGCGTACGCCGCCATGCCCGCCGCGCAGGCCGCCGCCGCGCCGCTCGTCTCGCTCAAGTTTCTGATGATCATCAAGCCCGTCTCGCAGGTGCCGGGGCTCGCCGCCACGCTCAACCAGGGGCAGATCGACGCCGCCCGCAGCGCTTTCCTCACCACGTTCCCGCGCATGGTCGAGGATCTGACGGCCGGGCAGGTCGACATGAACACGCAGGTCGTGGTGTCGTCGAGGCCGCTCACCTCGATCGGGTACCAAGGCCTGATGGTGGAACCGTCCAACGTTCCGGACGACGTCAACCAGTATGTGCACCCGCAGGAGTGGGACGGCGTGTTCGTCTACAACGCCTTCCGCCCGCACGCGTACTTCTCCAGCGGCTCGCCCGGCCCGTTCAACACCGGCTGGACGAGCGTGAACGCCCGCGACGACCTCGGATACAACCAGGACGCGCTCGCCGGCTGGGTGCACGAGATGCTCCACCAGCTCGGCGAGCAGTACTACTTCCAGCAGGCGCACGTGCCCGGCGAGGTCGGCGTGCACGACGGCGAGGCGAAGGGCTACAACCAGAACAGCAATGGCCTGCCGTACTGGCTGGGCTGGTACAAGGACTATCTGAACGGCACCATCCCCGGCAACCTGGGCCTGGGCGCGAAGGCCTGGACGCGCGGCAACCGCCGCGGCGTGAACGACCTGCCGACGGGTCAGATGATCGTCGGCACGGGCTCGAGCCGCTGCGTCGACGTGTCCGGGGGCCGCGACGCCGACGGCACGAAGGTCCAGCTGTGGGACTGCCACGGTGGCCCGGAGGTCCGCTGGCGCTGGAACGGCAGCGCGCTGGTCAACACCAAGACGAACAAATGCCTGGATGTCTCCGGCGGTCGTACGGCGTCAGGCACCATCGTCCAGTTGTGGACGTGCCTCGGCAATACCGCGCAGCAATGGCAGCTCGTGAACGGCAACCTGCGCAACCCGAACTCGGGCAAGTGCCTGGACGCCGACGGCTGGGGCACCGCCAACGGCACCCAGCTCATCATCTGGGACTGCGGCAACGCCCAGTCGAACCAGACCTGGCGCTTCCAGCAGTAGGCATCAATCGCGCCCTGACCGCCACTCGGAGGCAGTCAGGGCGTACTGCACCTCATCGTCGCCCTCGCGATCGAACGTGGCCACGTGCCGCAGCCCCGACTTCTCCATCACCCGGCGCGAGCCGGCGTTGACGGCCATGGTCTCGGCGAAGACCCGGTCCACGCCCACGACGTCGAAGCCGCGCGCGATCAGGGCACGGCTCGCCTCGGTCGCGTAGCCCTCGCCCCACGCTTCACGCCGCAGCCGATACCCCACCTCGATGCCCGAGCGGTCGACGTCGGCGGGCGGCCCGTCATGCCGGTACGGCCGGAAGAAGATCCACCCGAGGAACCGCCCGTCGGCCTCGACGGCCCAGTAGCCGAGGTCGTCGCCCCGCTCGTAGTGGGCCAGGATGAACGGCATCATGCCGCGGATCGTGTCCCGCGGGGTCGGATGGCCGCCGTTGAGGTACCGCATGACCTCCGGATCACTGTCCAGCTCGACGAGGTTGTCCAGGTCGTCCTCGGTCAGTTGCCGCAGCCTCAACCGCTCAGTCTCCAGGTGCACCCGCATGCCGTCGATCATCCCAGGAAGATCCGCTCAAACGGTTCAGATATGCGACACCGCGGACGACCAGAACGGTCCTGCGGCGCTCCGAGATGTGGTGCTACAGCAGGGTGCCCTGGACCGGGAAGGTCAGGCGGGCTGTGGTGATGCCCTCCAGGATCTGGTCCTCGTTCAGCTCGCGCTCCATCACGCGCGCGTAGTTGCGGCCCCGGTTGTGCGTGTTGCGCATGCGCACCACGTTCGGGAAGCGGCCCACCGCGCGCATGTCGCCCAGGCCCGACAGGAAGATCAACTGTATGCCGTTCGCGGCGGCCACTCGGCGTTGCAGGTCCAGGAAGGCGACGTAGTTCGCGGTGCCGAGGGGGTTGTCCATCGGCAGGACGCCCAGGCCTGGCACGTCGCCGCCGCGGTTGGCCGCGCGCAGGCGGGCGAGCATGCAGAACAGCAAGAGGCTGATCGTCACCTTCTCGCCGCCGCTCCACTTGCTCATCAGCTCGACCGGCTGGCGGTCGTCGGTCAGCTCGGTCGACGGCTTCAGCACGCGCGCGACGAAGTTGCCGCGGCCCACCACCGCCGCGATCGCCTCCCAGGCCAGGGTCAGGCCGTCCGGGATCGGGTCCTTGCCCGCGACGAGCTTGTCCACCAAGCGTTCCACGCGGCTGCGCAGGGTCGCGTCGCTGGTGTCCACACTGGAGCGTGGGCCGACGTCGAGGAAGCGCCGGTTGCGCAGGTGGTCCGCGAGCCCGGCGGGAAGCTGAGCGTGGTGCTGAGCCCGTTGCAGGGTCTTCAATCCCTCTCGTACCTCCGCACACAGCGCCGTCACCACCAGGTGCTTGTCCTTCTCGACGGCGTCGAGCTCGCCGGCGAGGCCGTGGCGGTACGTCGAGAGCTGCTCGCCCAGCAGCTCGGTCCCGTCGAAGTCGAGGCGGCCGAGCTGGAAGCGGTCGCGCACCTCGGGGCTCACGGTGGCGAAGCGCTCCTCGGACGCCCAGCGGTCCACCCGGTGTGCCTCGGCGTTGAGCCGGTTGCGGGCCGCGGTCACGGCTCGGTCGGCGGCCTGCAGCGCCCGGCGCGCGGCCCGGGCCGACTCGCGGGCCGCGTCCACGTCGCCCGCGAACGGGGCCGACTCCGTGGGCTCGGTGTCCTCGGTCAGGTCCGTGACGAGCTGCTGGAAGTCGTCCGCGCGGCGGCGCGCCGAGGCGGCCTCGGACTCGGCCCTCGCCGCGCGGTCGCGGGAGGCCTGCTCCTCCCGGCGCGAGTCCGCGAGCCGGCGCGCGGCCGCGTCGGCCAGGCGCGTCGCCTCGTCAGCGTCGGCGACGGCGTCGGCGGCCGGGGGCGTGAGTGTCGATTGTGGACACGCGTCCAGGTTCCGGCGCGCGTTCGCGAGCGCGGCGCCGGCCAGGGTGGCGTCGCGCTGGGCGTCCAGGAAGGCGCGCTCGGCCTGCGCGATTTCATGTCGTACCGTCACCGGATCCGAAGCATCCAGCAGACGTTGCGCGGTCGCGCGCTCGTCTGCGGCGAACTGCTGGATCTCCTCGTCGAGCCCGGCCAGCCGGCTGGTGATCTCGGCGATCGTCGCCTCCAGCGCGGAGCCCGACGTCTGCCGGAGGTAGGCGTCGTGCGCGGCCTGGTAGGCGTTCGTGGCCTCAACCAGGCTCGGCAGCGCACCGGGCACCTCGTCCGCGGCGACGCGCTGAAGGTCCTCGCACCGGACCCGGTGCTCGCGCACGGTGGCGGCATCGCGATCCGCCTCGGCGGCGTGGGCGTGGGCGGCGGTCGACGCCGTGCGCTCCTCGGCCTCGGCCGAGGCCAGCTCCGCGTGCAGCGATGCGCGCACCGACGGCAGTTCGGACAGCTCGCCGCGCATTCGCGCGGCCTCCGGGGCGCGGCGAGCGAGATCGGACAGCGCGGCGAGGCGAATCGTCAACCGGCGGCGGCGCTCGGCCAGGTCGCGGCGCATGTGCTCGAGCAGGGCCGCGCGCTCGTCGAGCACGAGGCGGGTCTCCTGCAGCTCGGCGAGGCGCTGCTCGGACTCGCGCAGCGAGCGGCCGAGCCTCGCCGAGACCGCCTCGAGGTGCTCGAGGTGCCCGGCCGGGCAGCGCTCGGCCAGCGCGAGCAGCTGACCCCGCAGCTGCAGGTCGCGGTCGCGGGACTCGATCAGCTCGTGGACGCGCTGGTTGCGCTCGTCGCGGCCCCGGTTGCGCCGGTCGGTCTCGGAGGCGGCGGCGGTGCGGTCGTACATCGCGGGCGCCGGCGGCAGCACGAAGCCGACGGGCTTGGCCGGGTCCGAGTCCACAATGGACCGCAGGTCGCCGATCGCGGCGACCTGGACGGCCGAGGTCGGGAACAGGCGCGCCTCGTCGAGCGCGGTGCGGGCCCGGTCCAGGTCGGCGGGGTCGTGCACGAGCAGCCCGCCCACCAGGTGGGGCGCGTCGGCGATGGCGGCCGGCCAGGCGGCGGACGGTACCGAATCCGCCAGATGGTGCCAGCCCGTCGTCGCCGGGATCCGCTCCGCGGCCAGGACGTCCGCGGCCCGGGCGAGGTCCAGCGCGGCCGGGAGCAGCCCGCGCGCGGAGGCGAGCGCCTGCACCGCGCGGCCGTCCTCGGCGTCGGCGACGGCGAGCTGGATGCGGTGCCGGTCGGCGGTGATGACGGCCTCGGTGAGCAGGTCGGTGAGCGCGCGCTGCGAGTCGATCGGGTCGACGCGGTCCCGCTCGGCGAGCGCGGTCAGCCTCGGGTCCGTGGCCAGGGCCTCGATCTCGGCGAACAGCGGGCCGCGCTCGGCGTCGAGCACGGCCTTGTCTCGGGACAGCTCGGTGAGCGCTGTCTGCGCGTCCGCGCGATCGCGTTCGTATGCGGCGCGGTCCGCGTCGAGGCGCGCGGCCTCGGCCGGCAGTTCGTGCTCGATTCGCTGCGCGGCCTCGGTTTCGGCCGATCGGGCGAGCTCGAGGGCGCGATCGAGCTCGTCGCCGTCGAGATGGTCGGCCGCGGCGGCCAGGTCGCGGTCGTAGACGGCCAGCTGCGACTCGATCGTGCGCTGCTGCCCGTCGAGGCTGCCGAGCCGGCCCCGCAGCGAGTCGGCCAGGGTGCGCGCGGTGGCCTGACGCTCACGAGCGGATGACGCTTCGTGCGAGGCGGTCTCGATGCGCGCGCTCAGTTCGTCGGCGGCGTTGCGCAACACGGCCAGGAGCACCGCGGCCGCGGCGGCCCGGGAGCGGCGCAACGGGGCCGCGCCCGCCTCGGCCTGTTCCTGCTGGCGGCGGGCGACCTCGAGGCGCTGGGCCTGCTCGACGTGGCGGATGAGGGCCGGCACGAGCTGCCAGGACCGGTGCAGGTGGCGGCGCTCGGCGACCAGCGCGTCGGCCGACAGCGCGGCCGCGGCGGCGTGCTCGTGGGTCAGGTCGGCGGCCCGGTATCGATAATGCCGTACGTGCTCGTCCAAAGTCGCGGACTCGGCGGCTGCGCGCTGTACCGCCGCATGAGCCTCCTCGGCGTGGGCGTCATGGCGCTCGGCGGCGGTCGCGGCGGACTGCACCGCGGCGCTCAGCGCGCCCGCCAGACCGGCGGCGTCGAGGCGGGCCGCCCGCGCCGCGAGCTCGGCGTCGACGAGCGTGTCCCGGGCCGTGGCCAGGTCGGTGAGCAGCGTCGTGGCCTCGTCGCAGAAGGCGACCTCGGCGCGCAGCCGCGGCTGGCGGGCGAGGCGGTCGCGGGTGGTGCGCAGGATGGCGGCGACCTTGCCGGCCGAGGTGGGCTCCGTGACCAGCGTCAGCAGGTACTGCACAAACTCGTCGGCGGTCTTGAACCGGAAGTGATGCTCGATCCCGCCCTCGGTCGCGTTGATCTTCAGGATGGCGGTGAACAGGCCCGGGTCGAGCCCGCGGTCCTGCAGCGCCTGGGCCCAGCGCTCCTGCTTGGTGGTGACGATCGGCTCGGTCTCGTACGCCAGCCCCTCGACCGCCTTCGCGAAGTCCTTGAGCTCGGCCGAGTCGTACGGCAGCTGCTCGAGCTCGACGCCGGCGGCGGGCGTGAACGCGTACCAGGTCTGGCGCAGCCGCTCGTGCGAACCGTTCGGGTCCGAGGGCTGTGCGCGGTCGGCCCACTCGTAGACGCCGCCGGTGACCAGCCGCTGCCCCGCCGGGTCGATCCACTCGACGACGACGTGCGCGGTGTCGGAGCCGAGGATGCAGTCCTCGAGGTGGCGCCCGGTCGTGCCGGTGGCGAGGAAGTCGCGCCGGTCCGGGCGGATCAGCGCGCACAGCAGCGCGATCAGGGTCGACTTGCCGCCGCCGTTGCGCATCCACAGGATGGTGTCGAGCGGGGCGCCGTCGCGTCCCGTCAAATCCAGCCACACCTCGCGAAAACGCGCGGCGGGCGAGCCGATCCGGTCAAGGTAGATCCGCCGGATTCTCCAGAGTCTCGCGGGAGCTGCCATCAGTGCTGTACCGACCTCATCGCCTCGAGGGCCTCGCCACCCGCCACATCAGCGACCAGCAAACGGAAGCGGTCCGTGAGCTGGAACGTGCTCGGCCCGAGCTGCGGCATCGGCCGCGCGGCGCCGCGCTCCACGAGCCAGCCGAGCACCTCGGCGACCGCGAACTGCGTGCACCCCTTGGCCGGGCCGGGCTGGCGGTCCTTGGGGCGGAACGCGGCCGTGCGCCGGTAGACCTCGGCCGCCTGCCGCGCCTGACCGTCCACCGTGTCGTCGTCGCCGGGTATCGCGAGCACCCGGTCGATCGTGTCGCGGATGAACTTGTCCAGCGCCGCGACCTCGACCGTCTTGACCTCGGTGCTGTCGAGGTCGACCTCCTGCGGGAACGCGTACGCCGCCACGCCGAGCACGATCAGTCCGGCGAGGAGCTTCTCGTCCGCGGACATGCCGGTGCTGCGCAGATCGCCC
Source organism: Dactylosporangium sp. NPDC000244 (assembly GCF_040300725.1). Classification (NCBI taxonomy): domain Bacteria; kingdom Bacillati; phylum Actinomycetota; class Actinomycetes; order Micromonosporales; family Micromonosporaceae; genus Dactylosporangium; species Dactylosporangium sp. NPDC000244. The sequence continues at coordinate 164,091 of NZ_JBEPEH010000002.1, forward strand.
ATCCGGACCGCGAAAACGCTCCCCGGGTAGGTGCTGAGCACGAGCCCGGTGCGCGGCGGCGCGCCGAGCACGACCAGCCCGAGCCCGCTCGCGAGCGTGTCCACCGTGTCACGGAACAGGGTCTGGGTGCGGTACCGCTCCAGCAGCTTCCCGTACGGGTTGCCGTCCGTCGGACGCGCGCCCGTGCGCAGGCCCAGCGCGACCAGCTCCGCCGCGGCCCGGACGTCCTCGATGGGTACGGTCACGCTTCCTGCTCCTCCTCGGTGTACTGCACGCGAAGGTCGTCGCCCCACACCAACGGGTGGTCGAGCCGGGTGCCCGTCCGCTCGGTCTGCAGCGCGCTCAGGTCCTTGTGCTGCTCGCCGGGCTCGACGACGTCGGGCGCGTAGGCCCACAGCGCGGACAGCAGCACCAGCTCCGTGGTCTGGTCGTCCTTGGCGTCCTTCAGCAGCTCGGAGAGCAGCACCGGCTCCCGCTCGGCGCGCTTCAGGATGCGCGTCACCTCGGCGACCACAGTGGACGGATAGGCCTGGAGCTCGACGCCCTCGGTCTCCCCCGGGTCCTCGCTGTCCTCCTCGTCGCCGGCGACCGGCCGCGGCGGCGCGAGCAGCATGTCGACGAGGTTGTCCAGCTGCAGCAGGCGCGGGATCTGCAGCCCGACGACGCGGTCCCCGAACGCCTCGACGACCTCGGTCGCCGCCTCCCGGTGCAGCTTCAGCACGGGTTGGAGCAGTTCTCGCTCGACATGCAACAGCCGCAGGTGTACCCGACGGGCGAACACCTGCTGCAGCTGCGCCTGGAGGAAGATCGTCCGGGCGTCGCTGACGCGTTCGGCCAGGTCCAGATGCACCTGCCGAATGCGCCGCAGCGTGTCGACAAGGTCCCCGGAAGCCCGCCTGACCTCGGGATCCGTCTCGGTGTCGATGCCGGCCGCGACGTGGTTGAGCACCTCGGCATCGGCGGCGATGCGCGCTTCGACATGCTCGCGTGCGCGTTGGAGTCGCTGCGGCACGTCGTTCACCCAGTCGATGGAACGCACATCCCGCTGTGTCGCATCGAGGATGTCCGCGAGCGAGGCGGACATCGCGACGGACACGCGCTCGGCCTGCATCGCGGTGCGCCCGGCGGCCTCGAACCGCCGGTCGCGCAGCTGCCGCTGGAGCACGACGGAGAACGCGGCCTCGGCGTCGTCGACGTCGAGATCGAGCCCGTTGAGGTAGAGCATGACGGCCTGCGGCGAGGCGAGCACCAGGGCGCCGTCGGGGCCGTCCTGCAGCTGCAGGAGCCGGAAGGCGTACTCCTCGGTGTTGTCGAAGACGTACACGAACGCGCGCTGGTTGTCGGTGTCGTTGAGCAGTCCCCGGACCACCCACCGCGCGGCGTCCTCGTGCGCGCCGGTGTCGCCCGGCCGCATCCGCGCGGCGAGCTCGGCGATCGACTCGATCAGCTCGGCGAGCGTGAGCGCCCGCGCGAAACCGAGCGAGGCGACCGCGAGGTCGATCGCCGCGAGCGCGAGTTGCCGCAGGTCATAGGCCTCGTGGATGTCCGCGTGGACGGCGTTGCGCACGAGCCGCGCGACCGGGTCGGTGAGGATGAGCGCCCGCCACCGGGCGCGCATCGAGGCATGCCCCACCGGCGAGGCCACGAAGGGCTCGGTCACCCGCTGCCCTCCCCCGCCTCGCCGACACGTCCGCCTACCGTAGCAACCACGCTCGGCGGATCCGGAACAGCGAAAGCGGGTGTGACGTGCGACCGAGCCGCGACCACTCCTTCGTGACCCCTGCCCGCGGCGTTCGGGACGCCGCGGGCAGGGAGCAGGCTGGGATCAGCTGGGGTCGGCTCAGAAGAGCTTCTTGGCCGATCCCAGACGCAGGAAGACCGTCTCGCCGGTGGCGTCCTGGACGCCGTCGTTGTCGGTGATCGCGTACACCTGGCCGTCGCCGGCGATCGTCAGGCCCTCCAGCTTCTCCTGCGTCCAGCCGTTGTCGGCACGCAGGGAGGGCAGCACGTCGACGGCCAGGCGCTTCTTCAGCACCGGGAACGTGTCGGTGTCGGGGAGCTTGACCGTGTACACCCGCTTGATCTTGGCGTTCGGGCCGTTCAGCTTGTCGCGCTCGATCACCGCGAGGGTGTTCTCGTCGACGGCGACAACCTCGGACAGCCCGATCCAGTCGCCCGGCGTCGTGGTGGTCTCCAGCTGGTACCCGTACCACCGCCACGTCTTGTTCGTGAGGTCATAGCGCCCGATGCGCGCAATGCCCTTGGGGTCGGTGCTGAGCTCGCGCTGAAGGGCCACGAACAGATAGTTGCCCGCGCCCGTCACGCCCTCGATGCCCCATTTCGAAAGGCCCGCGGCGATGTCCTGCGGCAGCGACACGGTCTCGACCGTCCGCCCGTTCGCGTCGAGCCGGACGAGCTTGTTGCCGTCGCCCGTCGCGCCCTCGACACCGAGCCAGAAACCGCCCTGCGGCCGCGCGTAAATGCCCTCGGCGTCGTATCCGACCGGCGCGCCGGCCGCGTCCGTCACGGTCAGGTCGGTCGTGATCTCGGCCGGCTTCCGCGCCGCGTCGATCGTCAGGATTCGGGTCGGCGAGTAGGCCGCGTCGGTCACGGAGTACAGCTTCGAGGGCTTTCCGGGAACGGCGGACAATGCGCCGAGCGCGCCCCAGCCGATGAGGTCGCGGCTCACGATGCTCGGGAATCCGGGCTCGTCCCGGCCCAGCTCGAACAGGCCGACGCTCGAGCGCACATTCACCGAGGCGTCATCGACCTCGCTGGAAACGGCGAGCATGTCCCGCGAGGGAATGGGGAGCAGTCCTTCGGGCCCGTTCGTCGTGGGCAGGATCTGCTTGAAGACCGGCTTCGCGGGGTTGTCGATGTCGTACACCGCGACGAAGTTGCTGCGCTCCGACCCGACGAACGCGTAACGCGTGCCGTGGAACGTGGCGATCGCGAGACCCTCGGGCTCGGTGCCCTTCTTGCCGGCCCGCCCCTCGTTGTGCAGCCCATAGGTGACCGCGAGGTTTTCGAAGCTGTTTCCGGCGTCCCAGACGACCCGGCCGGTGTACGTGTCGAAAACGGTCCAGCCGCGGGTCCCGCCCTTCCAGTCGCCCTCGTTCGCGGTGGCGACATACCGGTCATCCACCCAGGCGATCGAATCGGGTTCGCGCGGCACGTCGGTGATCTGCCCGGTGAGGTCGAGCTTGCCGTCGTTCTTGACGTCGATGCCCTTGACGGTGGCGGTACCGGCGGAGAATGCCTTCTCCACCTGTCCCGTCCGCAGGTCGATGACGACGATGCCGTTGTTCTCCTGCAGCGTGACAACGGCCTTGTCGCGCGCGTTGATCGAGACGTATTCGGGCTCGGCGTCCCCGGGCGCGGTGAGCCCCTGGAGCTTCTCCGCGGGCAGCTCGACCTTGCGCACTCCCCAGCGCGCCGGATTGTCCGACGGGAAGTCGACGATCTGCACGAATCCGGCCGGCGCCTGCGGCAGATCCCCGCCGTTCACGCTTTCGTCGCGCTGATTCTCGATGGCGATGGCGGCGTAGCGCTTGCTCTTGCCGATCGCGATCGAGTCCGGCTGCCCGCCGAGGTCGATGGTGCGCACAATCCGGCGGTCCTTGATGCGGACGACCAGCAGCACACCGGACGGGTTCGTGAAGCTCGCGCTGGTGTCGACGACAACGAGCGCGTATTCGCCCCGGACGGTGACCGAGGTCGGCTCCCCGTCGACCCCGAGCGTGCCGAGCCCCTGCGGCTTCTTCGCGTTGCGGATGTCGAGGAACCCGACGCGCTTGCCGAGCGCGTCGGTGTAGATCAGCGTCTTGCCGTCCTCGGTGACCGCGGAGATCTCGGCGGCCGTCGGGGCGGCGGCGTCCTGCCCGGCGGGCCGGTTCTGGAAGACGGGATAGGTGGCCTGACGATCCCAATAAACGGGGCGATTACCGTGCGCGCTGGCGGCCGTGCCGGGAACAAGCCCGGCCGAGGTGACCGCGAGCGTCACGAGCGCGAGAGAAATCTTGCGACGGGACATGCGCCATGATCTTGGCAGGGGACGTTGCCCGTCGGGTGCCAATCGGCTGAACGGCGAGCAACGAGGCCGTGACGGCTCTCCTATTCCCAATAGGAGATTTGTACTGTCGGGCAGACCCATCCCGTCTGAGCACGCTTGCGGAGGTGCTTCATGGCGTCCACGCTGTCCTGGCTGGATAGCTCTCGGGCCGATCAGCAGCGGATGCGTGAGCTGCTCAACCTCTTCAGCAACACGGAGAGCCGCGACGAGCTCGGCATCGGCCAGGTGCGCGACGCGTTCAGCGACATGCTCTTCCCGGGCATATCGACCCTGCACACGCGCGCCCGTTACCTGCTCATCGTCCCCTGGTGCTTCCAGGACGCCCAGAGCCACCGGCTTCGTGGCAACGCGTCAACCGCCAAAGTCGCCCGCAATGAGCGCACGGTCATTTCAGCGCTCATACGAGCGGGCCGTCCCGCGGGCATGATCGGCCGCCGCACGGGCGTGAAGGTCCGAACACTGCCGTCGACCATCTACGCGACGGCGCTCACGACGTTCGGCATTCGGACCGGCGCCTCCGCGGCCGGACCCTGGCCGTCGAGCGAGACGGAAGAACTCGCGGAGCTGCGAACTGGAATGTGGCACTCAACGCTGCCGGACCCGCCCGCGGGCTTCCCGAACGAGCTGGACAACGCCCTTACGTTGGGCGCTGACGAGGCCCGCTGGTTGCGGGAGCGAATGCTGGCGATGGTGCCGAACACGCTTCTGGCGCATCTACTCGCGCCGGAGCGGCGAATGGCGCTCGAGGAGACCTACCCGTGGAATGACGCGGTGCTGGCAGCCGCCGCGCCGGAACTCGTGTCGGGAGTACGGCATGCGGCCCACTTCTCGCTCGCCATTCACGGGGCCGCGCTCCTGTACAACCTACTGGTCGCCGAGCGGTATGAGCGGGCTGGACTGACCGGGGTTGAGTCGCCGGTTGACTTCTACCGCGAATCGATAGCCAAGTGGACCGACCAGATTTCCGACCTCCATGAGTGGAATAGAGCTGAGATGTGGAGCCGGGTGATCGAGATCAATAAGGCCATCGCGGCCAACAAGAACGCCCGCCGGTTCATCGAACGATGGCTCGACGCCGCGACCAAAGGCGGGACCTACGAAATATGGAAAGAACCGTCACTACGCATGCTCATTGAGGAACGCGAACGCTCGATCAAGAAGGCCCAGTCGCGGCTGGTGAACGACAAGCTGCTGCGCCGATGGAGCGGGGCGTCCGGAAGCGGTCGGCTGGTGTATCGCTGGCCACAGGCGGCCCGTCTGCTCGCCGACATCCACGACGGCTGCGCCGGCGAGTTGGAGACCGACCTTGCTGGCACCTGATACTCGTACGCTGCTGCTCGACGCGCTGCGCCCGCCGACCGGCTCGCAGCTCACCCGGGCCGTCGCGCTGACCTTCACCCTCGATCTCGAGAGTCTGCTGGTCGCGCCGCTGGCGTTTGCTGCGCACAACCTCCGGGAGTCGGTCGACCCGGTGGTCATCATGGAAAGCGTCCGCCGGTGCGCCGATCGCATCGACGTCTTCTGCCAGTCGGGGCAGGTGGCGGTGCCCCCGGGAGAATCCGCGCTGCTCGCGTTCCTCGAGCCGATGGTGCACGCGGTCGGCCGGCCCAGGCCGGGTCGGCTGTTCCACCCCAAGCTTTGGGTGCTGCGGTTCCTGGACGAGGTCACCAGCGAGGTTTCGCTCCGGCTAGTGGTGCTGAGCCGGAACCTCACCAAGGACCGCAGCTGGGACGTGTGCCTGCGGCTGGACGGCGTGTGCGGTTCGCGACCGGCCGCCAGCAACAAACCCCTGGCCGACTTGCTCCGGCATACGCTGAAGCTCGCCGTCGGGCCCATCCCGGCGCCGCGGCTAGAGGCCATCGAGGCGCTCATCGAGGATCTACGCCGAGCTGCGTGGACCACACCGGATGGCGTTCGCGAGGTGCGTTTTCATCCGTTGGGTGTACCCGGAAATTCGGCCCCGTCCTTCGAGGGTTCCCGCCACCTCGTCATCTCACCGTTCTGCACGGAGGACGGTCTGCTGCTGTGCGCACCGGGTGATCGCCGAATCGTGGTCGGGCGTCAGGAGGAACTCGACCGGCTTCCCCTTGAGGCACTCGACGGCGCGGAGTGCTACGTCGTCAGCGAGCTGGCCGGGCTGCCCGACGAGGAGGCCCCGAACGAGACGGAGATCCTCAGCGGCCTGCACGCCAAGGTGTACGTCGTGGAGCAGGGCGCCGAAGCACGGCTCTTCGTCGGCTCCGCGAACGCCACAAGCGCGGCGTTCAGTGGCAACGTCGAGGTGCTCGTCGAGCTCGTCGGCAAGCGCGGCGATCTCGGCATCGACGGGATGGTCGGGCCGGAGGCGAACCTGCGCGAGGTACTCGAGCCGTACGAGCGCGGCGAACCGGTGGAGCTCAACGAGGACGCCGAGCTGCTGATCGACCTCGTCCGCGACATCGCCGAGGTGCCGCTGGTCGCCACTGTGCGGGCGGACGCGGGGCAGTACAGCATCCATCTGACGTCCGAAGGTCCGCTCCCGGAGGCAAAAGGCGTGCGGCTCACCGCCGAACTGCACACCCGCCGTGCCGAGGCTGTCGCGCTGGTTCCCGGGCAACCGGTAAAGGCCACGTTTGCGGGTCTGACACTGACCGACATCACCCCGTTCGTGATCATCACGGCCGAGCTGCGTGACGTCCGCGAGCGCACAGTCGTGCTCGCGACCCTCCTGGGCGACCCCGCCGATCGGCTCGACCACGTCCTCGCGGAGCAGATCGACACCTTCGAGAAGTTCCAAAGGTTCCTCCTGCTGATGCTCGGACTCGGTGCCGAGGCAGCCCCGGTAGCCGCGACGGTGGGCGACGAGAGCGGCTCGACTCGCTGGCGCTCGGGCTACCTCGGCATGTTCGAACTCCTGCTCAACGCCCTCGCCGAGCACCCCGAGCGGCTCGGCGATCTCGCGAACCTCATCGCTCGGATCGAGGCCCGCGGCGCCAAGCTGTGGCCCGACGGATTCAGCGAACTCTGGGCGCTGGTGGAACAGGCGCGGCAGGCCGAGCTTGAGGTGGCGCGCGAATGAAACGGTACGACGCGCAGGACGTGATCGCGGGCCTCAAGGACTTCCAGCGCGCGACGGTCGATCATGTCATCGAGCGGTACTTCGGTGCCGACCCTACCCGCCGGTTCCTCGTCGCCGACGAGACCGGGCTCGGCAAGAGCGTGGTCGCGCGAGGAGTAATCGCCAAGACACTCGAACGGCTGCAGGACGACCCCAGCGTGAAGCGGGTCGACGTGGTGTACGTCTGCTCGAACCAGGACGTCGCCAAGCAGAACATCGACCGTCTGCGGGTCACCCCGGACGAGGCCGTCACGCTCTCAACGCGCCTGACCCTGCTGGCCAAGGAAGTCGACAAGCTCACCAGCGGCCAACCCACGCACGGCAAGCCCATCAACCTGGTGGCGTTCACCCCTGGTACCTCGTTCGACCAGGGCTGGCGTACTGGGGCGAAGGAGGAGCGCGCGCTGATCTTCCTCCTGCTCGAAGAGGCCGAACGTTGGGACGGCTGGCGAAGCCGCTCAGCGATTCGAGCGCTGCAGGGCAGCGTCAGCTCGCCGGAGCGGTTCCAACAACAATGCCGGCAACTCGAAACCGCCCTGAACGGGCAGTTGGATCGCACAATCGCGAGGCAGTTCATCCGCCTCGCCAAGAAGGACGGACTGCTCAAGGAGTTCAACGCGCTTCTTGACGAGGTCGGGCGCCGCGCGGCTCTTCCGGACGCGCTGCGCGAACGCTCCCGCCGACTCATCGGCGACCTCCGCGCCGTGCTCGCGCGGGCCGGGGTCGACGCGCTGGAACCCGACCTAATCATCCTCGACGAGTTCCAGCGCTTCCGGGAACTCCTCGACCCGAACGGCGGACCGGCCGCAGACCTCGCCAAATCCTTGTTCGATTACGGGGATGCGCGAGTGCTGCTGCTATCGGCGACCCCGTACAAACCCTTCACCTACGCCGAAGAGCGCGCCGCCGGCGAGGACCACTATGCCGACTTCCGGCAGATTCTCGGGTTTCTCAACCCGGACGATCAGTGGCACACCGAGGTCGCGAAGACGTTCGAGGCACATCGCGAGGCTCTTGTGCACGCGGAGCCGAGCGAGGCGATCCGGGCAGACCTGCGGGAGCTGCTGCTGCGGGTGATGTGCCGTACCGAACGACCAGCACTGAAACAGGCCGAAATGCTGCACGAGAACATCGTCACCGTGCACAACCTCGCCGCCGACGACCTGCGCAGCTACGCCGCAATGCGAAGGATCGCGAAGGCCGTCGAAGCGCCGGTAACCATCGAGTACTGGAAGTCCGCCCCGTACTTCCTGAACTTCCTCGACGGCTACCAGATCGGCGAGAAGGTCCGCGCCGCGCTCAAGGGTCGGCGCGCCGCCGAGATCCAACCGCTTCTGGCGAGCGCGCAGTTGCTCGACGCGGAGGCCGTCATCCAGCGACGCGCCATCGACCTCGGCAACGCCCGGCTACGCCACCTCGCCGCCGACACCCTCGACCGGGGCTGGTGGCAGCTGCTGTGGCTGCCGCCGTCGATGCCCTACTCGACGCTCGGCGAACCGTTCGCCAGCGCTGCCGCGCACGGCATCACCAAGCGGCTGCTGTTCTCGTCATGGAACGCGACACCGACGGCCGTGGCCGGGCTGCTGAGTTACGAGGCCGAGCGGCGCATCGAGGACGCCCGCGGGCCACGCGTCGAGCCGCCGCGCCGGCGGTCACGGCTCGACTATCGCCTCGACGGGGAGCGCGCCGCCTCCATGAGCACGCTCGCGATGTTTTGGCCACATCCGGGACTCGCGCAGGCCTGCGATCCGCTGGCGATCGCCCGCCGACGGCCCACCGAGACCCTGCCTCTGGAGGCCATCGAGGCTGAGGTACGCGAGCGACTCAGCCGCGATGCGCCGGCCGAATTCAGCGACCCGCGCCACGTCGGCGAGGTCCAGCCCTGGCACGCGGTGTTCCGTTGGCCGGGCGCGAGGGCTGGAATCGAGGAGTACTCACCGGCCGACGCCGCCGGGAACCTCGGCTCCGCGCACAACGAGGACGGCACGCCGACCGGCCTCGATCGGCACGTCAGCCAGGCTTATGAGGTCATCACCGCCGCCGAGCATCCGGTGGCACGCGAGGTCTCGGCGGTCATTGATGACTTGACCGCTATCGGGCTTCATGGACCGGGCAACATCGCGTGGCGGGCACTTGCCCGGCTTATTACACCGGACAGCAAGGTCACACCGGAATGCCATTGGGACTCTGCCGCATGCATTGCCGACGGCCTGCAGTCGTTGTTCAACCGGACCGATGCGGCGCAGCTGCTTGATCATCTGCAACCCGGCGTCGTGTATTGGCGAGCCGTGCTGCGCTATTGCGCCGCGGGTGGGCTGCAGGCAGTGCTGGACGAGCACCTGCATGTGCTGCGCAGCGCGAGCCCCGACCTGCCGCTGGATGATGAATCCCTTTACGCACTCTCACTGCGGGTGTTCGAGACCCTCACCGTCCAGCCGGTCACGTACCGGGCCTTCAATCCGCACCAGCCCGACAAGCCGATCGGTCTGCCGGGCCGATTCGCGCTGCGGTACGGCGGGCGGGGCGAGGAGCAGGCGCAAGTCGAGCGGAAGATCGCCGTCCGGCAGGCGTTCAACAGTCCGTTCTGGCCGTTCGTCGTGGCCACCACCAGCGCCGGCCAGGAGGGCATCGACTTCCACCAGTGGTGTTCGGCCGTCGTGCACTGGAACACCCCGCCGAACCCGGTCGACTTCGAACAGCGCGAGGGCCGTGTGCACCGTTTCGGTGGGCATGCCGTACGCCGCAACATCGCCGAGCACAATCGCGCCGCCGCGCTGTCCTCCGACGAGCGGGACGTGTGGAAATCCGCCTACGACGCGGCCCGCACGGATTCCGGCGCGCTGGGCGATTTCGCGCCCTATTGGGTGTACGGCGGAAAAGCCAAGATTGAACGACACGTCCTGCCGTATCCGCTGAGCCGCGACGAGGCCAGGCTCGAACGCCTGAAGGCCGATTTGGCGCATTACCGGCTGGCGTTCGGCCAGCCTCGCCAGGAGGACCTGCTGGCGCTCCTCCGGCGCACGGCGAAGGACGGCACGCCGCCGCCGGACGCGCTCGATCTCCGCCCTTACGGAAGCGGATGCTGATGACGCAGGATGCGTCGCTGCTTGATCAGCTCATCGACCGGCTGGCCGCTGACAACGTGCCCGACGACGTCATCGACCTGGTGCTCGCGGCCTACGTCGGCGACGAGGCGCTCGACGGGGTGCTCGATGGCCGACCGGTTGAGCTGCCCGCACGCGACCCCACCGTTCGGGCGCGGCCGCAGCCGTTGTACCTGGAGTCCGTCTCCGTCGCCGGGTTCCGTGGTGTCGGGCCGGAGCAGAGTCTGCGGTTGCAGCCGAACGCGGGCCTCACGCTCGTCGTCGGGCGCAACGGTTCCGGGAAGTCCAGTTACGCCGAGGCCGTCGAGCTCGCGCTCACCGGGGACAGCGCGCGATGGGCCGAGCGGAACAGTGTGTTCAAGGACGGCTGGCGCAATCTTCACCACGGATCGCCCTGTCACATTGAGGTACACCTGCGAGCCGACGGTGCCGGCAAGCCCATTCGCGTGCGGCGCAGCTGGCGGGACGACGACACCGAGGCCGATCAGGGCGTCGGGAGCGTGCTGACTGGGGACGGCACCGCGGACTTGCGATGGCAGCAGCCGCTGGAGACGTACCGTCCATTTCTGACCGCCAGCGACCTGGGCCGGCTCGTCACCTCCAGACCCAGCGGGCTCTTCGACGCCCTGGCGCCCATCCTCGGCATGACGCCGCTGACCGAGGCCGACGGGCGGCTCATGCGGGTCCGCCGCGAGCTGAGCGACAGGATCGCGACCGTCAAGGCCCGGCGCGAGGCCCTGCGCCTGGCGCTGGCGGAGGCCGACGACCAGCGGGCCGCGGACGCCGTCGCCATCCTGGCCAAGCGGACGCCCGACCTCGACGCCCTCGATCGGCTGCTCGCCGACGCGGGCGAGGACACCGCCGACCCGGTCGCGGTCGCTGGTCGTCGCGTGGTCGCCGTCGAGTTCCCCGAGCTCGAGCAGGTCGATCGGGTGGGTGAGGAGCTCGCGGAGGCGTCGCGGCGAGCCGATGAGCTGGTCGCCGCCAGCGCGGGCGCCGCCGACGAGGCCGCGCGGCTGCTGCGAATGGCGGTCGCCTTCCACGACGAGCATGGCGACGTCGCGTGCCCGGTCTGTGGTGCCGGGACACTCGACGCCGCCTGGCGCGCGAACGCCGGCGAGACCGTCGCTCGGCTGCAACGCAGTACCGCGGCGGTCGACCGGCTGCGGGAGGTGCGCGCTCGGGCCGAGCGCCTGCTCGATGTGGGCCCGCGAGTCCGTTCCGAGGATCTTGAAGCGCTCGGCGAGCCCGCGACGCGGTTCCGCGCGCTGCTCGATGCGTGGGATGCGAAAGCACTCTCCGCCTATCCCCCGCTGCTGGATGCGCTCACCGAACTCCAGGAGCACACTCGCGCCTGGCTGCGCCAGCGCCACGACGCCTGGCGCGAACAGGGGGCCGCGTTGCAGGAATGGCTGCTGCGGGCCCGCGCCACCTCCAAGGCTGACGCGCGGCTGAAGCGCGTCAACGCCGCCCGGGACTGGCTGAAGCCCGCCATCACCGCGCTGCGCGACGAGCGGTTCGAGCCGTTCGCACAACACTCCCAGGAGATCTGGGACGCGTTGCGCCAGGAGAGCAACGTCGAGCTGGCCGGGATGCGACTCGCCGGCGCCAACACCCGCCGCACCATTGCCTTTCCGGCCAAGGTGGACGGCACGGTGGTGAGCGGTGCCCGGGGCACGTGGCCGCGGGCCTGCGCGTGGCTCCTGCGGATGGCCCTGGAGTCGGCGATGGACGACTACTGGCGGCGCTGTCACCCCGGCGTGGCCGGCCTCAGGGCGAGGGCACCGCAGTTCCTCGTGCTCGAGCGGTACGCCGGCCGCCGGATCGCCGCCAACGCCGGCTACACGTGGTGGGCCCTGTCCCGCGCCGGGCACCACCACTGCTACGAGCTCGGCCTCACCGCCGGCGAACTTCGCCGGTTGCGGGACAGGGTGACGGAGCTCGTCGCCGACCTCCGCAGCGCGGAGGCCGGGCCGATCGCGCCGTGAAGGTCGCGGGTTTCGTTACGAGGCCAGGGCGGCGCGGAGGGCGGTCAGGTCCTCGGGCGCCCTGCGGCGGGCCTCGTCGAGGCGGCGGCACAGGTCCGCCAGGGACTGCCGCTCCTGCTCCACCATCTTGTCGGCCCGCTCCCGGGCGCCGCGCAGGCGCTCCTGCCGCTCGGCGGCCTCCATGCGGTCGGCGAAGATGCGGCGCACGCCCACGAAGGCGAAGATCAGGGCGACGATCACCAGCACGACCGCGAAGCCCAGCGGCACCGCCAGCGCGCCCAGGAGCAGCACGGCCGCGGCGGCGAACCAGGCGTACCGCTGCCAGATCTTGGAAGGTGGCTCGGGGTAGCGCGACTCGATCGCCTTGGCCAGCTCGGCGGCGTCGGCCGGGGCCGGGCCGCCTGCGCGAACGCGCACCGTCTGCCGCTCGATCGTGACCGTCTGCTCCTGCGGGTCCGGCACGTCGGTCTCGGCGCGCAGGGCCTCGCCGACCGCCAGCACCCGGTCCCGCAGGACGCGCCGGGCCAGCGCGCGGGGGCCCGGGGCCTCGCCGAACGCGTCCGTCACGAGCAGGCCCAGGGGCAGGCCGGCCGGGTCGTCCCAGCGCGCGGTCGGCGTGACCTCGCGATCGTCGATCACCGCGCGCAGCTCCGCGATGCGCCGGAGGGTCGCGGCCTCCTCCTTGCTGCCCTCGTCCACGAGGCCGGGCAGCAGCGCCTCCAGCGCCACCCGCGACTCCGCCGGAGCGTCCGCGGCAACCGGCGCCTGGGCCCAATCGCGAAGGGCGGCCAGGCGGGAGCTCGCGGTGAGGGCGGCGACGGCCCCGCGATCGGCGGAGGTGGTCACGCCCGTCACCGGGGCGGCGTGAATCCGGTCCGACAGCGAGCGGTCGAGCTCCGCGCGGCGTTCGTCGCCCAGGCCCGCGACCAGCGCGGACAGGCGCGCGGCGACGAGCTCGAGGGCCCCGTCGCCGAGGTGGCCGTCGGCGGCGGCGATCCAGACCGCGCGCTCGGCCGCCGTGAGCTGCGTGTCGGCCAGCAGGTCCCCGAAGGCCGCGCCAACCCAGCGGGGGTCGGCGGCGGCGCCGGACATCACGAGCAGCAGCGCGGTGCGGCGGGAGTCGCGGCCGGCGGCCCGCTCCAGGTCGGCGGCGGCGTCGTCGCCGCGGGTGAGGGCGGCCAGGGCGGAGGCGGCGGGCGCCAGCCAGTAGCCGTCGACATCCTCCGGAGCCGCGGGAAGGGCCGGAACGGCACCGGCGCGAAAGGCCAGAACCTGACGCATTCGGTACCGTGTGCGAGCCGCCTCATCGAATCCCGCCAGCTCGGCGCGCAGGTCACTGAGCTCGACGAACGCGTCGAAGGAGCGGATCAGGCGGCTGAGGCGCTGCTCCAGGGAGCCCTGCAGCCGCGACAGCTGCGAGCGCAGGGCCCGGCTCTCGGCGCGCTGCCCGTCGAGGGAGGACTCGATCTCGCGGATCGCCCGCTGTTGCTTGTAGTCCTGCCAGCTGTCGCTGACCAGCCAGTCCTGGAACGCGCTGTCGGACACCGGGACGACCTCCTCATGATCGGTCTCCCCCGGCACGGTATCGACACGGCGCCAGTCCCGCTGGTCAGGCGATGGAGGCGTCCCGCTCGCTCGGAGCCACGGCGGCCTCGGCCGGCATCAGAATCCACAGGATCGGGTAGATGAGGATCTGGGTGCCGGGGATGGCGAGCAGGATCAGCGCGAACAGCAGCCGCGCGGGCCACGGGTCGATGCCGAACCGCTGCCCGAGACCGGCGACGACACCGCCGAGCACCCGGCCCTGCGTCGGACGAACGAGGCCGTGCTGACGCAGCTTGCCGTAGACGGTTTCCATTGTCGGCTCCCTTGTCGAGGTACCAAATCTGATGCATTCAGCTTGGCCGTCGAAGGGGTTTCCGGGCATCAGGGACCGACCCTGGCCGGCCCCTGATGCCCTCACCCCGAGAGCGATCAGTGGTAGAAGCAGACGAGGTCCATGTCGTCGCGGCGGCATTCCAGCAGCCAGGACTTCACCTGTTCGACGGCCTCCACGACCTGGCGATCGTCGACCTTGGCGAGGTCGATGCCGCCCAGACGGTCGAGGTGCGACTGGAGGCGGTCTCGGGTGATGTGCCCCATCAGGGGGAAGTCGTCCGGCGCGGGGCAGTCGACGCCGGGTCCGCCGATGATGAGGTCGGTGAAGTCGTACTTGACGCCGGCCCGCGCGACCGCTTCGGAGACGGTGCCGAACCAGCCGTACCGCATCCCCCACCAGCCCTCGTTCGCCAGGTGCGCGCCCCAGAGCTCGCAGAGCGCCTTGACGCAGTACCCGTACAGATGGACGCTCCTCTCGACTGGGATTCGTCCGAGCACCAGGTCGGCCAGGAACTCCCTCGCCGGGCGTTCGGTATCGCTCCAGTCGTCGAGGTCGGCGAGCTCGGCCCGGCAGCGGTCGCGAAGCCAGGCGAAGAGCGCCTCGTCGCGCAGGGCCAGCACCTCGTTCAGGGCGTCCAGCCGAATCTTGAAGGGCATGATCGCGTAGCTCATCGGCCGGCCTCCTGCAGTCGTATCCAGCCCCAGATCAGCTCGACCACCTTGGCGGGCGCATCGACCGCGGTGGACACGGTGTCCGCCTCGATGCCGTCGCGGTGCTCGAGCGTGTAGTCGTCCGGGGCGTTGCGGTAGGTCTGAATGAACCGGCAGTCGTCGCCGGGGCGGCCGACGATGAGGAACGGGTTCGGCCCCTGCAACGCGTGCACCCAGAGGTCCAGCATCGCCTTGGTGAGAAACGGTATCCCGAGGTCGTCACCGCCGACGTTGAGCGTCACGTTCGCCCGGCCCAGTGGCCGTTCGTTGCTCTCGATCACAGCGCCACCGTACTGCCCCGGGACATCGACCGGGGGCTGATGCCTCAGGCGGCCGGGCGGCCTGCGCGGGCGGCGTCGATGGCCGACTGGAGCGATCGGCGATATCCGTCGCTCGTGTACGTCGCCCCCGAGACGGTGTCCAGGTCCGCGCTCTGCCGTTGCAGCGCCTGCTCCCGAAGCCGCGGCGCCGCGCGCTGGCCGATCTCGATTCCGCGCGCCGCGGCCGTGGGCAGCTGGACCGCGGCGACGTCGACCATGCGCCCGTCGTGGACCGTGATGCGCACCTGCACCGGCCCGAAGTGGTTCGGCACGACCGCGCCGAGGTGCTCGCCCTCGGTCATCCGGCTCAGGTCGACGATCCCGACGAGCGGCGCCTTCGTCGGCTCGGTGGGTGAGGGCGATGGCTCGGCCGCCGGTTGCGGCCGTGCCTCGGGCGCCCGCGCCTTCACGGCGACGAGGAGGGCGGTCAACAGCCCGGTGCCGAGCAGGGCGATCCCGATCCGGTGCAGGCCGGCCATGCTCAGAACTCGAACGGGTCGAGGTGGATCTGGCGTGGGGGAACCCCGGCCCGGCGCAGCGCGATGACCGAGGCGTCGACGAGGGCGGCCGACCCGCACAGGTACACGTCGCGCCGGACCAGATCGGGCACCAGCTCCAGCAGGCCGGCCGGGCTGAATGCCCGCTTCGGGCCGGGGTCGTTGCGCCCTCCGGTGACGTACCAGATGCGGGCGTCCCGCGCCTCGGCCAGCTGCTCGAGCTCCTGGCGGAAGACCAGCTCGTCGGCGCTGCGGGCGCGGTACAGCACGACGGTGCGCGGGGGCAGCTCCTCCAGCAGGGCCCGCACCGGGCCGATCCCGCTGCCGCCGGCGACGAGCAGCGCGCGGGCCTGCCGGCGCCGGTCGGCCGTGAAGTCGCCGCTCGGGCCCTCGATGTACACCCGTGTCCCGGGCTTCAGGCGCCGCAGTCCCGCCGTGTGGTCGCCGACGACCTTCACGGTGAGCCGCAGCCAATCATTGTTCGGCGCCGCCGACATCGAGAACGGATGCGCCTGCCACCAGTTCTCGGCGTCCAGGAACCGCCAGCGGAAGAACTGCCCGGCCCGCACCTCCAGGCCCCGCAGGCGATCCCCGCCGATGTAGATGGAGATCATGTCCGGCCCCTCGTCGACGACCGCACGGACCCGGAACCGGTGGCGCAGGTTCAGCCGCAGCGGCGCGGCGATCCGGCCCCACACGACCGCGGCAACGACAAAGATCCAGAGCAAGAGGGAGCTGTACCGCGAAAATCCCGCGACCGACATCTCCTGCCCGACGGCGAACTGGTGCCCGACGGCCAGCACGAGCACCGCATAGGCGCTCAGGTGCAGCAGGTGCCACACCTCGTACCGCAGCCGCCGTTTGATCCTGGGCACGGCCAGCACTGCGAGCGCGACGAGCAGCCCGGTCGCCACGAACGCGCCGGTCATGTACGCGTACTTGTCGACGGTCAGCAGCCGCGCGACCTCGTTCGCGGGGGACGTGTGCTCGAACCAGGCGTACCCGGCGACGATGAACCCGGCGTGGGCCACGACGGTCGCGACGACGAACATGCCCAGGTCGCGGTGCCAGTGCAGCAGGTCCCGGGCCCCGAGCCAGCGCTCCAGCCAACCGACGCGGGACATCAGCAGGACCTGCACCAGCAGCACGTACCCGGCGACCAGCCCGGTGATCCGGCCGACCGCGGTCAGCGAGGCGGCCCCGCCGGCCAGGAACCCGTCCGGCGTGTTCCACCACCACGGCGCCAGCGTCGCCGCCAGCCCGGCCCAGAAGACCGCGATCGTCGCCGCGCGCCACCCGTCGACCGACCTCCGCGGCCGATACGGCCGCCGGAACCGCCACGGGATCCGAGCCTCGTCCAATGCCCCTTGTGCGTCCACCGTGGACGGTTGTACCAGTCCGATGTCACACCGGACGAACGCTTGAAAGTCTTTTAACCAAGCCCTAATCGGACGGGCCTACAACCTTGATTGACTCCAGAATGCCGCCCGGCGCCCGGCCACAGTGACGTATCGCGACGGCCCTATGCGTTGATTGGGGCGATTGTGTCAGGGTTGGCCACCATGGCAGGGCGACTGTTGAACGGCCGGTACGAGCTGCGATCGGTCATCGGCCGGGGCGGCATGGCCGACGTGTGGCTGGCCGTCGACGGGCGGCTGGAACGACCCGTGGCCGTGAAGATTCTGCACGGCGACGGCGGCGCCGACCCGTCGCTGCCGGAGCGCTTCGAGCGCGAGGCGCACACCGCCGCACGGCTGTCGCACCCGAGCATCGTGGCCGTGTACGACTTCGGGGTCGACGACGGCACGCCGTACCTCGTGATGGAGCTGGTCCAGGGGCACAGCCTCGCCGACGAGCTGGCCGCGGGCCCGCTCGACCCAAGGCGCGCGGCGCACATCGCCGAGCGGGTGTGCGACGCCTTGGAGGCCGCGCACAACGCCGGCGTGGTGCACCGGGACGTGAAGCCGGCCAACATCCTCATCAGCGGCGAGGGCGAGGTGAAGGTCTGCGACTTCGGCATCGCCAGCATCACCGACCGGGCGCAGACCGCGCTGACCGCACCCGCGACCGTGATCGGCACCAGCTCGTACATGGCGCCGGAGCAGGTCCTCGGCGAGCCCGTGGACGCCCGGACCGATCTGTACGCGCTGGGCTGTGTGCTGTACACGATGCTCACCGGCCGTCCGCCGTTCATCGCCGACTCGCCGGTGCAGACCGCCTGGCAGCAGGTTCATGAGGCGGCGGTACCGGTGGCAGTCCTGCGGCCCGGCCTGCCGCCCCGGCTCGCCGAGCTCGTCGGCGCGCTGCTGGCCAAGCGCGCGACGGATCGCCCGGCCAGTGCGGCGCAGGCGGGTGCCGTTCTGGCCGGCGCCGCGACGACTTCCTTTGATCCAGAACCGGCGCCTTTTCGCGGCCGCGCCCCAGTACGAGCGGCAACGCGCAGCCTGCCCATGCTCGCCGAGCCACCCGCGCCGACCGCCCGGCGGCGACGGGGCCGTTCGGTCGGGATCGCCCTGGCGGCGCTCGGCGCGGTCGCCGCCGCCGTGTTCGCGCTCGGGACCCTCCCGGGCCGAACCGACCACCACCCGGCCGCGGCGCCCACCCCCGCAGAAACGACCCTGTCCCAGCCGTCCGCGGATGTCTCGAGCGCGGCGCCGAGCGAGACACCGAGCGACACCCCGAGCCCGACGCCGACCGACACCCCGAGCGAGGCACCGAGCGAGGCACCGAGCGAGGCACCGAGCCAGACGACCGAGGCGACGCTGGCCGCGGTTCGCGCCGCCCTGCGCGACGGCGGCCTGGACTTCCTGACCGCGCGTGATCTGAACCGCCGGCTCGACAGATTCGCTCGCGATCACGCGCGCGGCGATGACGACCGCGCGGCGGCGGAGCTGTCGGGTCTGAACGGCCGGCTCGACGAGCTGCACCAGGACGGCACCCTCACCAGCACCGGCTACTCGGCGATACGCGACCTGACCGACCAGCTCGCGGCGAATCTGCCGGCCTAGTTCAGGACGTCGTGTAGACCTTCCCCACGAACTCGGCGAGCCGGCGTTCGTCGAGGTTACGAGCCAGGTCAGACTCGCTGATCATGCCGACCAGGCGGTGGTTCTCGATGACCGGCAGCCGCTTGACCTGGTGGTCCTCCATCTGATGCAGCACCTCGTTCACATCGGCATCGGCATCGACCCAGACCAGCTCACCCCCGGTCAGGTCACGCACCCTGATATGGCCGGGGTCCTGGCTCTCGGCGATGCACCTCACGACGATGTCGCGATCGGTGATGATGCCGTGCAGCCGATCGTCCGCGCCGCAGATCGGCAGGGATCCGACGCCGAGATCGCGCATCTTCCGCGCGGCGGATGCGACGGTCTCCCCTTCGTCGACGCACTCGGCTCCCGGGTGCATGATGTCTCTCGCCTGCCGCTCCTGCTTCTCGCGAAGCGCCTGCTCATGGTCATCCAGAGCACGAAGCCTGCTGGCGACGGCCTCGGGTGTCGCGTGGCCGGTGTGCTCGGCGTAGCTGGCCTCGCCGAGCTCGTGCAGCAGCTTGTCGCGCTGGCGCTGGGCTCGCGTCTCGTCCACTCGGGCCCGGCTCGTCGCCAGGCCACGCTTGGCGGACTCCATCATTTTGTTGAAGGCCATGGTGCCCTCCCTCCGGCGTACCTCAACGCGGGGGTCAACAACGGCGGTGCAAAGCCAACGCTACGTCGCCCCCGCCGAGGAAACACCCGCGCCGCCACGACTCCAAGCCCTGGCCCTGCCTCGGCCAGATCCCTCGTTCGGGGGAGATTGGGGCCGGCGTCGTTCATCTCGGCCCGGGTCAGTTCGCCTACCGGAGTGTGGACGGTCGGCTCGGTCACGCAGCCTCGTCCATGCCGGCGCGTTTGCGGTACTCCGCGAGTGCTGCATCCAGCCCTTCTGCGTACTCGTAGAGTCCGATCTCGTTGAAGCTTCTCCCAGCCTTCTCCAGCAGGTCGATCAACTTCAGCAGCTCGTCCTTCCGCCCCTGCGTCATCGCCGTGAACACCTCAGCGAACGCCTCGTGTCCGACCAGCGCTGCCGCGTGCCGGTTTCGCGGATCCGCCTCCAATGCGGCCATGACTCGCGACCACGCTTGCGTACGCTCGCGCGTCAGCTCGGCTCCACGCATCGCCAATTCGTGCTCGGTCTGCATCTCGATGCGCCGCTGCCAGTAGGGCTGCATGCTCTTGCGAACACGGGGATCCGGCAGGACGAAGACCTCCGGCCGGCAGATGATCCGCTCCTTCAACTGGCCCATAGCCCAGTCCTTGGCAGACAGGCGCGTGTTGAGGTCGCGCTCGAGGTCGCGCGAGCGATGCGGTTCGTACGATCGTGCCACCCGCTCGGAACGAGTCCTCAGCGTGTACAGCGCATCCGGCATGTACGTGTCGACGAGGTTCTCGAATTTGCTGCGGGTCATGTGCTCGGCGTACCAGGTGAAGGTCGGCCTTACAGAGAAGTCGAAAGCGTCGCCGTGCGCGGCCAGAGCGATTGGTACGTCCGTGCGACACTCGCTCAGCTCGACCTCGAGGTCGGGTTGCTCAACGGCCGGGGGCTGCATCAGGCTCGCCAAAAAGCGGAGGAACCCTTGTTTGCCGGGCTGCTTGGCGGTCTGTGCTTCTGCGTAATAGTCAGTGGCCACGGCGGCGTTCCTCCAGCATGGTCGTGACGGTGATGAGAGTCGGGTTGTCCGGCATGCTGTGACGCCAGAAGCACTGAAGATAGAAATTGGCACGGCGAATGATCGGGCCGCCAGTGAGGACGTGGCTCAGTACCTCATGAACAACATCGGCGAGAGCCTCGTCGGTGGCGGCCAACCCGATCCAGCGTCCGAACGCCGACCACGCCTGACGCGCCGTGCCAGGGTGCAGCAGGGCACCGGGCCAGAGCCGGGCATGCTCCGCCGGCGCGACCTCACCAGCGGCGGTCTGGCAAAGGAGTGCGGGCCAGGCGGTGGTCCCCGCTTCGCGATCGGCGTTGCTGTTCACGTCGGCCAGGCGTACCAGGCAACGGCTCGCCATGGTCCGCAAGTTCGCGAACGGGGAATCGGACCACTCTACGAGCCGGTGCACGACCGCGGCGCCGAGCGAGTCGTAGATGCCACGGACTCCGAAAGGAACGGCGTTGCTGGTGCGCTGCATGTCGTCGCGGGCAGCCATGCTCAGCACCGTCAGTGCTTCCTGCGGGAGGCGTCGAAGGAAAGTTCGCGTGGCGTATGTGCGTACTGCGGTGTCACGTCGATACCCCGACTGCTCGGCCCAGGCCGCCACGCAGTGCAAGATCTGCGGTGTAAGGGCAGGATGATTAAGAACCGCCATTTCACACGCAAGCGCCGCCGCTTCCCGCCGCGAGCGCTGCTTGCTCACCGCCCATTTGTCCAGCAGGCGACTACGGATCTGCTCGAAGTCGTATTCACAGAGCAGGCCGGTAGCTGCCGCGACCGGTCGGGCGTCGGCGTTCTCGGCGAGATCGTCGAGCCACTCCAACAACGGCTGACGAGCTGTGTCGTACTCGTGCCATGCGACGTCGAGCAGTCCCCGAACCAGGCCGGGTTGGCGGAGCAGAGCCACCCGCGCGGCACCGACCGCACCGTCGACAGGCGCAGCGAGCCGGATGTCGTCGAGCAGGTCCTCGAGGTTGTGTTCGAGCACCGTGCGCTCGTTTATGGACCGGCCGACCGCCTCGTCAAGGCGCATGTTCAGAGCACTGGTGGCGTCAAAAACCCTGGTCAGTGGGTAATTGTTGAACACCGCAAACGCAAGGCGGGCGGCGCGGCGGTGCTGCGCCAGGTGGCGAGCGCGACGCCTTTCATAGGCCACGCCGTCCTGAGGATGCGCCGCCTCGAGCAGATCGACGGCCTTGGCGCGCAGTGCTGCGCGATCGGCGAGGAGGTCGCTGGCCACGCTGCCGTCCGGCACGAGTTCGGCGAAGTTCACAGCGAACCGCACGGCGTCCGTCATGGTGTTCACCGATAGGTGCCGCACATACTCGGCGCGGCAGCGCTCGACGTACGCCTGGACGCATTCGCCCTCGCAAGCGGGACAAACATCGATACAGCGGCCTTTGTCCCGCAGGTTTCGCTCAAGCCACACCAGGAAGACCTCGCGCGGGTCGGGACGGACGTGCTCGACGTTGTATTCGAGGAGTTGCCGGTTGCCGGCGTCGGCGCCGACGAATACCACCGAGGCGTGCGCTTCCCGGGCGAGCGTGGACAGCTGGGCCAGCTCCGACGACTCCGGCTTCAACGCACCCGTCAGTTCGACGATGTGTCCGTGGCTCGGGCGGAGCAGGTTGGGATCGGCGAAGTATGCACGAATCGGCTCGTCACCGAGGAGATGCAGCTGGGTGATCTTGTCCGCCGCGTGTGCGCGCGCCAGCGCGACAAGCGTCGCCGTCATCCGGCCGCTGCCGGGCGGTCCGCTGAGATACGCGACCGGCAGCCGGGCAAGCCGCTCGATCAGGCGGTCGGGCGTCGCGGTCTTGGCGTAGGTGTGGATGCGCTCCAGCACCAGAGCGCCGTCCAGTCGCTGGTTGACAAGCCGTTGCCCGGCTTGGCCAGCACCGATATTCAGCATCGTGCCGATTGCCGTCGAACCGGGCCCGAACGCAGACGGTCCGGGGAACTCCGAGTCCAGGATGCCGTAGGACCGGATCATGTGCGCCGGCAGCGACCGCACATGATCAGTGGTGCTGTCGTCGTCTTCCACGACTTCCGGATCAGGTTTCGGTTCCGGCTCTTCGACGGTGTTCATCGGTCAGCCGTCCCGTGCCACGGACCGTTCGCGGTGCCGATCGCGGTGCCGCCCGGTCCGAAGACTGCCGGTCCATGGGTCGTCACGCCGCTGATCTGATAAGTTGCCGCCGCCGCACTCGTTGCGGCGGCTGGCGTGGGCGGCTTCGATGGGGGCGGCTGATCCGCTGCGGGTGGCGGCTGCTTCCCGGCGAGTGCGCTTGCGTCCTCATCCGGTACAAAGATCCAAGCGTCGGTCAGCAGTTCCTTCACCTGCACCTTGACCTGAGCGAAGCGTTCAGGGCGCAGTCCGCGGTACCCGTGCCGAACAACGTCGTGGAAGATGCTGCGCGACACGATGAGCCCGACCGAGGCGTGCGGAAAGGCCACCAACGCCTGCCGAAGCGGGTCCGAGTCGAGCAACCGGCACACCTCGACGATCGCCTCGCCCGGGTACCCGTTGGCACCTGTCATGTGGACCAGACCCTGGTGAATCGCGACGCGCAGCCGAACCTTCGCCTCGGGCAGGAGACTGCTGTTGCGGTCGCGCAGGATTCGGTCGAGGGCGGGAACGAAGTCCGCCACGACGGTCAGCTCCGACGTATCAGCCGGCAGGATCGCCAGTTCGCCGTCGCCGCTCTGCTGCGTCGTCCAGCTCTGGCGATCCAGCCCGATGCCCGCGACTGTCTCGTCCATGACCTCGCGAAACAACTGCTGTGCACGGTACTGCCCTAGGTTGGTCCGCGGGCTGTACCGCTCGACGTCGACGGCAAGGACGATGCAACGTCTGGGATGGGTAGGCTCGGACACGGGGTCACCTCTCACCGTTCGGTCATGAGACCTGCCCATGTATATCGACACCTTCCGCTGGACATTCCGTCGAAATACGGCATGACCGAAGACGGTCAACCTGTCTTGTGACGCAATTGTTCATGGCGGTCCCGGCTGCGATGGATACATGAGCGAAACGCCCGAACCTCTGGAAGACCTGCGCACCGCGATGTCGGTCGGCACGGCAGCACAAACCGCGATTCAACACGCCGACTCGAAAGCGGCTCTCCTGTTGACCGGGCTGACCGGTGCGGGGGCTCTGACGGCCGACCAGCCAGGAATCGTGGCTGTTGCCGTGCGCACCGGCGCTCTTGCCACCATCGCCACGATCGGACTCGGAGCAGCGATCGTCGTCGGCGTCGCAGCCGCCGTATGGCACCTGGGCCGGTGCCTCGCACCGCGATTGACCGCACCGGAAAGTGCCGTTGGGAACCGGTTTGCACTGCCGGATCTCGGCGCGCACCGGAGGCCGCTTACGCCGGCGCCGATGGAGCAGCAACGTGACGAAGCCTGGGCGGCGGCAGAGGTGCTGGCCGGCATCGCGATGGAAAAGTACCGAGCGATCCGAGCGAGCCTGCCATGGGCGGCCTTGGCCGTCGTCGGCTCGATCGGGTGGCTATGCGTCGCCATCGTCACGGATACGCGATAAGGACTAGCCTTACGGCGGAGTGTGCATAGATCTGCACGAAGGGTGATTCCTGGTGGAGTTCCCGGACGTCGACACGACTGGGTGGGCGCACGGCACATACCTGCATCGGCTCACCGCCCCTGCGCGCAAGAATCTTCAAGCAATGTCCCCACGCCGTCGGATCGAACCCGGCGATGTGCTGATCCACCAAGGCGCGCTGGAACGCCACGTGATCCTGATGCACAACGGCATCGCGAAGGTCACTGCGCTGACCAGTGACGGCGCTGAGTCATTACTCGCCATCCGCGTCGGTGGAGACCTCGTGGGCGAAATGTCCGCGCTCAACGACCTTCCCCGCTCAGCTACCGTCGCGGCGTGCACACCGGTGGTGTACAGCGTCATCCACCGGCCACAACTCCATAAGTTCCTGGAGTGCCAGCCCGGCGCAGCCGTCGCACTGGCCGGCATGGTGGCAGATCGCCTCCGCTGGGCCAACCAGTTCAGGGTCGAGTTCACCGCGTACTCGGCGAAAGTGCGGGTCGCGCGGGTGCTGGTGAAGATGGCGCTTGCGTACGGACGCCGTACACCGGCCGGACTGGAGATCGGGTTCGAGCTGACACAGTCCGAGCTGGCGAGTCTCTGTGGCACAGCGGAGGTGACAGTGCAGAAGGTGCTGCGAGATTTCCGCCGCGACGGGTCTATCGTCACCGGGTACCGCACGGTGACCGTGATCGACCCGGAATCGTTGCGGAGAGCGGCAGAACTGCACGGCGAACTGTAGACCTACCACCCTTTCCCCGGCCGATTGCCGTGTACGACGCACTGACGCGCGACGCCCGACCTGTGCAACCTATTGCGTCGAGCCCGAGCTAATCCACTGTGGACGACCGGTGGCAGAGCTTTGGACCGTCCACCGCGCCGGTCCGGTCCCGTGGGTGCGACAGCAATCAGCAACCGACGAGTGAGTCGAGCATCTCGTGGAGCAGGCGGTTGTCGCCACGGAGCGAGGCCATCGAGGCCTCGGCGTTCCGCTCCGGATCAAGATTCGACCAGTTGATCGGCCAGCCGGCCTCCCGGCTCAACTGCCGGAAGAAAGCTCGCTGCGCCCGGCCATTACCCTCGCGGAACGGATGGATCGCGTTTACCTCGGCAAAGTAGTGCGCCAAGCGAGCGACGAAGTCGTCCCTGGACAAACCCCGCAGGAAGCGCTCCTTCCCCAAGGCATCGAACACCTCCGCCGAGTACCTCTCGATGTGGTGCGGCAGGCAAAAGGGATCCGTCTTGGCGATTCCTACGGTTCGGATCTCGCCGGCCCACGGGTAAAGGTCACCGAAGATCTCTGCATGGAATAGCCGCAGGTGGGTGAGGTCGTAACCGCCTGGCAGGATACGGGTGCCGAGATCCGCCAGTGCCGCCGCGGAGAGGTCTGCCTCCGCGTCACGAAGTCGCTGCGGGTCGGTGATCCCGAGCCGGTTACGCAGGACGCCGGAATCCGGGTCGGTATACGGATCGACAGTCATGCGACGTGGAGCTGCCGAATCAGTTCTCGCATCCGGATGGTGCTGAGCTCGCCGCGAGCCCACCGTTCCATGATCGTCTCAGCATCGGAGCTGATCGTGAGTCCCTCGGCCCGCACAGATGCGCCGGCCTGCGCAAGCGATTGGTTACGCTCGGCGGTCAGCTCATCGAACACCTCGACAGAAACCATGATCGCTTCCGTCTTTCGATGCGACCCCACGCCGACGGGCGTACGGTCGCCCTGGCGGAATCGCTCGAGCACCGTGGGCAGCTGTTCCCGGGCTTCTCGAACCGACAGCGTCTCAATCAGCATGGAAAAAGTGTACCCGACTGTGTACACATTTCGGAGGTCAACGAGCCGCGCGGGCCGAAGCCGGTATTGCTCCGCCAGGAGCTGGTTGCCTCCTTGCGCCACGCAGCACGGGGTGTGGCCACAGCAACCGTCGAATCGCGCGGACATGCATTCCGGAGCCGCATGCGACGATCCTGCCGTGGATGCCGATATTTCCGTGGGCGGCGATCTTGCTCGGCTTCGCCGGGAACTGGAGCGGTTACGGGCCGAGAATGCGCGCCTGGCGCGACTGCTGGACCTGCGTGGTGAGGACACCGTCCCAGCGCCTGAGCAGTTGTCCGTGGCGGTCGCGCCGCCCGGGTTCGTCAGCATGGCATCGCCGGTCGCGGAGAAGCTGGCCCTTTACGCCGACCGTTTCCGGGCTCGAGCCGATATGTACGCGGTGCGTTGGGAGAACGCCAGGACCGGCGCGGCAGGATGGATGCCCGCGGTCGCCGGAGGATGGCGAAAGGGTACCGATCGAAAGGCGGCCACCTATCTCCCGTTCACTGCCGAGGTCATTTCGGCGCATCTGGTGGGTGAGGTCTTCGTCGGGCTGTATCCGCTGCTCGGCGACAACTCGTGCCGGTTCTTGGCGGCGGACTTCGATGGCCCGGCCGCGATGCTCGACGCGCTCGCGTACACCAAGGCGGCTCGCGCGAACGGAGTGCCGGCCGCGTTGGAGATATCCCAGTCCGGGCGTGGTGCGCACGTATGGGTGTTCTTCACTGAAGCGATCTCAGCGGCCGTCGCCCGTTGCGTCGGCACCGCGTTGATCCACGAGGCCACGGTACTGCGCGGCTCGATGGACCTGCGTTCGTACGACCGGCTGTTCCCGAACCAGGACGTGTTGCCCGAGGGTGGCTTCGGCAACCTGATCGCCGCCCCGTTGCAGGGCCGGCGCCGCAAGGACGGGCTGACAGCGTTTCTTGACCTGGCCACGCTGGAACCCTACGAGGACCAGTGGGCGTTCCTGTCGACCCTCGACCGGCTCAGCCCCGGGGATGCGGCCAGACTCGCGCGCCGCGCGAAACAGGCCGTGGTCGGCGCGGAAGTCGCCGCCCTGAGCAGGTCCGACGCGACCCGGGTCCATCCGCCGCTACCTGTCGTGGTGCACGCCGAACTCGGCGCCACGCTGAGCCTGGACGCGACCCAGCTGACTCCCGCGGCTCTGTCGACGTTCAAGCACGCGGCCTCCATGGCCAACCCGAAGTTCTACGAGCTGCAACGGTTGCGCAAATCCACCTGGGACACGCCACGGTTCGTCCGTGGGTACGACCTCACCGTCGACGATCGCCTGGTCCTCCCCCGCGGGCTGCGGCACGCCGTCGAGGGGATCGTCGAGCGTGCCGGCTCGCGCCTGGCCATCGTGGACCTACGAACCCCGGGCCGCGAGATCGATGTCACCTGCACCGCAGAGCTCGACGGCACGCAGAGCACGGCAGTCGGCGCGCTGCTCGCGCATGACGACGGTGTCCTCGTCGCCCCGCCGGGATCGGGCAAGACCGTCATGGCCTGCGCGATCATTGCCGAACGGGCCGCGGCAACGCTGGTGCTCGTCGACCGCAAGGCACTGGCCGAGCAGTGGCGCGCCCGGATCGAGCAGTTCCTCGGCATCAGACCGGGGCAGGTCGGTGGCGGCCGGCGCAAGCTCAGCGGGGTGGTCGACATCGCTATGCTGCCGTCCCTGGCCAGACGCGATGACATCGCCGAGCTTACCAGCGGATACGGGCACGTCGTCGTCGACGAATGCCACCATCTCGCGGCAGCGGCATACGACCATTCGGTCAAGCGCATGGCCGCCCAGTTCTGGCTCGGCCTCACCGCCACCCCGACCCGCCGCGACGGACTCGGCGAACTCGTCACCTGGCAGCTCGGACCCATCCGGCACACCATCACCCACGAGCCGCCCCGCAACGACGACCGAGGGACGCTCCTGGAAGCCTTGAGCGCGAATGCCGGGCCTCGGCGCCTGCTGTACGTGCACGAGACCGGCTTTGAGTTCCGCTCCGACGATGCCGAGTCGTCCGCTCCCTCCGCGATCGCCGAGGCGCACCGCGCCCTCGCCGTGGATGAGGCACGCAACACTCAGGTCGTCGCCGACGTGACCGCCGCTCTGCAACGCGGGCGCAACTGCCTGGTGCTCACCCGCCGCGTCGCACACGTCGAATCGCTCACCGCCGCGCTCGCCTCGCATGGCCGGCAGGCCCTCGTACTGCAGGGCAACATGTCCACCAGCGACCGGCGTGCCACCGTTCGACTGCTCACCGACGCGAGAGCCGGTGATGGGGTACTGGTCGTCGGTACCACGCCGTTCATCGGTGAAGGCTTCGACGCACCTGCACTGGACACGCTGTTCCTGGCTGCGCCGGTCTCCTACGATGGGCTGCTCGTCCAGTGCGCCGGCCGGGTGATCCGCACGGCGCCCGGCAAGGAAGTCGCCGAGGTCCACGACTACCACGACCGGGCCGTCCCGATCCTCGCCGCCTCACTCCAACGCCGCCTGCCCGGCTACCGCGCGCTCGGCTTCACCAGGGCATGACACGCGCCGAGATCACGGAACCGCGCTCATGCCGACGTCTTCCCGGTGGTGCCCGCGATGAGGCCGGCGCGTTCGAGTCGGTCCAGCAGGCTCGGCTTACGGGCGTGCTCCAGGCGCAGCTGGTCCATCCGCCCGCGGAACGCCTTGCGCCGGCCGTCGCGTTCGCCGAGCGCCTTCAGGTCGGTCAGCAGCCCGACCGCCGAGTCGTACTCCTTGGGCTTCTTGGTCGCGATCAACTCCGCCACCTGCTGCCACGCCCGCTCTGGATCGGCGGCCAGCGCGTCGAGGCGCTGCTCGCGGGCAGCAGCGGCCGCCGCCTCCCGACGCGCCTGCTCGGCCGCCTTACGCTCCTCGGCCTGCCGCTGCCGGTCCGCCCAGCGCGACTCGGCGCCGGCCAGCAACTCGCCCACCGTCCGACCACCGCCCACGGCCTCCAGAGCCGCCCCGCCGCCGTACCGGCGCAGCAACTCGGCGCGAAGGTGCGCGCCGTCGCCACGCAGCAGCCGCACGATGACCTCGTCCTTGTCCGCCACCGGCAGCCGCCGCACCCACTTGGTCAACACCGCCACCGAAGGCGCTTGCGTGGTCAGAGGCGCGCTGGCCTGAGCCGCCGTGTCGAGCAGATCCGTGTCCAGGCGCAGGAAGTCGGCGAGGCTCCGCATCGGCCCCGACAGTTTGCCCAGGCCGGGCGGGACCGGTGGCTCGAACTCGTCCTCGTCCAGCTCCCGGTCCTGCACGCACAACAGCCACGCCAGGTACAGCAGCCGGGTGTCGCCGGCGGCCAGCTCCGCCCGGACGGGAACGATCGACGCGAGCGCGGCCTCGTCTTCCCACCACTCCTCGTCGCCGTCCTCGTCCCTGCTGTACAGGTCGAGGATCACATGCTCATCCGTGGCCCACGACGAGGCGGAGTCACCCGCGCAGTACGTCGCGGCAAGATCCGGATCCAGTACCTGCACCGGCAGTCGCAAAGCCACCCGGCGAGTGCCCCAGTTCGCCAGGTAGAGGTGAGCGTCGAAGTATCGCTCCATCCATTTACGTGGGTCGGCCTTCAGGTCACCCCACTCGTACTCGTTGACGAAGCTTGACGCGCTGATCCGGCCACGCGTCGACACCGCCCGCAACTCGCCCTGCTCGGCCTCCGTCAACGGCCGGTCGATCGCGACGAACTCGTAGTACTGGTACTCGCTCACGTGTCATCCACCCCAGTGCCGGTACGCCTCGATCCACTGAACGCCACTGGGCGGCGGATCCGGCAACGGAAGGTCCAGGATCGCGATCGCCTGCCGCTCATGCGGCAGAGTATCCCGGCCTTCGATCGACCCGCGTGAGAGGTCCGGTCCCACCGCCGGGCCATCACGGCGCGGGTGTTGTCGACGCGGTCGGCGACACCTCGTCGTGCCCGGCGTTGTCAGCGCGAGGAGCCACCCGATGAGTCACGGAGCCGGTTGGCAATGCGTTCGGCGTTGAGCCGGCCGATCACCTCGTCGACGGCGTCGGAGTCCCGCGGGTCGACGCCGCGGGCCTTCAGCTCGGCGGCGATCTGCTTCGCCGGCCCCCAGGACGTCTCGTCATCGACCGCGTGCTCGAACTGCGGCAGCCACATGTCGACCGCGGCGGTCACCGGCGTGATCCATTCGTCGGCAACCCCACGGCGCTCCAGCGCAAACCGCAACCAGTCCCGGAGGGCGTCGGGCAACGCGAGCCGGCCGTCCGCGTCGAGGAACGCCTTCCGCGGCAGCCAGTCGGCGAGGAAGATCGCGACCGCGTCGGGGCTCCAGCCGAGTGGGCGACTGTTGAGGTACCCGTCGCCGTAGTCGAGAAACAGATCCGCCAGGCTCCGGTACGCATCGGAGTCCGTCGTCTGCCCGACGAACGCCTCGATGAGTTCCGCTCGCTTCCCCTCGGCGAGGGGCTCGAACTCCGGCCACTCCGGCAGATACGCCCGGGATCGCGCCCACGCGAGCGCCCGCAGGTCGACGTAGTCCTCGTCGTCATGGCGCGGCCAGATCATGTCGGTGTGCCGCAGCAAGCCCGCCAGATCGGCCAGCGCTTCGTCGATCGGCACCTCCTCGAGCGGCATCGGCACCTCGCCGGGCTCCCGCGTCCTGTCCCACGCCTCGGCCGCGCCGCTCTGCGACAGGTACAGCTTCTCCACCATCGTCCCGCCGGTGGCGAGGATCTGGGCGAGCAACGTGTGGGTGCCGTACTCGACGAACAGAACCCGTTCGCTGTCGTACACGTCGACGGCGCGCAAGGCCCGCACGGGGACGAACGCCGCATCGAGCCATGGCGGCGCCGGCTGAGACTGCCGCAGCAGGTCGATCGCCTCGTCAAGCAGTGTGTACGCACGCGGCGGGGCGACCCTGCGCAGCGCTGCCACGGCGGCCAGGCCGTGCGCCGACGGGCGGGTGCTGCAGCGGCCGACGACCTCCAGGCAGA
Source organism: Dactylosporangium sp. NPDC000244 (assembly GCF_040300725.1). NCBI lineage: Bacteria > Bacillati > Actinomycetota > Actinomycetes > Micromonosporales > Micromonosporaceae > Dactylosporangium > Dactylosporangium sp. NPDC000244. The sequence continues at coordinate 194,804 of NZ_JBEPEH010000002.1, forward strand.
GCGTGTGCTCGGGCTCCTTGTCGCCGAGTGGTGCGGCCAGCCAGGCCTGGCCGAGCCAGCCGGAGGCCCATTCTTCGGCCTCGAGCGGATCGGTGCATGTGAGCAGATCCTGGGCGGCCCGGACGAGGCGGTCGGAGGGCCGCAGTGAACGCACGGGCTCCTGACGACGAGCCTTCGGCCTGCCCCGGCCGGCCGGGCGCCCGCGACTCTTCGGGCTCATCCCAACAGTTCAACACATCGACGAAGATGCTATCCATTCGGTACGCCGAGCAGCGCTGCCAGCCTTTTGTTGATCGCGCCGATGTCGAACGGCGTCGTACCGTCGCCGTCCTCGGGATGCCAGTCCTCGATCGGGGCGTCACCGCGGCCGTCGGTACACGTGATGGCAACAGCCGCGTCCGGCTCCTCCAGCTCGTCGATCTTCTCGACGGTGATCCGATGCTCCCAGCAGTCGCCGAGGTCGTAGACGTACGTCATCGTGGCGCCTTCGCGGGGCATGGCCTTTGCCAGCCGTACATCTGACTCGTCTTCATGCTCGTCGAGCGCAACATCCGGATCGGAATAGCGGCGCCGGTCGGCCTCGAAGGTGTGCAGATGACTGTCGTCCCATTCGAAGGCGGCCTGGATCGTGTAGTGCAGGACGTCGAGAGGGATTGACGCCGGTACGCGCAGCCGCCGCCACACGGGTGGCCTGACGTCGGACAGGACGATCTTCAGCTGGTACACCCGCTGGCGAGGGCGCCCGGCGGCGATGAGCGCGTCACGGAGTCCGGGCGCGCCCGGATGGCCGCTTGCGTCGACGACCGCCATGCCGCCGAATTCCTGCACGAGGTAGTACGCCTCTTCGAGGTCCTCGACGGCGAGCGCGTACTCCACGGCCAGCCAGCACCGGTCCGCCTCGCTCGGCTCCGGCTGATCCTCCGCCGCATCCCAGGTGGCCAGGGCCGCACGAGCGTGCGGGGCGAGCATCGGCTGTTCGAGCGCTGCCTGCCACACCGGTCGCATCGACTCACCCAGCGCGCCGACCAGATCGATCCCGGCGACCCGAGCCGCCGGCGTCCCAGCCTCAGCGGCGATCAAAACGTCCGCGACGGCCTCGTTGACGTCCCGACCGGCGAGCCAGCGCTGCGCGTGGCGCAGAAGGTCCTGCTCGGACATGGTTGCCAGCCTGGCCAGCAGTTCGGACGCCGACAGGTCCGGCGAGACCGATGGTGACGTAGTCGCCGCGAAGCGCCCGCTCGCCCACCGGCCCAGCGACGTCAGCCGGGCCGCGGTGTCCACTGCCCCGAACTCGGCCAGCACCTCCAGCCCGCCCTCGACGGGCATCACCCCTCGGCGGAACGCCTCGAAGACCGCGCCGAACTGCCACACGTCCTCCGCACGAAGCCGTTCGTCGACCAGGTCTTCGAGCTCGTCGACCTGTGGCTCGCCTTCCAGGACCGCCAGCAGCGTCCGGCACAGTACGACCGCACCCTTGGCGCGGCGATCGTGAGATTCCGCCCGCAGTACCGCGAGCAGCGCGGTCCACCACGCTTCCAGCTGATCGCCGACCGGGCCGGCCGTCGCCGTAGCCCGGGCCGCCCCGACCGCCACAAGTCCCATGGAATGGGCTGCGACCCATGGCCGGTGGAGCACTTCGATGTCGGCGGCGGTGCGAGCCTTCTCCGGAGCCTCCACGCCCATGGCTGCCGCGGCGGGCGAGATGTCGACCGGTCGGAGCACACCCTTCGCGGTCACCGGCCGCCCGGCGCCCACCCAATCGGCCAGCCGGCTGGCACGGGCCATGATCGTGCAGTTGACGGCGTCCTGGATGAGTGCGGCAGTCATCGGGAGAGCATAGGAGGATCGCCGCCAAGGCGCTCGCGCGCGACTCGCGCCTGCAGGCCGAAACGTTGCACACCATGGGCGAACCTGAGAAACCTCAGGTCGGGGCTTGATCAAGGGAGCCGACGGGGGGACTTGAACCCCCAACCTTCCGTTACCGACCGTCACGGTCGCGAGCTTGGCATTGACTGTCGAATATTGACATTGACCTGGGCGAACGCCGTCACGGGTTGGTCAACGTTCGTCGGTAGCGTTCAACGTTCGGTAAGGGTTTTCGAGGGGTAAACGGGGGGCACGATCCCAACCAACCCTTGGCGTTCGGTGACATCGGGCACAGGTTGACACCCCGCCGGGGGCACCAAAAAGAACTGCGCCACCCCACGGGGCGTGCTGATCGTCGAAGCGACCTACCCACTACCGCCGCTTCGACAGTCCTGACCTGCGGCTCATCAAGTCCTTCTGCTGCGGCGGTCCGCTGTTGTGACCGATCCGAGCGCAGGCGCTGTTGATCACGCCCGGAGATGGTTAGTCAGCGGCCGACGTAGGTTGATCCACTTTGTAGGCTGTTGCGGCTACGCACACGCTCTGGTCGGAGACAAGCGGCATGCCTGGCGCTGCCCAATGACGTGGAGAAGCCTGAGGCGTTGTACCAGGTGACCGACTCGACAGGTAACCAGTGGGGTACGACAGCTCGTGAGCCCTTCCGTACTGTACGGATGTTCGACAAGATGGTTGATCTCAGGGAGGTGATCCGGTGGCGGACCACAGCACCATCGAGTGGACAGAGGCGACGTGGAACCCGACGACAGGGTGCGACCGCATCTCTCCCGGCTGCGATAACTGCTACGCCCTTACCCTATCGAAGCGGCTGAAGGCCATGGGATCGGCTAAGTACCAGACCGACGGTGACCCACGTACCTCCGGACCTGGGTTCGGAGTCGCAGTTCACGAGGACGCCTTGGACATCCCGCGACGATGGCGGGATCCACGGGTGGTATTCGTCAACTCGATGTCCGACCTGTTCCACGCCCGCGTGCCGTTGGACTACGTTCAGCGCGTGTTCGCTGTCATGCGCGAAACGCCCCGGCATACCTACCAACTGCTCACCAAACGAGCCGCGAGGCTAGCGAAGGTGGCGCCGCAACTCGATTGGCCAGCGAACGTATGGATGGGCGTCAGCGTTGAGAACACCAGTGAAGTGGCTCGCGTCGATGATCTATTGCACGTTCCGGCCACCGTACGGTTCGTCTCGGCGGAGCCCCTCCTCGGTCCGCTTCCCGGGTTGACACTTGCGGGCATCGATTGGCTCATCGCCGGCGGCGAGTCCGGACGGAACTGCCGCCCCATGGACCCGCAGTGGGTGCGAGAACTTCGGGACCAGTGCAACGCGGCAGGGACGGCGTTCTTCTTCAAGCAATGGGGTGGCAGGACACCGAAGGCGGGAGGCCGGCTACTCGACGGTCGGACGTGGGACGAGATGCCATCCGGTCGGCGACTGACCACAGTGGGATAGAGGGCGTACGCTTCGCTGCTAGCATCCGCGCCAGCACGGTCGACGCGTACCTACCCGCGATGCAGTAGGTCTCTGAAAAAATACTTGCCCTTGCCGTCGTGGTCGATCTTGCGGCTGCTATGTAGCAGTTTGACCGCCGCTTTGACGTGTCGTTCCCATGCCTGGCCAAGTACAGTGCCGTAGACCTCCGGTACCCGGTCGGAGAGCTTGAAAGGGTCGCCATGGGCAAGTAGTGCCTCGATGTTTGCGGCGATGGTTCTCGTCCACACATCTCGGTTATCCACCTCGTACTGATTGTGGTCGAAGACCGGCGTTTCGCCGAACAGCGACCCCTGCCCAGCAGGCCCTTCTCGTTTCATCCGCTCCGTGAACCACGCCGCCGTCCAGTCGCGTCCGGCTCTGCCCAGCGCGTCAGCGAAGCACCAAGCCCCTTCACTGTCGGCGGTCAGCAACATCAGCACGTACTTGGGCGCCAGGTCCGGGCGAGGGCGCACGGGCATGCTGATCGCCTGGTATCTGGTTCCGGCGGTCAACCTCTGCTGGTACTCGGCACAGACTCGCATGGCGACGTCCGTGGCCTTCTGCTCGTCGCCGTCGTCGTGGACTCGGGCGAAATAGTCCTTCCACCAACCACCGTCAAGGAACCGGTCCAGACGCGCCGCCGTCTTACCGTCATCCGCTGAGAGCGCACCGTTCGACTGGCGAGCAGCGTGGACCGCTCGGCCCATGCGAGCGACGCTGAGCACGCTAAAGTGCAGCAAGACCTCGGTGGGCGGCCACTTCGGGCGTCCGAGCAGAGAACTCTTGATGATGTTGAAATCCAGCGCCGGACCGAACGGATCGAGGAAGGCGAACAACGAAGCGCCACCCGAGAGAGTGAGCAGCTCGGATAGGTGATCGTCCACTGAGCCGTGGCGAACCTCGAAGTTTGCCGGGCCGCCCTTGTCGCGCAGAACCCGTTCAAGGTTCGCGAAGCTGTCGTCGTCTTGCTCGACGAAGAACCCCAGGACATCGCGGCTGCCCTGCAGAAATTCGGCAGCCTGCGACAGCAGCAACGGCGACCCAGGCGATCCGTCCCTGTACTCGCCACGGCCGGCATAGCCGTCAAGGAACACGACCCGGCCGCCGTCCACGGCCGACCCCGTCTTGGAGGCGAAGACAACGGGGTAGCGCTTGAGGATCCCGTGCTTGAAGACGGCCTCCGCCTGCTTCGTGTTGAAAAACTCGTCGTGGCTACTCACAAACCCCCCTACACGCCGTGTTGTCAACATAGCGGACGGTGGAGGTTCGCAGAAGAGGCGTCCAGTAGCCATGGCCGATCTACGCATCGCGCCCCTCGGACGACAAGCAGGCAGGCGTGGCCATCACCACGCCTCCCCCGTTTACGCTTCCCCGGCCGGTGCGCGGCAGGGCGGACAGTGCGAACGTGGCCCTACCGTGTCCAAAGAGAGATGATCCGGTCGGCGGCGATCAATCACGCTCCGCGCGACGTCAGTATCCGGTGGATGATTCACCCCCGTTCGTCAGGCGGCCTGAACATCAGTCCGCACATTGATCCTCTCCAACTGATCGTGCTTCGCGTGCGGCGAGGCTGGGGCCGTCGCGTCGTTCCCCGCATCACGCCCGTTGCCGTTGGAGGGCGCTTGGGGCCGTACTTCTTCGACGATCCCTCAGTGATGCGCCCGCACGTGGGTCGAGAGGCAGTGGAACGCCAGACACAGCGATCGGTTGAAGTAGCGGTTCGTGGACAATGGGGTGATGTCGTCGTCACACGGAGATGCTGCGGAACGCCGTGCGAGCCGGGTTGCCGCAATGCTCGGCGTCCCCGAGTTCGTATACGGTCAGCCCGTCGTTCCCACCGGAAGCGGTATCCGTGAGGTCGGTGACGGCATCTTGTTGTGTGGTTTCGGCGGCGCAATCCTGCAAGTCAAGGCGCGCGGCCGGCGTGAAGGGCTTGCAGATTCAGACGACGCGGCTTGTCGGTGGATCCGCAAGCACAGCGCGAAGGCGGTCCGCCAAGGACGCGGGTCGAAGCGGACCATCACCTCATTTCAGACACGGGGTAACCCACTTACGGCAGTACCCGTACGGTCGATGGTCCTCAGCGGCGATCAGAGAAAGCAGTTTCACGTCCGACTCGATGAAGACTGTTCAGACTGGCCGGTCATCGTGGTCATCGCGCACCCACGCACTCCTGAGTTGATCCTGCCGTTCCATGACGATGTCTTCTACGTGACGATGGAGGACTGGCATCTGCTCAACCACCATCTGCGGTCGGTTCATGAGGTTCTTAGATATGTTCGCCTGGTCTTGGAGAACGGGTCGACCTTGGAGGTGCCCCTAGGGCGAGAAGGTTTGCGATTTCGAGCGTTGGCCTCGATGTATCTCAACGATGACCGGCCTCATCGATCGTCGGTAGCGCCGATATCGTTCGCTGCCGTCCACGCCCCTTCCGCCGTCGCGGCCTACAGGGATCTGATCGACAAGACGGCTGCGGAGAACGACGACTCCACAGGCTTCGTGGCCACAGATTATCGTGAGATACTGGACTATCTCGATGACGTTCCAGCCGCTGTGCAGGCGAACGTCGGGCAGCGCCTTATGCGATGGCATGACGAACTCCAGTCCACCCGGTCAATGGTGAGCGGCTCCGCACTGCTCAAGGATCGACTGCTGGTTTATATGGCGGACTTCGACAGCAATCAGCCGGACAAGAAAAAATGGTTGGCCACGCTGGGCATGTTGACCGCCCTACGTCAGATCGAATGGTCCGAACGGGTATCGAAAAGCGGCGCGGTGCTCGGTGTTGGCGTCCGCTTTAGCGACGGCGATCTAGTCGAGTACTCGTACATCCTAGTGCGTGGCGGCTCGAAAATCAGCACTCAAGACCGACGTCGCCTGGAGTGGGCCTTCGGCGTTTCGAATTTCAGCACCTTCCATGCTCGGCGGCCCCGAGTAGCCCGCAACGAACTGTGTCCCTGTGGTTCATCCCTGAAATACAAACGATGCCACGGAAGACGGTGAGACACACTCACATGCCACCGATGATGCGTGGTCGGTCCGCGTGGGAATGGGTTGGCGACACCGACCGCGCCCGGCCCGTGTCGGTGGCGGGTTTGCAAGCCTTCAGGCGGTATTCTCTTATTGCCGCCGGTCACGCGTTGCGAGGCTGCCGAAGGTGATCGTTCCTATCCGCATGTGGACCATCGTGTCGGACACGGGTGCTGGGGCCAGGGAGCACCGGATGATTGGCGATAGAGGCACCAACCTGCGCCACGTTCCGGACCTGAATACGCAGGTCTGGGCGGTCATAGCCGCAGCTCAACGGGGCTTGGCGGCCCCTTCGGCAGGCGCAGGTGCATCTCTAGCCGGGGGGCACCAAAAGAACTGCGCCACCCTACGGGGCGTGTTGATCATCGAAGCGACCTACCCGTTGCCACCGCTGCGGCAGTCCTGAAGCACGACCGTTCTCCGGCTCGAAGACGGTTCAGGCCGGTATCTCCCCGGGCAGGAGATACCGGTTCTGAACCGGTACTTCACCAAGTCGGGTAGCCGGATTTGAACCGACGGTTCCGTTATCGGCCGTCACGGTCCCTAGCTTGTGACTGGTCGTCAAATTTTGGCACTGAGCTGCCCAAACAGCGCCACGCAGTGATCAACACTTGTCGTCGATGGTCGACTCTTGGCAGGGGGTTTTCGGGATAACGGGGGGCATGATCCACTGTCTGGTGCCGGTGTCGTCAGGGCGCATGACGGCACAGGTCGGCGGCTTGCGCCAGGCGGAGGCCCGGGAGCTTCAGGTCACTGCCAGCCGCCGAGGCGACATCGAGCAGGCGCTTGCCTGTCGGGGAGTTCGCCGGCCGAGCGGTGCGGCAGGCAACACCTGTGATTAATCAGGTCGCCGGTGAGAGTGACCAGTCCTGGAGTTCGAGGCCACAGAGGTCGCAGGAGGAGTCGGCGTGGATTTCCGGCGGCCAAACGTGTGCGCAGGTGGCCGGGTCATGGCGGAGTTGTATCTGGAGCCAGCCGACGGACAGGGGTCGTACGCGTGCGATCCCGGCTGGTGAAGGTGTCAGCGGTGCGCTCTGCCTGTGTTGGTGTTTGGTGACGTGGTCGAGGGTTACGGTTGGGGCTTCGATGTGCTCGCCGGTGTCGCGTGGCCGCGCGGGCTCGGCGCGGACTTCGCTCTCCTGGCGGTAGTTGCAGGAGCGGCTGAGCGGCCGGGGAGCGACGCGGTTGTCTGCGGGAACGGCCGGACGAGTGTGGGTGGTCGTGCTGTCGGCTGCGTCGTGGACGCTGGCGATGTAGGTGGCCTTGTCGTCGTTGGTGACCCAGAACCAGTGTCCGGAGCCGCGGCTGGTCGGTATGTGGACCGGGACGTATTGCTGCCCGGCGGCGTTGACGATCAGGTCGTCGAGGCGCAGTTCTCGTGGAGTCCAGCTGGCGTGCCACCGGTTGCACCGGCCTCGTTTCCTGTCTGGGCAGACGACGGGGCGGTCCTGGCACCGTTCCATTCGCAGCGCCCGGATGCCACCACGGACGGGCAGTTCGGCGCCGTTGGCGATGTCGTGCCAGGGCATCCGGTCGATGCGGGCCCACGGTACCTGGTCGATGAGCTGCGCCTTGCGGTCGTTCGTCGTCCACAGCGGAGTGATGCCGTCCTGGCGGGCGATTGCTGAGCGTTTCCGGACTGCCGCGGCGGTGGCGTAGGAGATCTGCGCTTCGCAGCCGAGCAGGAATCCGTCGCTGCCGTGGACGAGAACGTCGGTGCGGCGTTTGCCGTGTTCGGCGCGGGCTTCCAGTTCGGCGGTGAAGCCGCCGTCTTCTGCGGCGGCGGCGATGCGGTCCTTGAGGGCCTTGTGGGTGTTGCTCTCGGAGCTCGTGTGTTCCCGGATCGAGGTGTTGTGGTGGACGGCGACGCGACGGTTGCCGGCGCGGGTCTGCAGGTACATCCATTCGGGGCAGTCGGGGTCGTTCTCCCTGCACTGGAGGCATTGCAACCGGCCGGGGCCGATCTTCGCCTTCCGCAGTTCTTCCCATAGGTGGGGTAGATCGGGATGGCCGAGATCCGGTAGGGTGAGGTTGAGTTCGATGCCGCGGTCGACGTAGTAGACGCTGTGAGCCACAAATCTCCCGTGTCTTTGTAGCGACAGGATGACGCACGCGGAGAGGTCAACCGCAGTGACCGCAATCTTTATTCCCGTGCTTGCATGCTCCCTCCATGATGCGGACCTAGGGACAATTCGGTCATTCAGCTCCAGGGTCCTCCGGCCAGCGCGTACAGCAAACAACGAGCCGTCGGCGCCAGCCCGACCTGGGCGGTTCTCGGCATCTTCCGAACGTCCCGGACATCAGTCCGGGACGTTCGTTATCTCTTGATCGCCGCTCTCACCAGCAGGTGGCCGCCGAAGCGCTGGACGAGCTCGTCGTCCTGCCCCGCTCCTGCGCCGCACCAGACACTTTCGGCCCACCTGTAGACCGTCGCAGTACCGCGGGCCCACGCTAGGAGACCTTGGTCGTCGGATAGCCGCACAAGGAGTGCCACGACGCCTTTCACGGCCCCAGTGGCCCACTGCGGTGGCAACTGATGTAGCGGGCGGCGACGATCATCGCGGCCACGGCGACGTCCGCCCCGTCTCGGCGTCAACGCGCAGATCAGTCACCGTGCTGGTTCCCAATCCGCATACGAGACGCGCAACCGGAGCGGCGACAGACCACGGCCGTTCCCTGATCTCCCGGCATAGGGCATCAATGCTGGACTGCTCCCACTCGGTGTGGGCAGTGGCGAGCACGATCTGATCTGCACGTAGCTGCTCAGCAAGTAGCGCCCGCTTCGCGACAACGCGCCGAAGTTCCTTGGCTACGCCAAGCGATCCTGGTCGTTTCGCCTCTGCCGTGACCAGCTGCCCGTCGCTGAGCGCAATGAGGTCGGCCTCGGCAACCGGGCCAGTGTCGGCGTTCCTTAGCTCCACTTCGGCGATGTCGACATAGCTGCGGCTGTTGACACGCAGGTGATGGGACAGCAGTAGCGGTATCTCGCCGTCCTGACTGAGGTGTTCGCGGACCGTCGGGTGCAGGTCGTAATACCAGTGCGGTTCGGTCTCTGGTTGCCGCCATCGCGCTTGGGACAGATTGTTGAGCGTCGCGCATCGAGGGCAACGATTGACCTGGGCGAGGTCGTCGACTGTGATGAACGCTGGACGGCCGCACTGGACGCAGCCCAAGACGAGGCCCCTGCGGAGAATGCCGCGTTCCAGCATTTCGTCCACCCGGGTACGGAACTCGGTTGCCGAGTCTCCACCCGCGTTGCCGTGGGCAAGGATGCCGGCGAAGGTCAGGTAGCCCTCCCAGAGATGATCGCCGGCTCCGGTGGGCAGGACGACCCCGTCCGTGTTATCGAACTTCAGGGCGGATTTCTTGCTCGATGGTCGAAACGCACGGAGCATCGGCAGCATCGATCCGGCGAAGTGCGCCGCCAGGGCAGCACGGTCGCCCCACAGTTGCCGCATGACCTCCACCCGTCGCCCAGCGGCCGAGAAGACCATGCGCTTGCCGTCCTGTGTGGCCATCAGGTCCGTCCACGTCGCCAAGCCGGGAGCGCGAAGCCGTGGCCGTGCGAGGCGTGACGCTGGTGGCGTGCCAGCGGCGATGAAGTTGAAGCGTTCAGACTCGTAGACCACGCTGTCTCGTCCGCTTCGGATCCACGTGAGGTAGGGGTCCTGTCCGTCTGCAAGCAGGACGTGCCCGTCGAGGCCGCGACCGCGAGGCGTGCTCCCCTCGATCAGCTCGACATCGACCTGCCAGTGCAATCCTGCGCTTGCGGCAAGGTCAGGGTGATTGATGACCGGAGATGGGCAGGGGACAACCATCTCGAGATCGTCAGCGTCGTTCCGCGTGATTGGAATGGCGTAGTCCTGATCGAACTGGCCATCAACCGCGAGGTATTGAACACCGTCCACAGGCCAGTCAACGACACCGCGTGTGACCTGCTCTTGAAAGCGTTGAGATTGTCGCTCCTGGTCTCCCTCGACCCAGAACGTAGGTTGCCGGAGGTCAGCCAGGATCGAATCGACGGCGGGGTCGTCGAGTGACGTCGTCGTAATGGTGACTGTGTCACCACGGGAGACGTGTCGGGAGATCACCCGACGGACAGAACTCGCTACTTGTTCGTCCGTTACGTCGCTCGGCTTCCACCACGTCGTGGGCAGCCAAATCGCGCGGCCGTAGAGGCGCTGGTATGCGTAGGCGAGGGCGAAGTCGTCCGCCGTCTCGCCAACGGACACCACGACGCGCCGCCGGCGCGAGAGCCCCCGGCCAATCGACGTGAGGCCGTGGCGGGTTCGGTCAAAGGCCGTACCGACAGCGGCAGGATCGACATTGAGCGCCGAATAAGGGCGCCAGACAATCTCGGACGGCGGCGCGCCGAGCCCTCCGTCGGCGTCGACTAGCCAAGAAACCAGCCGACGAAAATCCTTTTCATCGAGGCCGTGATCCCCGCCGAGACGTGGCTCTTCCACGACACCACACCGAGCGGCGACCGCCACACCCAGCGGGCCTCCCCAATCCTGCGGAGCACTCAAGCATGTACCTGCGGTGACATTCGGAATGTCGACGGCCTTCGTCAGTCTCAGCGCATCACCGTCAACGGCCAGCACCGTCACATCTTCGTCCCAGCCCGCCGTTCCCTCGTTGTGGCGACGGCGGTGAGGCGAACAGACACTGGTGACCCGGTCCCGCGCCTGGACGTCTGCCGCGAACCTGATCGGGTCATCGCCTTGCGCCTTGATGACCTGATCACGGTCTGCACCCTCCAGGTGCGATCCATCAGGCTTCGTTAGCTTGAGGGAGCCCGGTGCCGCCAGTTCTACAGTCCGCAGCGTCCGCTGCAGGGTGACCACATAGTCGGGGTCGTACACGCGCACCGCAGCGAGCAACTCTGACCGGACCCGGCCTTCGCTGTGCGGGACGAGGATGAACCCTTCCCCACCCCAGACCTTCGTGCAGGCGTGCAAGGCCAACCTTGCCCAGAAATGCCAGTTCTTGCCGCCGTCGAACACAACCGCGACCCTGGGAGGCCGTACCCCCACTCGGAGCGTCGCGTACCCCGGACTACTGACCAATGATTCCCCCGGCGTGGTCATAGGACAACCCGGGCTACAAGTTACCGTCAGCGGCTGACGCCAGCCCGTGCAGGCATCGCCCGGTACCTTGTCGAGACGCCGCGGACCCGCGTCCCTCAACGAGCGTGGGCGGGTTGCGGCAACGGCCGAAGCTCAACAAACGGCAACCCGGCCGCCGACAACTTCGTTTGAATCTCATACACGGATCAACGACGTCGGCGATACCTCCGGACAACAGCGTGCCCGCTCATCCGCGGTGACCAGGTGGACCACCGGTCCGCCCGCACCGTCATGCTCGACCGCGACGACAGCCAGGCCCTCCAGGCCCAACAGCTGGGTCGCATCGTTGACCATGCCCGTGGCTCCCTGTGATTTCCCTGCGTCAGCAACAGAGATGATCACCGATGAGTCGCGTGCCCCCACCACCGGGGCGTATGTCACCAGCCGGACAACGACTCACACGCGAATCCCGTTCAACTTCGAAGAGCCCCTTTGCTGCTCACTGTCGGTCACGAGGGTTGAGGGTAGGCCGACGGGTGCGCTCCAACTAGATTCAGGGATACCAGCACGTGGCGGGCCGTCGTGGCCTGCGGCGGGCTCGGCTGGTGGGCTCTAGGAAATCCTGCATCGCACGCAGCACCGAGGTGGGGAGCATGACCGCGACGAGCGTTGCCGCGGTGTAGTGGTCGAGGCCGGCCTGCGGCATAGATACGGCGTTACGCGAGTGTGTCGTCTGGAACCGGTTCGCCGAGTGCCTCGCCGATTGCTGCGAACTCCTGTAGCGCGGCTTGCAGGTCGTCAACGATCTCGCGGGCGATCACTCCCGGGGGCAACAGGCTGTCGGCATCATCGAGCGCTGGGTCTTTGAGCCAGGTGATGTCGAGATTCACCTTGTCTCGTTTGAGTAGCTCGTCGAGGGTGAAGGGGCGGAACCGGTCTGTCTCGACGCGTTCGGTACGGGGCCTTCCTGGCAGGTAGGCGCTGACGAAATCGTCAAGGTGCGCCCGGCGTAGGGGCTTGGTTTTGAGGGTGAAGTGCTGGCTGACCCGGAAGTCGTACACCCACAGTGCCGACGTCCACGGCTGCCCGTCGGTCCGCGGTGGCTTCTTGTCGAAGAACAGCACGTTGGCCTTCACGCCGCCCGCGTAGAAGATTCCGGTCGGCAGGCGGAGCAGGGTGTGGACGTCGAACTCCTTGAGCAGCCTGCGGCGGATCGCCTCCCCGGCGCCGCCCTCGAACAGCACGTTGTCGGGCAGTACCACGGCCGCACGGCCGTCGACCTTCAGCGCCGACATGATGTGCTGGACGAAGTTGAGCTGCTTGTTGGTGGTGGTGGAGCGGAAGTCGGTGCGATCGTACGAGATGTCCTCCTTGTCTAGGCGCCCGTCGGTGCCGTAGACGGTGATCGAGGACTTCTTGCCGAAGGGCGGGTTGGCCAGGATGAGCGACACCCGCTCGTTGCCGGTTGGTTGTTTCGCCAAGGCGTCGCGGACATCGATGAGGGATGGGCCGTCGCTGGCGCCGACGCCGTGTAGGAGCATGTTCATCGCGGCCAGGCGAGCCGTTCCAGCCACCAGTTCGACCCCGCGGATGGCGCCGCTGGATAGGCGCTCGCGCTGGGCTTTGGTCATGCGGTTGTGGTACTCACGGGCGATGTAGGCGTGGGCGGCAATGAGGAACCCGCCGGTGCCGCAGGCCGGATCGAGGATTGTCTCGTCCGGAGTGGGCTGGGTGACCTCCACCATGGCGTCGATCAGGGCGCGTGGGGTGAAGTACTGGCCGGCGCCGGTCTTGATGTCCTCGGCGCCCTTGGCGAGCAATCCTTCATAGGCGTCGCCCTTGATGTCGACGCCGGCAGCCGCCCATTCCTGCTTGCCGATCAGATCGACGGCCAGTTTCTGGAGCTTCGCAGGGTCGGCGATCTTGTTCTGGGCCTTCGCGAAGATCGTGCCGAGGTTGGTGTGCGGGTGCTTGGCCAACTCGATCAGGACATGTCGATAGTGCCGTTCCAACTCCTCGCCCTGCTTAGCGATTAGCGACGGCCAGTCCAGATTCTCTGGCACGATCCGTTTCGGCGCGTCGCTCAGATCGTTTCGGTACTGCTCGTCCGCGATTTTCAGGAACAGCAGGTAGGACAGCTGCTCCACGTAGTCGATCGTTGAAAGGCCGTCGTCGCGCAAGACTGTGCAGTAGTTCCACAGCTTCGCGACAAGGGAATTCGTCTCGGCCCGGGCAGTGGCGGCACTCGTGTCAACGCTCACAGCGGCAACTCCTCCTGAATTCCACTCGGTGCACCGCGAGCTAGTTTCGGCACTACCGCGGCCGATCTGGCATGTGGCACGCGAGGGCTCGTGAGACCACCCACTAGTGCGCCTTTGGCTCTAGTCAGTAGCTCCGACGCCGGTTCGTCCTCGGGGTTCTGAGGAACGAGCTTGCCCGAGAAGGCGTATGTCAGCAGTGCACGTCGGAGAGCGGCCGCCTTGCGATGCGCAGCTCTGCTCAGATCCGCGGCGTTGTCGAGTATGGATAACTGCTCCTCGATCTCCTGCGCCATCGCAGCCTGTTCGGCCTTGGGTGGAATCGGAACGGGGAACATCTTGATCTTACGAAGGCTAATCGAGGCCAGGTTGACGCTCTGCTTGCCGTTCGCCTCGAACCATCTACGGCCGAACCCATTCGCATGCCATGCGAGCAATCTGGGGTCAAGCATCTGGTCCTTGATTCGTGCGCGGAAGACGTGGTTCTGATGGATCATCTCCGGGATCTGATCTTCCCAGATCCATCCTCGCCCGAGCTTGTCGCGGTCTCCACCCTCATTCAACAGGACATCGCCAAACTGGAGGAAAAGATGTGCTGCTTTCGCCTTCGGGACGCGGATGTGCGCGATAGTAGTTAGGTCGATGTGTCCCCGCTGCACGTTGGCGACGCGCAGGTATGGAACATCGACGTAGTCGTCGCCTGCTTGCCTCTTTGCATCCTTTGTGACCCCGCCGACAACATCGGCCACTTCGCCAAGTCGCATCCAGCGCCACGACGATGGGATAAACGGAAGCTCGCCGTCGTCAACACCCGCAGGCGACGGGAAATGTGCCGCCTCGGATGGACGTGTCACGGCGATCCGATTCGTCGGCACCATCACGGCCTCTCGCAGGCGGTCAAGTCGCCGAAGTGTGACACCCAGACTCTTCTCTGCGGCATCCAAGCGTGAAAGGTGATCTTCGAGGGCATCGACAATGCGCTTCTGCTCGACCGTTGGCGGAAGTAGTACTTCGATTTCGGCGAGTGCGCTCTGCGAAATGTTGCGCATCGACTGCTGGGCACCGGTAGATCCGGCCGAGATCTGTCGGCGGGCAGTCGGGGAGGCAAGGGCATAGACGAGCCAGTGTGGATCAATTCCATCTACAGGCTTCAACCGAAGGCTTTTATCCGACAAGAGCAGGCGCGGCCGGCACTTGCCGACGAGAACCGGGGCGCCCACGTACGCCTCAGTGTTAGCGCGGCTGACAAGGATGTCGCCGGGCTGAATCTCGAACCTAGGGTCTGGCTCACGATGCGCAGGAAGTGCCTTGTTTTCCTTCTCGTTGAAGGTTCCCCACGTCATCGCGCTGACCTTGACTACGCCCCACTCGTCGGGTTCGGCGGGACGCGGCTCGCATGTAAACGACTTTCCGGCTTCAATACCGAGCAGAATGTCGCCTAGCCGGACGCGAGCCCAACCTTTAGGGAGTTCCTCGGTCAAGCTAGTTCTCGATCCAGTTCGGTGATGAGGGTTCGGGCCTGGTCTCGCCCGCCGAAGTGTCTGACGAGTCCGGCCTGGCCGCCGCGCTCGGTGAAGGGTATGTCATTGATGTCCTCGACGGTAACGCCGACCCCGATGGCGATGGTGTCGCGGATGTGTTCGAGCCACCACCGCTGTTCGATCGTGAAGTGGACCCCGGCCTGCTCCTGGCGCAACAGCCAGCCGGCGAAGCGTTCTTCGACGACGCTGCGATACGGCCGCAGGTCGGTGTCGAGACCGAGCTCGTAGCGGATGAGGCTGACGAGGTCTGGCAGGCCGGCGTCGCCGTCCGGGGTGGTCGCGGCCTTGTCGAGGGTTTCGTAGGCGTCCCAGAGGACGGCTGGGGTCCAGGTGTACGGGGGGCGGCGGATACGGGCGGCGATCTCGCCGAGTTTGGCCAAGGCGTCGCGCCCGCCGCCGCGGGTGTTGGTCAGGACGTGGATCGCGGTGATCTCGTCACGGTGCGCGTCGAGGTAGGCGTGCCAGGAGCCGATGACGGAGGCGGCGCGTTCCTCGCGCGGAACGAGTTCGAGCCGGGTGATCTGATCGGTGCTGGTGGCGTCGTAGGTGATGTCATGGTCGCGGCGGATCTCCAGGATCCGGACGCGGAAGTCGGGATTGCTCGTCAGGGGCGTGATGGCTTGGGCGACGAGCTGCCGGGCTGCGGCGTCGCCGCCGGTGAGCTGTGCCTGCTCTTGGGCGTCGGGATCGATCGCGGCAACGATATTCCGGGCCAGCGCAGCGATGCTGAGCCCGCCGACGGTGGCGAGTTCCTGCCGCTCCGCGGGGGTGATCTGCTGGTTGAGTCGCGACAGCCGTCCGGCGAGGGTGGCGGCTTCGGTGGCGTCGATGGACAGGCTTGCGCACTTCTGCAACAGCTTATCCAGGCTGACCTGTTTCTCGCTGGCCATGGTGAGCGGTTTGGCGTCCACGAGCGGGGAGTCGGTGACGCCAGCGGCGTCGAGCAAGATGAAGCGGGTCTTGGCGATGTCCGGGCCAGCGCCCGGGGTGACCTCGCGCAGCTCGTCGTTGTCGAGCGTGCGGGCGGCGCGGCCCTTCATCTGCTCGAACAGCACAGCGCTGCGTACGGCACGCATGAAGATCACGCATTCGAGGGCGCGGACGTCGGTGCCGGTGGCGATCATGTCGACGGTGACCGCGACCCGCAGCTCGGGGTCGTGCCGGAGGTCGTTGATGAGGCTGTCCGGGTTCTTCCCAGCGGCCCGGACCTTGTATGTGATCTTCGTGGCGAAGGCGTCGCCCTTGCCGAAGACGAGCTTGACGTGCTGCAGGATCTCCTCGGCGTGGTTGTCGTCCGCCGCGAAGATCAGCGTCTTGGGCAGCACATCCCGGTCGGGGAACCACGACCGCCAGTTGTCCCGGTAGGTGGCCAGCACGGTGCGGATGTGGTCCTCGGCGATAACGGACCGGCCGAGCTGCCGCCCGGTGTAGGTGAAGTCGTCGTCGAGCTGCTCGTACCGCTGAGCACGGGTCGCCCGATTGCGGATCTTGACGGTGGTGCCCTCATCGATCAAGGAGCCCTCGGTGCCGATCTGCGTCGACAGGCGGACGATGTCGAAGTCGACGTTCACCCCGTCAGCGACGGCCAGCTCGTAGGTGTACTCCGAGACCAGGTTCTGGTGGAAGAACCCGAGCGTCTGCTTGGTCGGGGTCGCGGTGAGCCCGACGATGTGCGCATCGAAATAGTCCAGCACGCCACGCCACAACCCATAGATCGACCGGTGGCATTCGTCGACCACGATCAGGTCAAACGACTCTGGCGGCACACGCGGGTTGTAGACCACCTCGACCGGTGCATCCGCCGCGTAGGTGTCGTCACCGGCGTTCACGTCGGCGTCGTCACCAGCGTCATCGGCCGCGTCGTCGTTGACGACCGTCTCGCCCCGCAGCAAGGCGTACATCTTTTGGATCGTGCAGATCACGACGCTGGACGACTCTTGCACGGTGTCACCGGCAAGCCGCTCAACGTTGTACAGTTCGGCGAACTTGCGCCCATCATCCGGCGGAACATAGTTGCGGAACTCCGCAAGCGCCTGACGGCCGAGGTTGTTACGGTCGACCAGGAACAGCACCCGCTGCGCCTTCACGTGTTTGAGCAGCCGGTACACCTCTGTCACGGCAGTGAAGGTCTTCCCGGCACCTGTCGCCATCTGGATCAGACCTCGCGGCAGATCCTGTGCCAGCGACGCTTCCAGGCCGGTAATCGCCTCGATCTGCGCCGGTCGCAGTCCGCTCGTTTCCAACGCTGGCAGTGCACGCAACCGCGCCCGGAAGGTTGGCGTCTCAGGGTGCTCCTGGGCCTGACGCATCCACCGGGAAATCGTCTCCGGCCGGTGGAACGAGAACACCTCCCGGCTACGCGCCTGCGGATCGAGACGGTTGAGGAACACCGTCTCCGTACCGGTCGTGGCATACCGGAACGCCAACGGTTCGTCCTGCCGCCACACTGCGAGCGAATGCTCCTTGAGCACACCCTTGGCATATCGGGCGTTCTGCGCCTGCGCAGCCGTCAGCGACTCGCCCTCTCGCTTCGCCTCGACGACCCCCACGATCACGCCGTCGACGTAGAGCACGTAATCCGCAGGCCCGGATGCCAGCCGGAACTCCCGCACCGCAACCCCGCGCCCAGCCAGCGGATTCAGATCCCGCATATCCTGCACAGCCCAGCCCGCGTCGGTGAGCATCCGGTCAATGACCCGACGGGCCTGCGCCTCGGTCAACGGCGCTGGCCGCGTTGCCCGCTCAACGATCGTCTCCCGCTGCGCCGCCGAGACCCGGGCAGGATGCTCCTTCACCGCAGCGAACGCAGCCTGCTGCGCCGCCCCCAATGCATCCAACTCCGCCAGCAACGCCGCGTTCCGCGACCGCAACTCCTCATGCAGGGCACGGGACACCGCGATCATGGACTCCGCCTCGACCAACGCCCGTTCATGCGCCTGCGCCATGTCCACGGCCTCACCAAGCCGAAGCTTCGACTCCGCAAGCGCCTGCCGGTCACGCTCCAGAAGCCTGCGCAACTCAGCTAGCTCGGCCGGATCGGCAACCGCCAGCTCAGCCGGGGGAACGAAGCCCTCCACCGCGCGGTCGCCCGACAACGCCCGGTGCAGCCACACCCCCAACTCCCACGCCAGCCGAATAGCCTCCAGCGCGCGAGCAGTGTCGAACATGTGCCGGTGCGCCGCCTGATTCCCCGACATACGCAGCGTGTCAAACGCCGCCCGCACCTCCCGGGTCAACATCCCCGCATTCGCCAGCACCGCCAGCCGGTCCACCTGACGGTCCCCATGCACCCGCAACCCCGAGCGGGTAATCAGTTCTTCGGCGAGAACCTCACCAAACTGCCGCATATGCACCAACGCAGCATTGGCATCGGTGAACGCCACCGACTCCGCCTGCGCTCCATACAGCGCCAGCAACGGACTGTACACAAACAAACGACCAAAGTTCGACGAAGACCGGGCAAGCTCAGCCAACCGCCTGTCCATACCGCCCCCTCGCACCAGACGCCCACGAGATACTACGCGACCCACCAAACACAGAACCGTGAAGCCACGTCCCGCGCGACTTCACGGACGATCGATCCACCCCACCCACGAGCACCGCAGTGTCGCGACGCCGACGAGCCATTATGGCGTTGCAGCCTGACCTCCACGACGTGACTGGTCACGTCGAAATGATCCGCTGGAATCACGCCGCCTCGCGTCAAGCCGGTCGCGGAACGCCGGGCTCACTACGTCGACGCGGTGCGGCGATCATTGATCGATGTCGGCTCCTGACGCAGTGCGGTGAGCAGTTCGGATACGCCGCTGTTGCGGATGGAGTGACCGTTGCGGCGCAGCCGCCGGGCGAGGGCGTCACGACTGACAGGGTGGCCTTCGCGGGCCAGTTCGTTCCGGGCTCGTTGCGGCGATACCGGCAATGGCCGAGGTGGCGGAGATGCGGACCAGGCCGCGGGCGCGGTGGCCCACGGGGACGCGGGTGACGAGCTCGGCCATGATCAACAACGCGAGGGGCTCACAGAGGACGCCGATTGGGTGAAGCCGGACGGTTCTGTGGCCACGCTGGGTGGTTGGCCTGGGCGATCGGTCGGCGGCAGGGGGTGAGGTCGCCGAGGTGGCGCCAGGTACTTGTGCTGCGGTCGTACAGGGCGGGAGTCCCGCATTGTCCGTCACATTCTGGTGCGTCGAGCGACAGCAGCAGTTTATGCGTGGTGGCGAATGTCTGGAAAGCAGTCGACGCTGCGCTGTCGAGCAACGGTTCGCGTTGAACGTTTCCCGAGTTGGCTCTCCGCCGGCGGCCGGAGCCGACGGCTTGAAGCCGGTTGCGGCACGCGATCAGGACGGCGTGCACCTGCGCGACCAGGCGGTTCATCGGGCGCCGGCTGCTGTTGGCGCTGCCTGGTCGGTGGTGATGGTGATCTGTTCGGCGGTAATGGCGGCACCGTGCGCAGCGCAGTGGTGCGCGAGCGCGGTGGCGGTGAGGGCTGTGGTGGTCCATGCCTGGACGTGGGCGCGGCGTAGTCCCTGTTGGTCGGGGACGATGTAGACGGCGGTGGAGGTCAGGTCGGGGTGGTCGGTGAGGGCTTGGCGGAGGGCGGTGACCCTGGTCCGGACGCCGTACGGGTCGAGGTAGTGGTTGGCTGGTTCCAGGCGGGTGAGGGTGAGGTTGCCGGCGGGGGTGAGGGTGCCGATGTCGCCGATGGTCCGCCAGGCGGTGGGTGGGGGGCAGGGCTGGTCGGCGCGGTGGGCGGTGGCGTCGCTGCTGCTGGCGCCTTCGATGAGGCCGGGCATGCCGGGCGGGGTGGGTCGGCCGGTGGGGTCGACGACGCGGAGCCGGGTGCCGGGTAGCGGGGCGAGGACGGTGAAGGGTTGGCTGGTGGTGTGGGCGCCGTCGTAGGTGGGGGCGTGGTACCAGACGGTGACGGTGGTGTCGGTGCCGGTGGTGAGGGCGGCGAGGTGGTCGACGTTGATGGCGGGCACCGTGGCAGGGACCACGACGCGTCGGAGTGTGCGGGTGGCCACGGTGAGCCAGCCGGCCATGGTGTCCTGGTGTTGCAGGAGGGCAAGCACCATGCCGGGGGCGAGGATGGCCCAGTCGGCGCCGGTCTCGACGGCGGTGGCCAGCCAGTCGTCGGTGGTGAAATCGGGGCGCAGCACGATGGTGCCGCCGGTGCACAGCTGCCGGATGGCGATGTCGAAGATGGCCGCGCGGTGCAGTGGGGCGGCGATGAGGGCGATACCGCCGGGGGTGAGGCCGATGGCGTCGGCGATGCGGGGGACGGTGGGTGGTTCACCGCCAGCGAGGTAGACGTATCGGCTGCCCTGTTCGGCGTGCAGGTGCGCACGCCACGGCCGGCAGTGGTGGGTGTGGCGGGTGGCGCGTTGCACGGCGGTGGCGACGAGCTTTGGTCTGGTGGTGTTGGGGATGGGCAGTGGGATGCCGCCGCCGAGCCAGACGCCGAGTGTCGCGGCGAGGGTGGCGCTGGCCGGTCGTACGGCGATGGGCACGATGGCGCCGGCCGCGGGCTGGTGGTAGGCGAAGTATTCGTATGCCTGCTGCCACAGCTCGCCGTACGTGGTGGCGCCGACGGCGTCGATGACGGCGATCCGGTGGGGTTGGCTGGTCGCGTGGTCGCGGAACCGGGCAACGATGTTCCGGATCGTGGTCGAGGTGCTCGCGGCGGCGTCCGCCGTAGTGATCATGGTCGGCTCCGGAGGGGGTAGCGGTTGGACGATGCGCCGTTGCGGCGCAGGCAGTAGATGCGCGAGCGCAGCCACGGGGATCGGTAGGCAGCTGACGTCCGGAGGTGGCGACGTCATCGCGGTCTGCCGGACGGTGTGGTGCTCGCGGTGGGTCTGGTGCTGCACACGTCGGGCGCGGCCACGACGGCGGTGGGGTGGTAGGCGACAGCGACGCGGATGCAGTAGCGGCGGGCGTGCGGGTCGAGTCCGGTGAGCCGGTAGCTGATAGTGGCGGCGGGCAGCGTCGCCGCGACTACCGGCGGATCGTCGTCCTTGATGAGGAAGATGACCGTGGCGGCGGTGCCGCCGCTGGGGTCATCCCAGGCGATGGAGATCGTGGTCCCGGTGTCCCGCGCAATGCGCACGTTCCATGCCGCTGCGCGCTGGGGCTGCCATGACTCGCGCGCCGCCTCCGTGGTGGTGGTCGGCGATGGAGTCGGCGGCGCTACTTGATGCTGCAGCGCGACGCCGAGCAGGACGACGGCGGTCACCGTGCCGGCGAGCAGGCACACGATCGCAGCGATCCGCAGCCAGTACCACCTCGGCGGCTCGGGCGGCGTGATGGCGCGGCCGTGGTCGGGTAGGGCGATGTCGGGCGTCTGGCCGAGCGCCGCCAGTTGTTCGACGAGAGGGTGGGCGGCGCCGAGGGTCCGGGGTGCTGCTGGTTGGAGGTGGGCGAGGAGGTTGCGGGCGGTGTCGTGGTAGCCGAGCGACCGGCGGAGCCTGGCCAGGTCGGTGCCGATCTGGACGACTTCGACCGGGGCGGTGCCGTATTCGCTGAGCAGGCGGTGGTAGGCGCGGGTGAGCGCCGGTTCGGCGTCGTGCGGGCGGCCCAGCGCCGCGACGGTGAGCGCCTGGCCAGCGGTGGCCAGCAGCATCGGCCAGCGTGCCCTCGGGTGGTCCTGCCGGGCTGCTTGGTGGTAGCAGGCGTACGCGGCGTCGAGGTGGCCTTGGGCGGCCAGGACCCGGCCTCGGGTGCAGGCCAGGATCGTCTGCTGGTACGGGCCGAGGTCAGCGTCGGCGAGCTCGACGACCAGTGTTTCGGCTTGGTCTGGGTCGCCGAGGGCGAGCATGGTCTCCGCCAGCAGCCGCCCCGCGTCGAACACGTCGGTGCTGGTGGCCTCAACCCCGTGGCCGATCAGCGACCGCGCCTCGACCAGCAGCTGATATGCCTCAGGGAACCGGTACGCGGTCAGGCACGCCATGGCTGCATCGATCGCCTCGGTCAGACTTTGCCCACCGCCGGCTGCTGACAGCGGCGAAGGGTCGGAGCCGCCGCGGTGCCGGCCGGCCACGCTACCGAGCCCGCGCCGGTCGCGAGCGGCAAACGACAACATCAGGGTCCTCGTAGTGCATCCGTGTGCGGGCAAAGGCTGGGCGGGCAGGGTTGGGGCCGCCCGCTGCTCTGTGCGCGGGTGCACACGCGGGCGGGCGGCCCCGGCGGTGACGTGGACGGCCGCCCTGCCGGGCTCTCGTTCGGGGGTCGGATCCCGATCAGGCCGCCGTGTGACGGTCACACGTCACCGCGCCGAGGAGGCGCTTCCAACGCCTACTCCGCCCGGGGTGGTGTCCGGGCCGGGCACCGTGGCCCAGACACGCGTCGTCGAACCGATCCGGACGCCCCCAGGCGCCTTGCGGTGCCGAGTCCCGGGGACGTCGCGGTGGTGCGCGGTGCGGGGCGGCCCGGCCGGGGAGGCTCGGGCGGGCCGCCCCGCGAGGGCGGCGGCCGGCCCTCGGCGGTGGAGGGTGGTGGCCGCCGCCCGGCGTCCCCGGGGCCGGGTGGCACCGCCGGTCCGGGAACGCACGCCATACGGAATGCAGGCAGCATCAGGTGGTTCGGGTCAGGGTCATCCGTACACCGGCACGGCTGCTTCGCCGATGAGGTGGTCGGTCTCGTCGAGGACCAGCCGCGTGGTCGGTCCCTCCGTGCCGATCCGGTCGACCATGTGCCCGAGCAGGCCGCGCACATCACGGCCAGAGCCGTCCAGGTACAGCTCGGAGACCAGGTCGAGGGCCAGGATCAGCCCGCCGAGCGCGTCGGTCTGCGGGTCCGGGCGGGTCGACCCGATCAAGGTGCTGTTCAACCGCCCCCGGATCCGGGGCAGCACATTGGGGTCGGTGGGCGGGTACCGGCGCCGACCCCGCATGATCCGCCGATGCGAACTCTGCACGATCAGGTTCCCGGCATACATCCCGGCCGCCGTGCGCTCGTAGGCGTCCGCCGCGAGCGCGCGGATCGCGTCCCGGACCGGCAACGGCTGGCGCGGCGGCGCGAACGCCGACCGGGTGACAGGACCGGCGAGCAGACCGACCGCCCAATCAGCGACCGGATCCCCGGACACACTCAAGCTGGTCACGAACACCCGGCGCTCCACCACTCGGATCCGCTCGACCGGCCGCAACAGTTCGTCGATGAGCACCGCCCCGGCCAACGCGACACCTGCTGCGGCGAGGCTGGCCAGCCGCTCACCGGTCTCGGAATGGGCGAGGAAGAACAACTCCACCCGCAGCGGCTGGCGCAGGCTCGGCGGCGGCTTCTCACCAATCGGATACGTCATCCGCGCATCACCGCATCGGCCGTACCAACGCCCGCAACCGCCGGTGCGCACCGCCGTAGGCGGTCGCGCCACGCAGGACAGCGGTGTCGATGGCGGCGTGCATCGTGTAGAGCGGGTCACACACGTTGCCCGGGGCGGCCTGCCCGGCCTGCGACACCAGCTGGTAGGCGTCGAGCAGCTCGAGGCCGGTGAGCTCGACGACCCAGCCGACCAGGTCCTGCTGGCTGATCCGGTACGCATCTTCCAGGGGCCGGGCGGCGCCGATCGAGATGAGCTGGGTGTCGGTCTCGATCCGCGGCCACGGCGTCGCCACCTGCTTGATGAGGTCGACGGCGACGGTGACGTGCATCGCGCACTCGACCGCGACCCCGCACACCTCACCGTGGCCTTGCCGGGCGTGGCCGTCGCCGAGCGCGAATAGCGCCCCGGGCACGTTCACTCCGAGGTACAGGGTGGTCCCGGGCCGCAGTTGCGGGGTGTCGAGGTTGCCGCCGTGCGCGTCCGGGACGATGCTTTGCCGGACCTCGCCGTGCGCGGGGGCGACACCGACGGTGCCGAGCATCGCATCGAGGGGCAGCTCCACCACGAAGTCCGACCGTCGGGCCGCATACCGCACCGTGCCCGTCTGGAGGTTGAGGTCGTACTGCCAGACCCGCTCCTCCAACGGAGGCTGCAGCGTCGGCGTGGTGTGCGTGGAGGTGAGGGCGCCGAAGTGCGGGAACGTCGCCGACATGCCCCAGTCCCGGGCCGGGGCGATCGCCGCGAAGTGCAGGGCCAGGGTGTCGCCCGGCTCGGCGCCGACCACGTGGAACGGGCCGGTGACCGGGTTGAACTGCGCACACACCTCCGACGGCAGATCATCCACCGTGCGGACCGCGCCGCCGAAGCAGTCCTCGGTGAACGTCCGCAGCACGTCACCCGGCCGGATCTCCGCGACCGGCGGCACGCCGCCGAAGGTGTAGAGCGCCGGGCCGGCGGGCTGGTGGTCGATCACTCGCACCCCGCGGTTGGCGCCCGAGGCGCTTGTGGTGGTGGTGGTCATGACTGCTCCTGGTTGAGGCCGGACAGCACCGGACGACGGCCCGCCAGATACAGCCCGATCAGCACGACCACGCCGATCCCGACCCAGATGAGGGCGAGGCGCTGCGCGGCGACGTTGGCGTTGACCGCCACGTAGGCCAGGATCGCGAACCCTGCCACAGGCAGCAGCAGGTGTGACCACAGGTTCCGGCTGCGGCGGCGGACGAGGTAGTGCCAGACCACGGCGACGTGCAGGGTCAGGAACGCGGCCAGGGCACCGAAGTTGATTAGCGAGGCAAGCAGCGCAATCCCGTCGGAACGCCACGCCATGTACAGGCCGATCCCGACCGATAGCACGCCGGTGAGCACGATCGCGTTGGCTGGCACCCCGTGCCGTACTGAAATCTTGCGCAGGAAGGCGGGCAGTTGCCGGTCGCGGGCCATCGCGAACAGCAACCGCGAGGTGGCGACCTGCGCGACGAGGGAGTTCGCCACCCCCCAAGCGATCGCCGTCGCCACCGCGCAGAGCGTCGCCAGCCAGCCGCCGCCGGCGACCCGGGCCGCGTCGTAGAACGCCACCCCGTCCGGATCACCGTTCGCAAGGAGCCCGGCCGGGTCCGGGACGAGGAGCGCGGCCACCCAGGTCTGCACGATGAACAACACGCCAGCGAGGATCAGGGCGGCGGTCATCGCCCGGCCGATCTGCCGCGGGCCGCCCCGGTTCTCCTCAGCCAGCATGGAGATGCCGTCGAAGCCGAGGAAGCTCAACACCGCGACCGAGACCGCGCCGAAGACGAGGGGCCAGGTGAACGTGCTCGGGTTGAACAGTGGTTCCCATGAGAAGCCGCGGCCCCGGCCGTCCAGCAGCGCCCGGACGCCGACCGCGAGGAAGATGGCCAGGACGATGATTTCGCCGACGAGCATGATGCGGGTGATGGCGGCGGTCATGCGGATGCCGAGCAGGTTCGTCACGGTGTTGAACACCACGAACCCGACCAGCCACGCCCACACCGGCACCGCCCCGACCGCCGCGTGCATCGCCACCGCCGCGATCAGGTACAACAGGCTCGGCACGAGGAGGTAGTCGAGCAGGACCGACCAGCCGGCGAGGAACCCGACCGGCGGCGCGATGCCCCGCCCGGCGTAGTTGTAGACGCTGCCGGCGAACGGGAACGCCTTCACCATCTGCGCATACGACGCCGCGGTGAACACCATCGCCACCATGCCGATCACATAGGCGAGGGCGACCATGCCGCCGGAACTCTGGAACACCCCGCCGAAAATCCCGAACGGCGCGATCGGCACCATGAAAATCAGCCCGTAGAACACCAGGTCCCTGAACCCCAGCGTCCGCCGCAACTCCGGCCGATACCCACCAACCGGCGACGACCCCTCCGCAGGGACCGGTATCTGCTGTGCCGTACTCAAGATCTTTGTCCTCCCACATCGATCAACTTCGGGGAAACCCGCCGACCGGCGGGCATGACCCATCCGTGCGTCTCCGCCCAACGCACTGATGTGTTGCTTTAGGTAGGACTGGTCGCCGCCTCAGCTAACGCAGTGACGACGACCAGCAGCCCCCTGGAAAACAGACGAGAGCCAACAGTCGGCAGCCATCGCTGTCCTATATGGCCGCTACGAACAGGTGCGGCGAGCGAACCGCATTGCACAGCTCATCGGGCCATCCACTGGGCGTGTTGAACCAACCATCCGGCTTGACGTAGAGAGGTCACGACCAGATCGTCATCGTCGATGATCAGGACGATGTCAAAGCTGCCGCGCAGCTGACCGAGACGTTCGACCTTGTAGATGGCGGCCGGCCGCATGTCGTCGTCCGCGCGCATGTGAAGGTTGGCAGTGGGTAAGCCCTGGGCCGCCAGCCAGCTGGCGGTGAGTTGTCGGTAGCGCTCGGGGCGGCCAGTCAGCCAGATGACAGTGGAGTCCAGGGCGTGCTCGTTGGCCACCGCAACGCCCTCAGGTAGCGATTCGTCGAGCGCCGCGCTGGCGAAGAACGCCTCCCAGTTCGGGGTTTCGCCGGTGACGAGGTGTTGGCGGTGGCGGCAGTTGGCCACGGTGCCATCGATGTCGATGATGACCGCGGCGGGCCTCGCCTCGGCAGGCTTCACAGCACGCCTTCCTTCGTGTCCGGATGGTCGAATTCGTTGTGACGCAACGCGTGTGCCTGACGAATGAGGGGCGCGAGACCGATCTCAAGCAGGTTGCCGAGTGCGGTGTTGCGGGGTGCGGCGACACTGCCGAGATCGACAGTCACCGCTCCATCAGCGAGCACCCACGCCCGGAAGGGATAGGGGTCGGTCTCGGCGCGGGTGGGTTGGTCGAATATCTGAACGCTGCCCAGGTCGTCGCGTACGGCGGCGATGGCGGAGCGGAACTGCTCGGTGGCGTAGCCGTAGATGTCGGCCTTGCGGGCGTCGGCGCGGCCAATCGGTCGGTACTGGGAGATAAGCCAGTATTCGACCCGCGTGCGCTGCGCGACGCTGCGGATCATGGCGGCCGTCTCCGGAAGGCGGCCGATGCTGTTGGCGGCCGTGAAGGTGTTGAAGGCCAAGGTCTTGCCGTGGTCGGCGAGCATCGCGACGTTGGCCGTGAAGCGGTCAAAGTAGCCCCGCCCGCGGAACCAGTCGGCTAGCTGCGCATCTGGACCGTCGATGGCCAGGGAGTAGACGTCAATCCACTCGCGTAGGCCGTGGAAGCGATCCTGGAGCAGCAGCCCGTTGGTGTGCATGTTGACGGCAAAGCCGAGCTCGGAGGCGTGCCGTACCGCCGTCTCCACGTGGTTGTCGTAGGGCATCAGCGGGTCGCCGCCGGTGAACACGACGCGGTGGGCGGCCGACTCGGCGCGCAGGGCGTCGAGGACCCGCAGGACGGTGTCCCGGTCGGCCTGGACGCGGTTGCGCTCGCGATAGCAGAACTTGCACACGCCAGGCGATCCAGACGTCGCCTCCAGCTGCCAAGCGTTGCAGTCTGTGTTGAGAATCAGGTGAATGATCGGTAGCTCCGCTTCGGTCAGCTGACCGCCAGCGACGGGGCGCGGGATCGTCACCCCGCTACCGTCGCTCGCCCACACTGATAGCGGCCAGACCACGGTGCCCCCTCACAATGAAGGTTCGCTATGGTCTGGCTCCCCTCGGATGCATCGAGCATCGTCGTTGAGAACCCAATGACGACCGCTCAGCCAAGAGGAGCGCACCGTGAAATCGAATACCGCACCTGGTCCGCCGATCGGCACCGATCCGGCCCAGCCGGTGATCTTTTCCGAGGGTTACTACCAGCACGTCGTGCGAGAGCATGGCTACGACACGTTCGAGCTGGAGCGGTTCACCTTCGACCTGGCCGGGCTCGGCGCCGGCGAGCTGAACGTGCGCTGGCTGTGCCACCACCGGGCCACCGACTTCCTGGCTACCCCTCAGCCGTCGCGGATTATCACGACCGGGTTCGGCATGTCTGGGGTGCCGCACATGGGCACGGTGTCGCAGATCCGGGGCATTACCGCGTTGCAGAACGGTGGCGAGCGGTGCCAGATCGTGCTCGGCGACCTGGACGCACACAATGGCAAGGGTCGGTCGCTGGAGCAGACTCGCGAGCTGGCCGACCGGTTCGCCGGGTTTTGTCGCAGAATGGGCTTCAACGAGACCACCGGCATCCTGCGCAACCAGTTCAACGACCTGGACTGCCTGCGCAACATGTATCTCCTCGGTTTCTACGCAGAGGACTCCGACTTCGACCGAGCCGAGGAGGACAACCACGGCTACTACGCCTCCATGGGCATCGTGGACGGCCGAATGACCTTCCGGCGCAAGGTGTCGCTGGCGCTGATGGCCGCCGACTTCGTGACGCTCGGCCAGGACTTCGACGCTGTACTGGTCACGCTCGGCGTCGACGAGCACAAGTACGTGAGGTTTACCCGCGAGGTCACTCAGCGGTTCGGCGCCGATACCAGCCTCCGCCGCGGCTTCACGCTGGCATCGATCTATTCGCGGCTGACCACCGGGTTCGATGGGTATCCGAAGATGTCCAAGAGCGTGCCCGGATCGTCGATCAACGTGGAGACGACGCCGGAGGAAATCGTGGCGCGGGTTATGGGCGACGAGGCGCGCACGCCGGAGGCGTCTCCGTCGTATCAGCTGGTCTGTCAACTGTTCTTCCGGCCCGTCGACGAATGCCTGGCGTTGGTCCACGAGTGCGCGACAGCCTCGCCCGCGTGGCGCAAAACCAAGGCGGAGCTGGCCGAGTACCTGATCTCAATTACAGAGCTGTGGTGACCACGAGGGGGACAGCATGTTCGCCGATCTGATCGGCCCCGCCGCCGCGCTGCTCGACATGGCACCGGCGCACTTCGGGTCGTACCTGCACCGCGTCAACGCCGGGCAGAGCCTCACCTACGAGGAAGCGAACAACTACATGCGGCTGGTGCTGGCGATCGAGGACGACCGGCAGCGCAGCGCCCAGCTTGGCGTACTCCTCAACGGCATCATGGCCAAGCGCCCGGCCGCCGAGGAGGCGGCCGGAGTCATCGACGCCGCCCTCGAACTGGATGTGCACCAGCCCGCCGACCGGCCCGCGCACCCGTTCACCGGAGAACAGGTCATCGGCATGGCCGGCAGCGGCAAGAAGGGCGTCAAGACCCCCAACATCTCCACCCCGGCGGCCATCGTCGCGGCAGCGGCCGGGATCAAGGTCGCCAAGTGCGCGTCGGCGGCTACGTCCTCGGTTGCGGGGTCGGCCGACACGCTCAAGAACCTCGGCGTCAAGATCAGCGGAGACCGTGACCGGACGCTGGAGGTGATGGGGGCCTGTAACCTGGGTGTTTTCGAGATCGAGCAGTTGGTGCCCCGATTCGACGCCGCCTACGGCGGTTTGTTCTTCGCCCCGCATGTGCTGTCGTTGGCCTTCCCCGCACTGTTGCTGCCGATCAAGGTCGACAACCTGCTGTACGGCATCGCGCATCCTGACGTCACGCTGTCGCTGGAGGTGCTGCGCCGCTACCACCGCGGCGATATGCTCGTGGTCTCCTCGACCCCGGACAATATGCGCTGGATCGACGAAGTCGGGATCATCGGCGAGACCTGCGTCGTCGGTGTGCGTGGCGGTGAACGCGGGCACATGCGCCGTCTGGCACTGGATGATGTGCTTGGCGTCGGCCCGTACAGCCTGAGCGACCTGGCACCGGGCCGGACCGCCACCGAGCAGGCGCGCATCGTCGTGGACATCCTGGCCGGGAAGGCACCTCGCGCGCTGATCGATCTCGTCGCGGTTAACGCGGCGACATTGATCTACCTCGGTACCACCCACCGCACCGTCCCTGAGTCGTTCGCGCTGGCCTGCGAGGTGCTGTCAAGCGGCGCGGCGCTGGCCATGCTTCGCGACCTCGCCCGGTTGTCCGGTGGCACCGATGCAGTCATCCGGGGGTGGTTGTGAGCGCCGCCGGCCAGATCGAGGTGGTCGCGGTCGGGGTGTGCGGCTCCGATGTGCAGCGACTGCGGGCCGGGTTCGACGTGCGCTCGTTGGGCCATGAGGTGGTCGGACGGGGGCCTGATGGACAGCTGCTTGCCGTCCGGCCGCTCAACCCCTGCCGGTCCTGTCCGGCCTGCGCACGCGGCTGGACCGAGCAGTGCCCCAACGACGCGAGCATCGGCCGGTTCGACACCCGCGACGGCGGCTTCAGCGGCCGGGTGCGAGTCACGTCTGGGCAGCTCTACCCAATTCCGGAGCGGCTGCCGGTCACCGTGGCGACCCTGGCCGACCCGCTGGCCTGCGTGCTGCACGCCCTGCACGACATAGCCATCGAAGGCGTGAACGTGCTGATCATCGGAGACGGACCGTTGGCGGCACTCGCCGCCATCCACGCCCGCCATCGGGCCGCCGCGCAGGTCACCATCGTTGTCAAGGACGGCGGCCGGACCGAACGGATGTCCGGTTTCGCCGATTCCGTGGCCACTGCGGATGCGATGGCCGAAGCCCAGTACGATGTGGTACTGGAATCGGTGGGAGGCATAAGCAGTGAACCGATATTGACAGCAGTAACAGCCGTGGCGCCCCTGGGACAGGTGGTCGCCCTCGGCGTGTACGCCCCGAACGTGGCTGCTGGCATACCGGTTCGTACCCTCCTGGAGAAAGAGTCCTCGCTACGAGGCAGTAAGGCGTACCGCGTCAACGACGACCGGGACGATTTTGCTGCCGCGCTGGACTTGCTGGCGATCGACCCCCGCGCCTATGCGCCGGTCATCACGAGCACACCTTCATGGTCACCGCACGGCCCGCAGCCGCCCGTCCTGGAACGCAGGACCCACACGCTCAAGATCGTATACGTGAATGAGCCTGCAACGGCCCGACGCCTGACTTGAAGAGGACACACCGCCATGCTCACCGATACGACCCGTCTCGGCGCCTCCCATACGGCGCTGATGAACATCCTGCGTAGTGCGCCCGACCTGCGCGAAGGAAGTGAACTCACCGCCATTCTCGAGCTGCTGCGCGGGCGCCGGGCGATGGACCTGTCCGACCTGCCGCCCGCCGAGCAGGCCGCCCTGATCGCCGCCCGCACCCAGGCGCTGTTGCCCTCCATCGGCCAGCTCGGCGAGCTGCTGGCCGCCGCCAAGACCGAGCAGCGTCAGCTTGTGGTCAAGTTCGGCATCGATCCCACCGCCGCCGACGTGCACGTCGGCCATGCCGTACCCATGATCATCGCCAGCCGGTTCCAGCGCATGGGTCACCGGGTCGTGTTCATCGTCGGCGACATCACCGCCAAGATCGGTGACCCGTCCGGGCGCACCGCCGACCGGCCACCGCTGACCGATGACGACATCGCGCACAACATGAAGACCTACCGCGAGCAGGTCACCCCGTTCTTCGACTTCGACCATGCCGATTTCCGCTACAACAGCGAATGGCTCGCCCCGATCACCCTGCCCCAGTTCATCGGCGTCCTGGAGCAGCTGCCCGTCGCCGCGTCCCTGCAGCGCGAGGACTTCCGCAACCGGCTCGCCGCCGGCAGCGGCCTGACGATGGCCGAGTTGGTCTACTCCGTGGTTATGGCGCTGGACTCGGTGGAGATCACCGCCGACATCGAACTCGGCGGCCTGGACCAGTTGCTGAACATGCAGATGTGCCGCCGTGTGATGGAGAACGCCGGCCAGCAGCCGGAGATCATCATCGCGACCGGGCTGATCGAGGGCACCGACGGCACCGGGGCGAAGATGAGCAAGAGCAAAGGTAACTACGTCGGCCTGGCCTTCGACCCCAAGGACGTGTTCGGCAAGCTCATGTCGGCGGCGGATCGACTCATGCCGGAGTACCTCAAGGCGTTGACCGAGCTACTCGATCCCGAGATCGAGCTGCTGTTGCAGCTGATGGCTGATGGCAAGGTCCACCCGATGGGTGTGAAGACCCTGCTCGCCTCCGATGTGACCAGCACCGTGCACGGGCTCGACGAGGCCGCGGCCAGCCGGGCCGGATTCCGGGCCCAGTTCTCCCAGAAACGCTTCTCCGACACTCCCGACCTGCCCACCGTCACGCGGGCCGAGCACGACAACACCAGCGTCGGGGAACTGTTCGTCAAGGTCACCGAGCAGGTGCCGAGCATGAACCAGGTCCGCCGGGTCGCCAGCGGTGGCGGCCTGCGCCTGGTCGCCGAAACCAGCGGCAGCGGACAGGAAACCGTCACCCTCACCGAGTCCGACGTCAACGGCACCCTCGCGGCCCTACTCACCTCGCACGCCGAACTGGCCGGCCAGCCGCAAGCGCGTAGATTCCTCAAATGTGGCCGGTTCCTCATCGAGGTCAAATAACCCGCAGCGTTCCCGTGAGGTGCCAGTGCGGTGGCGGCGGCACTGGCACATGTCACGTACTCGGGTCAGTGAGAGCAAGGCTCAATGTCGCAACGACTTCCTCGCGATGGGTCGGTATACGATCGATCCAGCCGGTATGGTCGACGAATCGTCTCACATCGATCGTCGACAGGTCCGGACAGGAACCGCATGTCAGCGCGCCAGCCCATCGACCCGGCGTGGTGGAACGCCGACGACATCGACGGTGTCGCCATGCGCAAAGCACTCGCCGAACGTGACATCCAGGCCATCTTCAACTTCCTGCACCGCCGGGGATGGAGCTGGGCCGCCATCGCCCAGGCGACCGATATCGGCGAGCAGCGCGTCCGTGAGATCGCCGGTGGAAAGCGCCGTATCGAGAACTACGACGTGTATGTGCGCGTCGCGGTCGGCCTGAACATCCCCCGCGACTACCTGGGCGTCGGGCTGCGCGAAGTCGGTCAACGCGATGCCGTCGCCGGATCCTCCTCCTCCGCTGCCGACGTACCCGCAGCACGGACCGCCACGCTGCGGCATACGCTGACGGTCGACACCTCAGCGAGCGCTCGGCGCTCGTACCACGAACATGAGGACACCGACGTGCACCGCCGACGTCTGCTCCAAGACATTGCTATCGCCGGGCTTGCCACGCCACTTCTCGGCGTCGAGCAACTCCGGCACGACCTGCTGGCAGCCGCGCACGGCCAGTCATACGATCATGCCGAGTGGGAAGCTATCGCCTGGGACTACGGCTGCCTGTACGCCACCATGCCCCCGCGCGCACTGCTTGCCGACCTGACCCAAGACCTGCTCGTCGCAAACACCCAGATGCGACGGCTGAACGACGAAGCTGATCGCCGCGATCTTAGCCGCGTCATGGCCCAGCTCGGCGTCTTCCTCGCCCAGACCATGGGCAACCTCGGCGACATCCACGCTGGACGCCGCTGGTGGAGATTCGCGCGCCGCATGGCCGATACCTCCACCGACCCACAGGTCCGCGTTTGGGTGCGTGGCCGAGACATCATCCGTAGCCTGTACGAGCATCAGCCCCTCCAGCAGGTCATCGACCTTGCCGACGAGGCGGCCTCGATCTCCCGAAACCCTGGCATGGGCACGGGCTCTGCGCTGATCGGACGAGCCCAGGCCCTCGCCGTTCTCGGCCGCAACGACGAAGCACGTACCGCCATGAACGCTGTATACACGGTGCTCGACCGCCTTCCCGCCCAGGTCACCAGCGATACCGCCTCCATGTACGGCTGGCCGGAGTACCGTCTGCGGCACGGCGAGAGCTTCGTCTACACCTACCTCGGCGACGCCGAACGCGCCGAAACCGCCCAGCGCCAGGCGCTTACGCTCTACGCGCCGGACATGTTCAGAGAACGAGCGCAGGTCCAGCTACACGAGGCACTCCGTCTAGTACGGACCGATCCTCAACACGGCGTCAACCACGCCGTGCAAACCCTGTCCGGCTTGCCCGGCAGCCAGCGCATTGAGGCCGTACTCGAGGTAGCGCGCTCTGTCGTGCGCGCCGTACCAGCAACCGAGCAGCAACACTCAAACGTCCACGAGCTTCAGGAAATTCTGAGTGCGCCGGCGCAGCTCATCACTGGATAAACTGCCGTACGTGACTGAGCCCCTCGCGATCACCCATCATCCAGCAAGCGCTGTGCCGGCCATGCGGACAGACCTCATCGAGGTTCACACGGACGCACGCGCCGAATTGCTCGATCAGCCGTTCTACTCGGCAGATCGGTTCTGGGAACGATTCGAAAACTACATCACTGCGCCGGATTTTCACCTCGTCGTAGGCCACATTGGCGATGTCATCGTTGGATACACATTCGGCAGTCCACTGCCCGCTGACACTAAGTGGTGGCAACATCTCCAGGGCTCCGACGATCCGGACCTCACGCGAGAAACAGGCCAACGGACGTTCGCATTTCGAGAGATCCTGGTTCGCAAGCAGTTTCAACGCCGTGGTATCGCCCACCGACTTCACGACGCACTCCTGCGTGGCCGCACAGAGGAGCGTGCGGCGCTGCTAGTCCGATCGGACAACCCTGCCGGCGAACTGTATCGACGCTGGGGGTGGCGCCAGATCGGCTTTCTACAACCCTATCCGGATAGTCCGCGCTTTGAAGCGATGATCATTGACCTTCATTCGATGTTCACTACAACTGCAGAGGACTAGCCTTCCGCAAGTCCGACTAGCTCCCCAGCAGGCCGCAAGCGGTCATCGCCTGAACCGCGTTGCGGTGAAGGTGGTAGTCTCGTAAAAATCTCTGCCGTCCCGCCTCGACCATCCGAAAGCGGTCCATTACGGAAAGCTCGACGGCGGCGCGGATCGCCTCAGCCAGCGATTGAGCATCCCAGCCCTTTGCCACGATTCCCGTTGCGTGGTCCACCGACTCAACCAATCCACCAGAATCGACCACTACTGGTACGGCGCCCGCACCCCAACAGTACGTCTCGACGGGTGCCAGACCTGTAGGTTCATCCATGGATGGCACGACTACGGCGGCGAGATCGTCGTGGCCGTAGAGAGCCGACATGTCTTCGACCCGACTGGTTAATAGCCGAGTCGAGGCGGATGCGTCAGCCACACCGGAGAGTTGTCGGAAGTAGTCATCCGCTCCGGCTTCGGGAATCGCGATTAGTGTCAGCCGTATTTGTAAACCAGATGCTTGGAGCATATCGACAGCGGCGACGACCAGATGGAGCCCCTTTCTGGGTAGCGCTCGTCCGTACGCTAGGACGGAACGCCTTTCCTTATCCTCCACAGGAAGAGCCCGGAGTTCCGAAATCGGAAATCCATACCGCCACAACGACACTCGCGACGCGAGATCCGGCCAGGACGCCAGCAAGCTTGTGCGTAGGAAGTTCGAGGGCACCGCGAGGCGTCCATTGCGGGCAAGCCACGTGCCGTACGCTTCAACTTCCCATCGGCACCAGTCCGCGTCGTCTGGAGCTTGGAGCGTCGCGAGTGTGTGCGTGACGTGAAGCCACGTAACTCCGCGTGGACAAACGACTCCCAGAAACGGCACGTCAGAAGACAATAGACCGGTAGCCGAACGGCTGTTGTCAGGCGTCACCCGGGATGCAAGGTCTGAAGCCGCATGAGAAATGGCGGACCATTCAGCTATTCCTGCATAACGGCCTCGCAGTTCGTACCCGTTTGGTATTTCCAGCAGATCCCATCCGCCCTTGGACAAAAGGGCCTCTGTCCGCCGCCATACTCGTTCGTCCCAGGCCGGCGAGTCTGGGCTCACCTTCGTCGCGACGATGGTCACCCGCGCCCAATGGTCGCCCATCGACCCGATGAATTGAAGCATGTTTTCGTTCGCGCGGCCCGCACCTGTACGGCGGCTGAAAACACCGTCGTTCATCATAACTAGCAAATGCCTCATCGGTAAATCTTAGCTGCTCGCGATGCGTTGAGTCACCGCCGCTCCGTCTCACTGGAAGATGATGGCAATCACCCACGCGCCAAACAGGGCGGGCCCCAGCGGAAGGGCGACTCCGCGGTGGCGTGTCCTGACAACGGTTATCACTGTCCAAACCCACTGGAAGGTCAAGGCAACTGCGATAGCCATGGCAGCACTCTTCCATTCAAGCCAGCCAAGCGTAAAGGCGACGGTGCCAGCTAAATGGACGTCACCTAGACCGAGTTGGCCGGGCGCCGCCAATGCGATGAGCATCAGTGCTGCGGACACCGCCAGTCCCGATATCACGGCCTCCGCTAGGTCGCCGACTTGGTGGCGATAGACAGACTCGGCGGTGAAGAGGATGGCACAGATCGCCCAGATCGTGCCGATGACGAGGTGTGGGAGACGACGTCGCCGAAGATCCACATAGGTTAGGCCGACTCCAAGGACGCTGAACAGCCAGTAGCCCGGGGTCGAGATGCTCCAGCCAATGTGGAGGCAGATTGCAAAGGCTATGGCGGCGGTTGCCCCGGCGCAGGCGGCGCTCACTGTCCTTGGTGTCGTGCTGGAGCACCATCGAAGGAGCGGCCGGATGGGGCCGGTGGCTGGAACCGCGTAGGCTGTTGCGGCGACCGGGAGGGCGGCAACGAGGCCCGTGGCCGCAGCTACGAGGGCCACGGGGCCGGCCGCGCTCGTCATGCGTCGCGGCTGTCTGACTGCTCGGCTGGGTGCTCCTGGTCCCAGGCTTCGATCTGCCGGAGCGCGTGCGTCAGGCGTCGTCCACTGGCGGTCAGCGCGTATTCCTTGGGCACTCGGGCGGTTCTGTGTTCGAGAAGGCCCTGATCGATGAGCGCCTTAAGCGTGGCTTGGAAAGTTCGGGAGTGGACGGGTCTGTCTGCGACCTCGCCGAGTCGGACGAACAGGTCGGTGTACCGGAGCGGTCCGGATAGCAGGATTTCGAGGATCTCGCGGCCCCAGGTGCGGTCGACCGCTTGATGGACGCGTTGCAACATATTCTTCAGCGCGACTCACCTCCCCCGTCGTGGGCGCGCTGAGGTACTAACGGCGGTCATTGTATTGCGACGCGTCAAGCTCGGCGAATCATTTGTGATCGAGGCGACAGCGCGATGAACTGCCCCATTAGTCCTTTAGGCGCCATACGCTCGGAATGGACCAAATAATCGTGAGTGCAACGGTCGCCGAACCGGCCTGCGCGGGAAGTCATCGGCCCACGCCTGGAGCGCGCCGAGCCTGTCCAGTAGCGCAACGCCCGTCGCGGTCAGCGTAAAGGGGGTGTCAGCTCGCGGTGTGCCGTCCCAGGTTCCGCATCGAGGGGTGGCGACGATGCCCTCTGCGGCTAAGGCGCGCAAGGATCGTTCGGTGTTCGGGTATGCCGCAGCATCGATTTGTGCGAAGGTGGCCTCGGCCCGTGCATGCAGGGTGGTCAGCGTCTCGTAGACCCCGGGACTACCGACGAGTTCGAGGATTCGATCAAGTGGCCGGCGGCGTTCACGCACGGGCGTCTCCTGAAATTGCGACTAATTTTGGTCGGAGTGTACGGTCGACCGAAATATGGTGATCTGTCAGGTTTGCGACACTTCGTTTTGCCTCTTTGGTCCCGTATGCCGGATTGGCGATACGCGTCGAGGTGCAGGGCGTAGCGCGCGTCGGAGGCCGAAAACTCGCGCGTTTGCAGGTGCGCGTAGTTGTCACCCTCGATAGTTGCGGGCTAGACACGTGAGGTGACCTTGCTCGGCAGTCGGGTGAGGCGCCCGCGGGCTGCTCGATGGATGCGGCGCGCGGTTGATGGCCGACAGAGGAGGCGGACACGTGAACCGGCACACGGGGGTGGTTGGGCTCGCAGGAGTCCTGACGTTGGTATTGGCCGCCTGCGGCTCGGGCACGCCTGAGGGTAAGCCGTCCGCGAGCGCTCCGTCGTCGTTGATGCCCTCGGCGTCACTCGCGCCGAGCGCTGCGGCCGGGCGCGACGCTTTGGTCGCGTACCGCGGTATGTGGGCGGCGTTCGTCGAGGCGGGCAAGACATCCGATGCGGATGCCCCAGACCTGCGCAAATATGCCTCGGGCAACGCGTTGAAGCTCATCGTCAGTTCGCTCTACACGAATCGGGATCAAGGGAAGGTCTCCAAGGGAGCGCTGATGCTGGACCCGAAGGTGACGGAGCTGAAGCCGTCGGAGGCACCCACTGAGGCCACGATCCTCGATTGCGTCGATTCCACGAATTGGCTGGAGTACAAGGCGTCGGGTGAG
The DNA here is from genome assembly GCF_040300725.1 of Dactylosporangium sp. NPDC000244. NCBI lineage: Bacteria > Bacillati > Actinomycetota > Actinomycetes > Micromonosporales > Micromonosporaceae > Dactylosporangium > Dactylosporangium sp. NPDC000244. Next base: position 232,898 of record NZ_JBEPEH010000002.1, read on the forward strand.
TTGTGGGACGACAAGCCCGGCGGCAAGCATCGCACCACCGCAACCGTGACGCGGACAGATGGCTCGTGGACGGTCTCCTCCTTCGTCCTCGAAGGGGCGGCGACATGCTGACCATGTTCCGACGCCTTGTGCTGGTTGCGGTGCTCACGGTTGCCGCCATCGCGGCGGTACCGGGGCCAGTCTCTGCTGGGGATGCCACCGGCAGCGTGCAGTGCCCGGAAGGCTCCACAAATCCGGGTTGTGATGTCAACGCCGGTACGAAGGGAAACTCCGGCAACACCAACGCCGGCAACACCAATAAGGGCGGTGGGGGCGGCGACGGGAAATGCCGTGACCCCCGAGGCGTGGAAATTCCGTGTCAACGTGACGGGTCGTGGGCCGGGGGTGATGGCTGCTACTACAAACCGGCTGACCTGTCGCAGGCGGTCATCGACGCGTTGGGTGGGCAGCCCTCGGGTGAGGGTGGCTGGTATCAGCGCACCTGCTACAACGATGCGTCCGGTGCCACGGAGGGGTTTGGTGGGCCGGTGTGGATCGCTGGGGCGCCGCCGGTGATCTCGCCTGCGGTGTTGGCTCGTCAGGCGCGGGCGCGGCTGGACCTGCCGAAGGTGATCATCGAGCTGAATCCTCCGGGTAAGCAGTTGCCGAATCTGCCGACCTGGTTGTCTATGGACCCGTCGTCGTGGGCGGCGAAGTCTGCCACCGCCTCGGTGCCCGGCGTGTCAGTGACCGCTACGGCCCGGCCGGTTCGCGCGTCGTGGGCGATGGGCAACGGCGCGACGAAGGTGTGCGCCGGTCCGGGCACCGCGTGGACCCTGGGCATGGATCCAGCGCGGCCTTCGCCTGACTGCTCCTATACCTACACCCGCTCGTCGGCGAGCGCGCCGGGTGGCGTGTTCACGGTGACGGTGACGGTGACGTGGGAGGTGACCTGGGCCGGGGCCGGGGAGTCCGGCACGGTGCCGGGGCTGACGACGACGGCGAGCGTACCGGTGACGGTGCAGGAGTCGCAGGCCGTCGTCACGAACTGACGTCCAGCGCCACAGCGGCGCCATCCATGGGGGAGATAGTCATGTCGGTGGGTGCCGTGCGCCCAAAAACAGGTACTGAAGATCGCCCGAGGGCGGCGCAGCCGCGTGCCGGGCGAGGGCCGTGGCGGGCAGTTCGCCGCCGTCGCCGGATGCCGTTCGTCGCGCTCGGCGGGCTGCTGGTGATCGTGTGCGTCCTGGCGTACGCCTACGGGGCGGTGGCGTTGGGCGACCGGGTCCAGGTGCTGGCGGTGGCTCGTGCGGTGGCTGCGGGGCAGGCGTTCGCGGCGGCTGACCTGCGGCCGGTGTCGGCCGCGCAGGACGGCAGTGTCCAGCTGATCCCGGCGGCGCAGGTCGCGCAGGTGGTCGGCCGCACGGCGGTGGTGCCGTTGCTGCCCGGGACGTTGTTGACCCCGGCGGTGGTCGGGGATGCGGCGTTTCCCCCGACGGGCAAGGTGACCGCGTCGGTGGCGGTGAAACCCGGCCAGTACCCGCAGGGTCTCGGGCCCGGGGCGCGGGTGTCGGTGTACGTGACGCCTCCGTCCGGGGTCGATGCGCAACCGGCACCGGCGGGCAGCTCCGCCCCGGCCTCGTCGACGCCGGCGCGGTTGGAGGCGGTCGTCCTCGCCGTGGACCTGGCTGGTGATGGGCAGGGCGCGACGGTGGTCACGTTGCTGCTCGACGCGGCCGACGGTGGCCGGTTGGCGGCGGCTCCGGCGGGCGGCGTGGTGCTGATGCAGACCGCGCCGGAGGGGAGCTGACGATGCCTTTGCTGGCGATGTGTTCGGTGAAGGGCGCACCGGGAGTGACCACGGCCGCCCTCGGCCTGGCCGCGGTCGCCGACACCTGGGCGCGGGTGGTGCTGGTGGAGTGCGACCCGGCGGGTGGTGACCTGATGCTGCGGCACGGGTTGGCCGCGAAGCCGAGCCTGGTCGATCTCGCCTCGGCCGCCCGGGGCACCGGCGGCGACCCTGCCGTGTACGAGGCTGTGACGCAGGAACTGGCGCTCGGTGACCGGGTCGCGCCGGTGGTGGTGGCACCGCCGGGTGGGGCGCAGAGCCGGGCGGCACTGCCGGAACTGACCCGCGCCGGCCAGCTCGTGCTCAGCCCGCCGGGCCGCCTGGTGGTGGCTGACTGCGGCCGGTTCGAGGTGTCGTCCCCGGCACGGCCGGTCCTGGCCCTCGCCGATGTGGTGGCGGTGCAGGTGCGGGCGACCGCTGACGGGTTGGCCCACGTCCGGGAGCACCTGGCCGAGCTGTTGGACGTGGTGACCGGCCGCCTGGTGGTGCTCCTCGGCCATGGCGGGCTCTACGGCGAGGCCGATGTCGCCGAGGTGCTCGGCCGGCATCTGGCCGAGGAGCTGATGGCGCCGGATGCCGACGTGACGGTGCTCGGCCCGCTACCGGAGGACCGGCAGGCAGCGGCGCTGCTGTCTGGTGGTCTCGTCGCGGGACGGCGCTGGCAGCGGCTGCCGTTGCTGCGGGCGTTGCAGGGCGTTGCCGGGGAGCTGGCGCCGCTGCTGGTGACCGCGCCGCATGACGAGGCCGCGGGCGCGAGAGCGGAGACGGCCGGATGAGCGCACCGTTCGGTCCGTCACCGGCCGTCGTCGCGCCGGTGAACGGCCGCCGCTACCCCGGGCAGCCCGCAGCGGCGGAGCCCAACCTCGACGCGGCTGTGCTTCGCCAGATCCGCCGGGAGGTTGCCGAACGGCTGACCCGCGCCAACCGCGCCCACGAAGCCGCCAACACCACGCCGATGCCCGCCGAGGAACGGGAGGCGTTGACCCGCCGGCTGATCAGCGAGGCCCTGGACGCCTACGCGACAGCGGAGATGCAGGCCGGACGCCCGCCGCTGCACCCGCACGTCGAGTCCCGGGTGGCGCGGACCGTCGCTGACGCGCTGTTGGGGGCGGGCGGGTTGCAGCCGTGGCTGAGCAACCCGGACGTGGAGGAGATCGTCGCCAACGGCTGTGATCAGGTCTTCGTCCGGTTCGCCGACGGCACGATCGAGCAGGTCGATCCGATCGCGGACTCCGACCCGGAGATGGTGGACCTGATCCGGATGCTGGCAGCCCGGACCGGCAATGACGAGCGCCGGTGGGACCGGGCCGCGCCGCTGCTGAACCTCCAGCTCGCCGACGGCAGCCGGTTGAACGCCGTGCTCGATGTGGTCCGGCGGCCGTCGCTGTCGATCCGACGGCACCGATACCTGACGATGACCCTGCCCGAACTGATCGAGCTCGGCGCGATCGACACCGCCCTCGCCGAACTGTTCGCCGCCGCAATACGCGCCCGGCTCAACACGGTGGTGGGCGGCCCGACCGGCGCCGGGAAGACCACGTTCCTGCGCGGGCTGGCCTCGGCCATCCCCGCCTGGGAGCGCCTGGTCACGATCGAGGACACGTACGAGCTCGGCTTCGACCGCGACGAAACCGCGCACCCGAACGTCGTTGCCATGCAGGCCCGCGACGCCAACGTGGAAGGCGAGGGCGAGGTCGACATGGCCGCGTTGTTCCGCAACGCGCTGCGGATGGTGCCCTCCCGGGTGTTCGTTGGCGAGGTCCGCGGGCACGAGGTGGTGCCACTGCTCAACGCCATGAGCCAAGGCAACGACGGCTCCATGTCGACCATCCACGCCTCGTCGTCTGCCGGCGTGTTCCGCAAACTCGTCCTCTACGCCGCCGCGGCCCCCGAACGCCTCGACCCGGCCACCACCAACCTGCACATCGCCGAAGGGCTGCACCTGGTGGTCCAGCTGCGGCTCACCGAGACCGGCCGCCGGTTCGTCACCAGCGTCCGGGAGGTCGTGGACGCCGACGGGCTGCAGGTGACCTCCAACGAGATCTTCCGGCCCGGCCCGGACGGGCGCGCGGTCCCCGGGGCGCCGCCCTCTACCGGGTTGCTGGACCGGCTCGCCTTCCACGGGTTCGACCCGGCGCTGTTGCAGCGACGAGAGGGCTGGTGGAACACCACCGGCCCGAGCACGCAGACGGGCAGGAGGCGAGCGGCATGACGTTGACGGTGCCCCTGGCGGCGCTGCTGGGGCTGGGAACGGCGCTGGGGCTGGTCCTGGTCACCATCGGGCTGACCGGGCGGGAGGATCGGCCGGCGGGACTCGATGCCGAGGCGTCGTGGTGGTCGAGGCTGACCGCCGGTCGCCAGCCGGTGGACCGGCGGCGGCTGGCCGTGTGCGCTGCGGTCGGTGTCGTGGTGGCCGTAGTGACCCGGTGGCCGGTCGCGGCGCTGCTGTCCGGCGCGGCCGTGTGGGTCCTGCCGGACCTGCTCGGCCCGGACCGGGGCCACTCCCGCCGGGTCGCCCGGATCGAAGCCATCGCCACCTGGACCGAGGCCCTGCGCGACAACCTGTCCGGCGCGGCCGGGCTGGAGCAGGCGATCGGGGCCAGCGCGATCGAGTCACCCGAACCGATCCGCGACGAGGTATCCCGGCTGGCGCTACGGCTGCAACGCGGCTGGCGGCTCCAGGACGCCTTGCGCGGCTTCGCCGCCGAACTGGCCGACCCGACCGCCGACCTCGTCGTGATCGGCCTCATCATGGCCGCCAAGGGCAGCGCCGGGCAGCTCGGCGAGGTGCTGGGCGAGCTGGCCACCGCGGCGCGGGCGAAGGTCGCATCCCGGCAGCGGGTTGCCGCCAGCCGCAAACGCAACCGCACCTCCGTGCGGGTCGTGGTCGGCGCGACCCTCGCCATGGCCGTCGTGCTGACGCTGCTCAACGGGGGCTTTCTCGCCCCGTTCGACACCGCGACCGGGCAGCTCGTCCTCCTGGTCGGCGTCGGCGGATGTTTCGGGCTCGCGTTCTTCTGGCTGGCCCGGCTCATGCGCGACACGGACACCAGCAGAGTCCTCGCCGCTGCCGCCGACACCCCGGCCGACCGGCAGGTGATGCCGTCATGACCGGGCTCGTGCTGTTCACCGGGGTCGGCACCGGCCTGGGCCTGTGGTTGATCCTCATCGGCTGGTTCCCCCGGCCGCCACGCCTCGACAAAGTCTTCGACGCACCGTCCGGCCTAATCGCGCTCGTCGATGAGGCCACCGAACCGGTCTCCGGTTGGACCGCCCGGTGGGGTCGTCCGGCGGTGCGGTGGCTGCGCCACGCGGGACTACCCATCGCCTCGACGCGTCGTGACCTCGCCACCATCGACAAGCCCGCCGATGTGCACCTCGCCGAACAAGCCACCGCCGCCCTGGCCGGGGTGCTGCTGCCGCCGGTCGCCGCAACGATGCTCGCCTTCGGGGGTATCGGTACCGGCCTCGTGGTGCCGGTGGTCGCGTCGCTGGTCCTCGGGGCGGCCGGGTTCCTCGCCCCCGAGTTCTCGGTCCGCACCGACGCGGCCAAGCACCGGGCGGCGTTCCGGGACGCCCTGTCGTCGTTCCTGGACCTCGTGGTCATCAGCCTCGCGTCCGGCGCCGGCGTCGACCAGGCCCTCGACGAGGCCGCCCAGATCGGCACCGGCCCCGCCTACACCGAGATCCGGTACGCCCTCGCCGAGGCACGGCTCGCCCGGGTACCGCCCTGGGACATCCTCGCCGTCCTCGGCCGCCGCGTCGCGATACCGGAGTTGCAGCAGCTCGCCGCCAGCGTCGGCCTGGCCGGCACCGAGGGCGCCCGGGTCCGTGCCTCGCTCCGGTCACGGGCCGTGGCGCTGCGAGAGCGGCAACTCACCGACGCCGAGGGCGACGCCAACGCCGCGACCGAACGCATGGCCCTACCCATCGTCGCGCTCTTCGCCGGGTTCCTGATCTTCCTCGGGTACCCCGCCGTTGCCGCCGTGCTGAGCGGCCTATGACCACCTCGACCCCGGGGCACACCGCCCCCCGATCGCACGGCGCCACCCCGGCGCCGCTGTCGCGCAATGACCCCGAAGGAGGCACAATCCATGTCCGCACTGCTGAGCTACCTCACCGCCGAGCTGCGGCACCGCTGGCAGCTCGTCCGCGACACCAAGGACGGCGGCTACACCACCGAGTCCGTAGTCGTCACCGCCGTCCTGATCACGATCGCGCTCGCCGTCATCGCGATCATCGGCCTGAAGCTGGTCGACAAGGCCAACTCCCTCGACCTGGGTTGACCGGTGGGTCTCGATATCCTCAGAGTCCGCCGTACCGGTCGCCGTCCCCCGTCGGCGGTCGGTACGGCAGGGTGGCTGCGCGCCCGGTGGAGACGCGCGGCCACCCGCCCCGACGCGGGCGCGGCCACCGCCGAGCTGGCCATCGCCACGCCTCTCCTCCTGCTGATGATCATGTTCGTCATCCAGGCCGGGGTGTGGATGCACGCGACCCATGTAGCGCAGGCCGCCGCGACCCGCGCGGCGAGTACCGCCGCCGCCTACCAGGGCTCCGCCGCCGCCGGCCAGGCCGCCGGAGCGCAGACGCTCGCCGCGATCGGCAGCGGCGTGCTCAAGTCGCCGGCGGTCTCGGTCACTCGCACCGCCACCGAGGTCCGGGTCGAGGTGACCGGCACCGCCGCGACCGTCGTCCCCGGCGTGCAGTGGAGTGTCCGGGCGGTCGTCGTGCGGCCCGTCGAACGCTTCGTACCGCAAGACCTGACAACGGCAGGAGGATCACCATGAGCCGCACGGTCCGGACCCGACTGGCAGCGCGGTGGAGACGTGTCGCCGCGACCGGCGATGCCGGGTCCAGCACCGTCGAGGTCACCCTGCTCACGCCGCTCGTGGTCGGTCTGCTGCTGTTCGTCGTGCTGTGCGGGCGGCTCGCCTCCGTACAGCTCGACGTGGACGCCGCCGCCAGCAGCGCGGCCCGAACCGGCTCCATCGCCCGCACCGAATCCGCCGCCCGCATCCAGGCCGAACAGACAGCCCGGGACACCCTCGCCGCACGCGGACTGACCTGCTCCGACGCCACCGTCACCGTCACGACCGGCGGGCTGCGCCCAGGCGGCGCGGTCACCGTGTCCGTGTCCTGCCGAGTGCCCCTCGCGGATCTGGTCCTCCTCGGTGTGCCCGGCAGCCGGGTGGTCACCGCGACCGCGACCTCACCCATCGACCAGTGGCGCGGTGTCGCGGTCGGCCGCGCCGCGACGATGCCCGGACCAGCCTCATGACCCGCCGACCAGCGGCGGGCCTTGTCGCGGCGTGGGTCCGGCGGCGCACCGGCGGTGACGATTCCGGGAAGGTGACCGCGTTCGTCACGGTCCTCATGGTGGCGTTGCTGGGCGTGGCCGGGCTCGTCCTCGACGGTGGCCTCGCGCTGGCGGCGAAGGTGCAGGCCCTCGACGTCGCGCAGGCCGCGGCGCGGGCCGGAGCCCAGCAACTCGACCTGGTCCAGTACCGCACCACGAACATCGCGGTCCTCGACCCGGCCCGAGCCGCCGGCGCCGCCCGCGCCTGGCTGACCGCTGCCGGAGCTGAAGGCGACGCGACCGCGACCACCACGACCGTCACGGTGACCGTCCGCCGCACCAGCAACACCCAGCTCCTCCAGCTCGTCGGCGTCGAGCAGCTGCACGTGTCGGCCACCGCCACGGCGACCGCCGTGCAAGGCGTCACCGCACCGAACCCCTAACACGGCAACGACCACCCGAAACGGAGCGCCCGAGATGTTGCGAGTCCTCGCCACCGGCGGCCGGCTGCTGCGCGCCCTGGCCGCGCTCGTGCTCCTGGCCGGGTTCCTCGTCGGCGTGCCATGGCTCCTCGTCCAGTGCATCGGCTGGCCCCTCGACTGGATCGGCTGGTCCCACGCCGCCACCGTGCCCAGCCTCGATGACCTCGCCACCGCGCTCACCACCCCCTGGTCCGACGACAAGATCCTCGCCCTGCTCGCTACCGTCGGCTGGGCGCTGTGGCTGCTGTTCTGCCGTGACGTGCTCGTCGAGGTCCTGGACGCGTCCGCCGCACCGTCCCACCGTGACCGCGACCGCCGCCCGGCTCGGGGCCGGAGCCCGATCCGGTGGGTCGCCGCCGTCCTCGTCGGCGCCATCGCCGGCGCGGTGCTGCTGGACTCGATGCGCGGCCTCGCCGGGGCACCGCCGCCGAGCGCCGCCGCTGCGGATGCTGCCGCGCGCCGCCCCGCCGTCACGATTGCCCCCGCCGCCGACATGACGGCCCCCACCCTCACCGTGACCGCCCAGACCTCGCCCGCACTGGCATCAGCCGCGACCTCGATCCCCACCCTCACAGTGACCACCACCAGCGGCGCGGCCGGTGCCGTACCGGCGTGGGCCAGCGACGCGCCGGGCGGGGTGCACCACGTCGTGGCCGGGGACAACCTGTGGGACATCGCCAAGGCCGACCTCGGCGACCCGCACCGTTGGCGGGAGATCTACGTCCTCAACCGAGGCCAGCACCAAGCCAACGGGTACGCCCTCAGCGACCCCGACGAGATCCACGTCGGCTGGGTCCTCGCCCTTCCCGCCCGCGACCCCGCCGCGGCTGCCCCCTCGACCCAACCCGTCGAACCCGCCGAGTCCGCCGAACCGGCGCCGGGCGCTGCCGATCCCGGCCCACCCACCACTGCCAGCCCCAGCACCACGAGCACGGCGAGCCCCGCGGCCAGCCCGAGCGCCGCGAGCACGCCGAGCCCGGCGGCCAGCCTGAGCCCCGCCGTGTCGAACACGCCCGCCAGCGCGGCCCCCACGGTCGAGGCCACCGGCACCGGCGAGGCCGCCGCCCCGGGCGACAGCCGGCAGACCGGGGTCACCCTCCCGTCGCAGGGCTGGATCAGTCTCGGCCTCGCGGCCACGATCGCCGCCGTCGCCGGGCTGCTGCGCATGCACCGCCGCCGCCACGCCCGCCTCGGCAGCCCTATCCCGGTGAGCACCGGCCCGACCCGGCCGCCCGTCCCGGCGGGGCTGGCCCTCGCCGACGCCGCCGGCCGCCGCGACCTCGAACCCGACCCCGAGTCAGAGCTGACCGACGAGCAACCCCTGCCGACGGCCCGGCCCGCGCTACCGGTCCTCGACGCCCCGGTTGGCGTTGACGCCGGAGGCGTCGAAGTAAGCCTGTTCGACCTGCCCGGCCCCGGCGTGGCCCTGCACGGGCCGGGCGCCGAAGCCACCGCACGGACCATCCTCGCCAGCGCCCTCGCCACCGGGGTCTCCGACACCCCAGCCCTCCGGCCCATCGTGGTGACCACACCAGACACCCTCGCCCGGCTGCTCCCGGACGGCACCGACCCGACCGGCCTCGACCCACACGGGATCACCTTCGACGGCGAACGGCTCCTCCTCCTGGCCGACACCGCCGCCGCCGTCACCCACGCCGAAGAAGAGATGATCAGCCGGCGGCGGCTCCTCGACGCCATCGACGCGCCCTCGATCGCCGACCTCAACGACCGCGACGACCACATCGAGCACCAACCCCCGTACGTCCTGCTCATCGACAGCGACCCCCGCCACGCTGGCCGAGTCGCGGCGATCGGCGCGCACCGCACCGCCCTGCACCTGCACCCGGTCATCCTCGGCGACGCCGACACCCTCACCGCCCTCACCATCGCCGCTGACGGAACCCTGCCCGACCGAGGCCGGTTCGCCACCCTCACCGCCACCGACCTCGCCCAATTCCTCGACATGATCGCCGAGACCGCCGCCCGGCCAGAGCCCGGCACCGACCCCGACGAGCGGCCCGAACCCAGCGACGAGACGCGCGACGCCGGCCACCCCGACGAGACCTCCGCGGAGGAGACGGCACCGGCCCTCGCCGTGGTGGTGCCCGACCTGCCCGCCCCGAGCGGTGACGCTCCGGCCCTGGTCCGGCTGACCGTCCTCGGCGCGGTCACCGTCACCACCGACGCCGGGCCGATCACCACCGGCATGCGCAGCGGCTCCTACGCCGCCCTCGCGCTGCTCGCCGCGCACCCACACGGCCGCACCCTGCGCCAAATCGCCGCCGACCTGCACCCCGACACCAACCCCGACGCCGCCGTCAAACGTGTCCGTACCGACATCTCCACCGCCCGCCGTGTCCTGCGGACCGCGACCGGCAGCACGGAGGCGAAGTTCATCGTCTACGACCCCGCCGCCACCCGGTACCGGCTCGATCCCGACACCATCGAGGTCGACCTGTGGCGGATGCTCGGCGCCATCGGGCGTGCCAACATCGCCACCGATGACACCACCGCCCTCGCCGCGCTCCGCGAAGCCGCGGACCTCTACGCCGCGGACTTCGCCGAAGGCCAGGACCGAGCCTGGGTCACCGACTACGCCACCACCCACCGCCACCAGATCCTCGGCGTCTACGCCCGCATCGCCGAACTCCTCGAGACCGACCAGCCCGACGCCGCCGTAGCCGCCCTCGAAACAGCCCTCCGATACGATCCGGTCAACGAGGAGCTCTACCAACGCGTCATGCGCATCCACGGCCGCCAGCACCGGCCCGACGCCGTCCGGCGCACCCTGCGCCAACTGGAGGCCCAGCTCGCCGAACTCGGCGACGCCGAACCGTCCGAAGCCACCCGCAGCCTCGCTGAACGACAACTCCGTCCGATCGTGGCTGGAGTGCGGTCATGACCCTGGCCCGGCTGCGCCGGATGCAGTGGATCCTGCGGGCCGCGCTCGCCTTCGCGCTGCTGATCAGCATGGCGACGAACATCCTGCACGCCGAGCATGACCTGATCGCACAGGGCGTTGCCGGGTGGTCGCCCCTCGCGCTGTTCGTCGCGATCGAGGTCATGATGCGCGTCCCGATCCGCAGCATGATCCGGGCCGGGCTGCGGATCGTCGCCACCGCCTCGATCGCTGGCATCGCCGCATGGACGAGCTATTGGCACATGGTGGGCGTCGTCGGCCGCTATGAGCACGGCGAAGTGCCGTATCTGCTGCCCGTCAGCGTTGACGGGCTCATCGTCATCCTGTCGGTCTCGTTGTTCGACGTGGCCAGCCAGATCCGAGAGCACCTCGACGCCGCGCCGCCCATCGCCCCGGTCGCGGAGGCGCCCACGGCAAGCCCGACGGTCGAGACGGTGCGACACCCGCAGACGCCACTCTCGGCCGTTGCCACCGCTCCAGATACCCGGCCGACCAGCGAGGCAGCGCCCGACGATGCGCCTGCGCACGCTGGTCCCGATGACGAGGACCAGGACCGCGACGAGGACCCTGGTGAGGACGAGACCGACACCGAGGACAGCGAGCCGGAGGACCGCCCCGACCTCGCGTCCGACCTTGTGCCGCTACTGCCGGCCGCCCGAGCAGCCCGCGACGAGCTGCTAGACGAAGGCATGACGGTCAGCCGCGACGCCCTCGCCCAACGACTACGCCGCAACGGCACCGCCATCCGCAACACCCGTGTCTCTGAGCTACTCGCCGTCATGAAGGCGGAAGCCCTGTCCACCAACGGGTCGCGGCCGAAGGCGTATATGAGGTGACGGCAGCAGCCGGAGCGGGAGCGCCGGTCAGCAGACCGGCGCTCCGTGTCGATCGTCATCCCCGCTGACGCGGGGCAGTGGCTCTCAAGTGCGAGGGTCGCGCGCGGTTCTTGGGCTCATCCCCGCGTGTGCGGGGCAGCGACCGACGTCGCTCACCGTACACCCAAACCTCGGGTACCCGCGTCGTCGCGTCCGGCCTGCGGGCACGGCCGGAGGCATCACCCGGCTATCGGGTCCACCTCACGGGCGACGGCGAGAAGGCGCTGCGCGGTGCGCTCGGTGACTCCGAGTCGGGTCGCCAGTTCCACGCCGAGGCCCCTGCTGTCGCGGCCTTCGGCGCGAGCCGCGTCGAGGAGGGCGATGGCTGTGGCGAGGCGCGGATCGTCGGCGTAGGGGTGTGCTTTGCGGGGGCCGGTGGTGGTGCCGGGGGTGCGGCCGGTGGACTGGCGGCCGGTGCGGGCGTCGGCGATGGCCCACACGGTGCGCCGGTGCCAGCGGCGCCGCACCCGTCCGCTGGGGAGTTCCTCGGTGGCGTCGGGGCAGTCGAGCAGTTCGTCGGGCAGGTTGCGGTATGAGCTGTAGCGCATGATCTTCGCGGCGGTGCCGGAGCCGACGAGTTCCCAGGGGTCTCCGCTGCGGTCGATCTCGGTCAGCACGGCGAGTTTCGCGGCGCGGTGCGCGGTGTGGAAGGTTCGGACGTCGTCGAGCCAGAACCATTCCCGGCCTGTCTCGTCGGTGAAGGCGGCCGGGAAGCCGGTGGTGTGCCGGTGGCGGTGCCAGTGGTTGACGGTGCTGCGCGCCGCACCCGTGTACGTTGCCACTCCGTCCCGGTCCAACGCGACGCGTCGGCCGAACCTGCGTCGAGCCACGATGGTCATTCTCCCTGAACCTCGTTCCGAGGTCTCTGCCAATGCCGGCCGTGCGGGTCCGCCTCTGGACATCGAGCGGGCCGGTACCATCGCGGTACCGGCCCGGGGATGAAGCGGTTTCGTGTGTGCGCCGTGGGTGGCTTCGGGGCGGGTGAGGTGGCCGGTCGGGGTTTGCGCGCACCCTCGGGTGTGTCCCACCGGCCACCGTCGGCATGTGTCAGGTCGAGTGCTGGCCCACGATGCGCCAGCACACGGCCGCCATCTTCGCAATCGGCAGCGCGACGAGTTTGGCTCGTCCGGCCTCACCGGCCGCCTCGTACACGGTGAGGATCACGTTCGCCGTGCTCATGTCCAGCACGACTCCGTCGACCTTGCGCCACTGCCCGGACCGGGCCGCGCGCAAGACGTTGATGATCTCCGGGCCGCCGCTGGTGGCATCGTCGGGCATGGCCTCGATCTCGGCGAGGTCCGGGCAGTCCGGGCAGGTGACACAGTGCGGATCCTCGGTGATGCGGGTCAGCGGTCCGTCGTCCGCGCCGCAGACCGGTCCGACGCTGCGGACGGCCTTCATGTGGGTGTATCCGGGCGTCATGACGAGGCTCCGTCTCCGCGGGCCTCGGCCAGGGCGCCGGCGGTGCCGAGGTGGTGTCGGTGGTCGAGGATGTTGTCGGGTGCGGTGATCGTGGGCATCGGTTGTCCTCCGGTGGTCGAGGTGCGGCGGCGCGGGCGGGCCGGGGTCGACGTCCCGGCCCGCCCGTGTGCGGGCTAGCGGGTGGCCGGTCGGGTCGCGGCGCCGCGTGCGTGCGCCGCCGGGGCCGGGCCAGGCGCGGGAATGAACTTCGGTGGGATGAACGGTGCTGCGGTGGCGATTGGTGGCAGCACGTCGGCGGCTTTGCCGCCGGTACGGTCGAGACCGATCGCCGCGTATGCGGTGAGGTGCGAGCCGACCGCGAGGGCCTGCACAGCGCTGAGCCGGACGACGACGGGCCGGTCACGTTCGTCACGGGCACGGAACGCGACCTCGCCGGACGGCATCGGCTGCACCGGCAGGAAGGACTCCACCGCCGCCTCTGCCGTGAGCGCATCGTCGAGCGTCTCGCTGATCGTGCGATGCAGCGCGCGCCCGGCGTTGCTCCAATACTTCGCGACCCCGAGGTGCTTGGCCCGCGCCTCCAGGTCGGCCGTGTACTCGGCCATCGTCTGCGCCACCTGAACTTTGGCGTAGGCCACGCACAGCTCGTCCACGAGGCGCATGATGTCGACGCCCGTCGTGCTGGCGATCTCCACGGCTGGCGGGACGGTGCGCGTCCCGGGCGGTAGTGGAGGCGCGGGCGTCGCCGTGGCGGACGACGCGGGCTGTGCGGGTGCGCCGGGAACCGTCCGGCCCGGTGACCCGCCAGACGGGCGCTGGGGACCGCTGGACTGCGGCGGACGCGACGGGGCCGGGACCAGGGACGCCGGGGGGCGGCGGTCGGCCGTGGCCACGCCGACCGCGTCCGGGCGGTGCGTGCCCTGGTGGCGCGTGCCCTGGTGGCGTCGTCCCCACGAACGGGGCAGGAATCGGCGCATGTCAGACCCCCGCCCCGTCGGACGCGGCGGTGTGCAGGGTCGCGCTGGTGGCTGGGGTACCGGGTCCGGGCAGGCCGGGCGGCATCGTGGACGCGTGGGGCGCCCGCCCGTTGCGGGTGGGCGTGGTTGTGTGTGCCATGGCTGGCGTGTCCTTTCGGTGAGACGGCGTGGGGTGGGGCGGCAACGCCGGGGGTTTGCGGTCCCGGCGTCGCCGTCACGAACAATGTTTCCGACCCCCACCGGCCGATCAAGGCAGCCGGTGGAGCCGATCGAGGCGGCCGGAGGCTTCCGCCGATGCCGGCGGGGTCAGGAGCCGCGACGTGCCTTCGTCGGCCTCATCGGGCGCGACCGGACACGGTGCGGAACGAGGGTCAGCCGGTGTGGCGGCACGGTGCGGACGGTCGGCGGAAGGCTTCCGCCGAGGCGTCGCCGGGCGAGGTCACGACGGACCGCCGCTCACGTCGGTGATCTCGACCTCGGGGTGTCGGGTGCGCAGCTCGGCACGGACCTCGACCCAACGCGCCCAGGTGAGCCGTGACCGCGTGGTGTCGAGGTTGGCCCCGATCATCACGTGGTTCTGGATGTCGGCTGACGTCTTGTCGGCGAACACGGCGACCATGTCACCGCCCGCGACCAGGTAGACGACCTCGGGCGCCGGTGCCGGTACCGGCACCGGCACCGGCGGGCCGGTGCCCGGGTCGGCGGCGTTAGGGGACACGGGGTCGGGTGCCGTGCGCCCGTGCACGGCGATCGGTTCGGCCGGTCGGGATCCGCCGGGGTGGTCGGGCACGGGGCACAACGGGGTGCCGTCGTGGTGCGAGTGTCGGGGGCGGGATGCCCACCCGGCGAGGGGCCAATCAGTCGGCGGCACCGCGCGGGCCGGTTCCCGGCATTCGGGGCAGGCCAAGCCACCGGCGGCGGGCGCGCCGATGGCGGCCGGGTCGGCGGCGGCCGGATCGGTCGTGGGTGTCCGGGCGGGGCCGGGTCGGTGGGGGCGGTTGGGTGGTGTGGTGGTCACGGTGTACCTCCGGTGTCGGTTGTCGGTTGTGGGCGCACACGCGCCGCCGGAGGGGGTCACGCGGTGGCGGGCACCGTGGGCGCGGCGGCGGCCGGGGTCTCGTCGGCCGGGGCGTCGGTGGCCGTGTCGGTGGTTGCCGCCGGGGTGGCCACGACCGGGGGCGTCATGTGGGCCGCGACGGCGGCGGACGGGGCCGGGAGGTTGGGCAGGGTCTCGAACATGACGGGCGCGTCGTTGACCCGGGTGACCACCTCGGGCATCTTTTCCATGGCGTTGTTCACCGCGCCGGGGCTGCGGCCGAGCTCGCGGCCGACGTGGCCGGGGGTGACCCGGTGGCCGGGGCCGAGGGTGCGCATGAACGCCTCCACCATGGTGCGCAGTTCGTTCTTGCCCAGCCGCGCGGACCCGTCGCTGTTGATCTCGACCGTGGTGCGGCCGGTGGGCGCGGAGCGCAGGGCGGGCGTGCGGCGCACCGGGCCGGGGTTGTACGCGCGCCGGATCGGGCTGGCGTGCCCGCAGGCGTGGCACGTGACGTGGGTCGGGGCGTTGGCCGGGTCCACGGCGTCGAGGTCGCCGTCCGCCAGCAGGAACCAGGTCTCGTGCCCGTCGTCGTCGGCCTGGCGCTCGGCCACGCCAACGGCCTCCATCGCGATCAGGATGGTGTCGCCGACCCCGATGGCGAGGCCGCTTTCGGCGATGGCCTCGGCGGCGCTCACGCCGTCCGGGTGATCACCGAGCACCCCGGCCATGAGCAGCACCCGCAGGTCCTTTTTGCGCGGCGCGGCCGGGGCCGGGGTGTCGGCGGTCGGCTGGTCGGCGCCGACCGGCACGCCCGAGGCAGCGTCGCCGGTCGCGTCGTCGCCGGTCGCCGTGGTGTCCGTCGCCGTGGTGTCCTCGGTCGCGTCGTCGGTCGTGCCGTTGTCGGTCGCCGTGGCGTCGTCGGTCGTGGCGTCGTCGGTCGTGGCGTCGTCGGTCGTGGCGTCGTCGGTCGTGGCGTCGTCGGTGGTGGTCGTGTCGGTGGTGGGCATGCTGGCCTCCTCGGTGGTGGTGTCGTCGGCCGGGGTGTTGGAGGTGGTGTCGCTGGTCGCGGGGTGCCACAGGTCGGCGGGCTTGCGGTTGCCGTTGGCGGGGCCGGTGGTGCGGGTGGCGGTGCCGTCGGCTTCCATCGCGGTCAGGGCCTTGCTGGCGGTGGAGGCGCCGATCCCGGCGGCGGTGGCGAGGTCTTTCACGGTGATGCCGTCCGGGTGGTCGGCCAGCACGCGGGCGACGGTGTCGGCGGCGGTGGTGGTCTGTTCGGCGGTGGGCGCGGACATGGCGATATACCTCCGTACGGAATGAATGGAATGACGGTCCCGCGAATGCGTGTCGCGCATTTGTTTGGTGCGGTGCCGCCGGGGCGTTTGTTGCTGCCCACGTCCATGGACCCTCTTCACCCAACGAATGTCAACCCCGTGGTTCATGACTCTTTCCGGGAACCCGTTCCCGGCCCATCACACGCCTCGTTGACGGGGTGCGGGTATTAACGCCATAGCAATTGCCGGGGCTGTACGCGACGCTGGCGGGCGTTTCGCGGGCAACGGTTGGTCGGTGTGGGCGTGGTGATCGGCACGCCGTACGGCCGTTGTGCGGATGGGTCGTTCCGGGCCGGAAAGGACCTCGTGCCCGGCCGATGGCCGGGCACGGATATCGGGGCAAACATGGGCTAGAACAGTGACGAATATCACTTCATCGGCAATCGCGGTGAATCGCCACTCCGCGCACCTCAATTGCCTCGGAAATCTCTATTCAGCTCGGCACGATGCGTCGTATTGCCGCTATCTGAGAAACCCATCCGGAGAGTTTGCTGATCTTCACGAAGTCGCCGGTTTTCGGCGCCTGCACAATCAGCCCGGACCCAATGAACATACCGACGTGACCGGGGTCGGTGCGGGTGCCCCCGCTTCCGGGAATCAGAATCAGGTCACCGGGTCGGAGCGAGTCGGCGCCGGATACGAGGGTGCCCGCGTGGACCTGATCGTGCGTGGTGCGCGGGATGACGATCCCGGCGGCCCGGTACGCCTGTTGCATGAGCGAGGAACAGTCGCACTGTCGCTGGGGTATCCCGGAGTGGGCGGCGGTGCAGTCACCGCCGAACGTGTACGGGGTGCCGAGCTGTGCCAGTGCCCACCCGATCGCGACCACCACCGGCGGCGGCGTGTCGGGCGGGAGCGTGAACCTCTCCGGCAGCGATGCCGCGACGTCCGGGGGGAGTCCGTCGCCTCCGTCGCACACGACGCCACCGGTGTATCCGGCGACGATGGCGGCGGCACGCGCCTCGTGTTTGGCGTACGCCTCACCGTAGGCCGACCGTTGCACCGCCTGTGCGGCGTCAGTGAGTGGCAGGGTCTCCCACCGGGGTACCTGGTTGAGCCGCTGGTAGAACTTCGTCGCGGCGTAGTCCGGTTGCATGATCTGTTCCGGGGTGCCCCACCCCTGCGACGGGCGCTGCTGGAACAGGCCCAACGAGTCGGTGTCGTTGCTGTCGCCGAGGTGCCCGAGGTTGACCAGGTCAGACTCTTGCAGGGCGGTCGCGATGGCGATCACCCAGCCGCGCGGCGGCACGCCGAGGCGTTGACCGACCGCGATGATGACGGCGGCGTTGCCCGCCTGTTCGGCGGTGAGCCCGGCGGGGGCCGCGCCGGGGGTGGTCACGGTGGCGCGGCATCCGGAGGCGGCACCGGCTCCACCGGCGCCGAACAGCGCCACCACCGCGCCGGTAGCAGCGGCGATGATGACCACGAGCAGGACGAGCACCGCGCTGAGCGTCGCTGAGATCAGGCGTCCCATGCCGCACCGTCCCTGGTGCCCGGGAGGTCGGCCAGGGTGACCCGGGCCGGGTCGCCGGGTCGGCGCCACACCGGCCCAGCAGGGCCACCGTTGGCGGCGGCGTAGTCGTCGGCGCCGGTCGCAATGGCCACCCCGTCCGGTATCCCGGTGCGGGACCACAGCGCGTGGAGGTTGGCCTCGCGGGCGGCGGTCGGTAGCCAGAACAACACGGGGTAGGCGCGGCGGGGGCCGAGGGCGGCGTACCCGGTCAGCTTGCCCGCGACCCGCTGCAACGCCTCGGTGCCAAGGTCCATCTCCAGCCAGAACGGCACCGCCCGCCCGCCGGTGACCCACACGCCGTGCCCGTCCGGGCGCACGAGGTTGCCGGTCGCGTCCCGGCAGCGTTGCTCGTTCCACCACCGCGCCAACCGCACCCCGGACCCCGCCTCGGTGGTGGCGCGGGCGTGTCCGGTCAGCGCGACGAAAAACCCGTTCGTGGCAAGGAGGTGGTTCAACCTCGGCGACATCGCCAGCCGGGCCGTGGTGTCGCGGACGGCGGCCGGGCGGGGCATCGCGTCGCCTCGCCCGGCCGCGACGATGGCCGCGCCGACCGGGCCGAGGGTCCACCGCCAGGACTGCGAACCAGGTCGGTGGAACAGCCGGAACCGGTCGAGGATGTCACGCCCGTAAAGGGTGTTGAGCCGGTTGCGGGCACGACCGACGGAACCGAACGCGAGGGTGACGAGTTGCTCGGTGGAGAACGTCTGGTGCTGATCCAGGAGGTCGAGGAGGAGCCGGTCTCGTGGGGTGAGCCTGGCGAGTTCGGCGGCGACGACGGACGCCGTGAGGCGGGAGCTGCTGGCAGCTTGACCACTGGTGGGAGTGATAGTTCTTATCAGTCGGTTCCGGTCCACCAGTCCTCCTCACCGTCATCGGCCAGCAGGGATGACGCGTTCATGGGCGAGGGTTCAGCCGCGTGTTCGCGGTCGTTGGAACCCTCGTTGGACCGCTCGTTAGAACCCTCTAGTGAGCTCGCGCCGTGAACAGCGAAGGTGTTGCGGCCGACCAACGGGGTCTCGCCACCGCGGCCGGCGTCGGCGTCGGGCTCCGCCTCGACCGGTGTGGTGGCCGCGTCGCCGAGCAGTCCGCGGCGTTCGGCGATCGGCAGGCCGGTGTGCCGCCGGGCGAGGCGGCGCAGCTCGGCGGCTCGGCCTCGGATCGGCTTGGGTGGGGCGATGGTGTCCGCGGTGACCGGCGGAGCGACCCGGCCGCCGGCCACCGGACGGAGGACCACCTCAAAGCCGCCGAGGCGCATCAGGTCGCCGTGGTCGAGGTAGGGGCGGACGTGGTGGGCCTGGTCGACGGCATCGCGCGGGGCGAGTGCGAAGTACACCTTGTTTCTGGCGTTGGCGTCGATCGCCTCGGCCATCTCCCCGGACAGCTGGCCCAGGTACTGGTGGGCCAGGACGAACGAGGTGTGCAGGCCGCGGGCCTCGGCGAGGGCGTCGTCGATGCCGATCGGCAGGTGCAGGAAGTTGTGACACTCGTCCAGCACGACCATCGCGTCGCGGCGGTCGGCCTCGGGGATGCGGGCGCGGGCGGCCGTGGCCTGCCACAGCCCGGCGAGCAGGAGCGACCCGATCAGGCGGGTGCCGTCCTCACCGATGATGCCTTTCGGCAGCCGGGCGAGGAGCACGCCGCCGTCGAGGACATCGGCGAACCGGAACGTCGTGGACGGCACGCCGAACAGGCCGGAGGCGAGGGGGTGGGCCAGGACGAGACGGAGCCGGGACAGCAGCGGCGCGACGAGCCCGGCGCGTTGCCCGGCGGGCAGGCCGTCGAAGCCTTCCCAGAACTCGCCAAGGGTGTTGCCCTCCCACGCGCCCAGGCTGCCGACCACAGCCCGGACCCGTCCGGCCCGCCACTTCGGATCGGACAGCAGCCGCGGGAGCTGCGCCAGGGTTGAGCCGGGCAGGTGGGCGAGGGTGAGCAGGGCGTGATAGCAGATGTCGGCGGTGCGGTGGCCCCACCAGCGGGCCCACACCTTCGACATGACGGAGGTGACGGCGGCGGCCACGTCGTGCGCGGTCCCGCCGTGCACCTGCGGGTCGAGCAGGTTGATCGCCGGCGGGGCGGCCCGCTCGTCCGGGTCCACGATGACCAGCCGGTCCCCGCAGCCGCTCGGCAGCACGTCGAGGAGGTCGCGGATGAGGTCGCCTTTGGCCGGGTCGAACGCGGCGACCCCACGCCCGGCCTCGACGTCATCGAGGATCATCCGCAGCAGCAGCGACGTCTTGCCGGTGCCGGTCGGGCCGCAGACGTGCAGGTGGTGGCGGCAGTCTTGCAGGGAGATGCCGACTCGGACGGCGGGGCCGGCGTTGGCTACGCCGATGACTTTGCCGCCGAGGCCGTGCCGTTGCGCCGGTGGGACGAGGTTGAGCCGCCGCTGCTCGCGGCCGTTCGGCAGGGCGGAGCTCGCGGCGTTGCGGGTGGCCGTCACGGCGCGCTCCACACGACCGGCGGGTCCGTCTCGTCCGGGTCGGCTGGCCCCGTCGCGGGGGCGGGTGCCGGGCGGCGGCTCGGCCGGGGCGTGACCGGGGCCGGTCCGGCGGTGAACACGTCGCGGCTGGCCGGGCGGCGCCGGGAGGCGGCGGCGGGCAGCCCGTGGGCAGAGGGTTCGGCGGGCAGCCCGGCCACGGCGGCGGTCTCCTCGACCGAGGCGAGGGTCATCCGCGACGCGGGCACCCACCGCCATGTTGCGGCCGTGTGGGCTCGGCGCAGCCAGCGGCGGGTGAAGTGCGCCGACAGCAGCCCGAACCCGGAGGTGATGTCGGCGGCGGCGGCCCGCGCCGCCGCGACGGTCGGCCCCGTCGTGGTGGCGTGGACCGCGACGAGCAGGTGCGGGGCGGCGGCCAGCTTGCCCCGCGCTTGCCTCGCCAGCTCGGTCAGGTAGGGATCGGAGCGGCTGGCCTGGTGCTTGCGGCTCGGGCCGGGCGTGACCACGTTGAGCACGCCGATGATCAGCGCCCGGAGCCCGTCCGCGAGCAGGCCGGCCGCCCTCGATGTCCCGGTGCGGGGGCGGCGGGCCCGCTCGGGGTTGATGGTGGCGCGTCGCAACCCGGCGACCCGGCAGGCGGGGGCACGGGTGACGTGGACCTGCAGCAGTCCTCCGCCGGTGCGCCCGGCGGCGGCGAGCCCGTCGTAGACGGCCCGGAGCCGGTCCTCCTCCGGCGGTGCCTCGGCGTCCCACCGCTGCCCCCGCGACGGCGCGGCGCCCTCGACGATGGGCAGCCACTCCGGTTGCGTCGTCCGCACCGCGACCGCAACGACCAGGGCACCGGGCGCGAAGGTGGGGGCGCTGGTCTGTTCGGCGCGGGCGCCGGGCCAGGCTCGTTGCAGCAGCCGCAGCACGGCGGTCGGGTTGACGCCGGGCGGCAGCCAGAGCCCGCACCGCATACCGCGCGGGGTGGCGTGGACCTCCCAAATCAGCCGGGGCGGGCGCCACGACCAGCCGCTCGAGACGGGCAGCGCCGTGGCGAGCAGCCGCCACAGGCCCACGGTCGCGGCGGGCGTGGCCGAGACCGGCGGGACGATCTCCAGCCAGCGGGCGCGGGCGGCGTGGCGGCGCCACACCCGCCGCCGCCACCACGTCCAGC
Organism: Dactylosporangium sp. NPDC000244; assembly: GCF_040300725.1. Classification (NCBI taxonomy): domain Bacteria; kingdom Bacillati; phylum Actinomycetota; class Actinomycetes; order Micromonosporales; family Micromonosporaceae; genus Dactylosporangium; species Dactylosporangium sp. NPDC000244. The sequence continues at coordinate 254,177 of NZ_JBEPEH010000002.1, forward strand.
CGACCCGGGCCGCGATCAGCAGCACGAGCCCGGCCAGCATCGCGGGCCAGTGGTCGCGGACAAACAGCGACACCGTGGCCGGGGCGCCATCGGCCCAGGTGCCACACATCAAGTGCCCGAATACTGAGCCGGGCACACCGTCGTGTCCGGGGACACAGCTGGACGGCGGACCTGCGGGCGGCGGGCTCGGCACGGCCGGGGTCGGGGACGACGGGGCGAGGAGGGTCAGGTCCAGACGCATGGGGAACTCCATCCGGGTTCGGTCGAGGCTCGTCAGCGGCGGCCGGCGGCCGGGCCGGTGACGATGAGCTGGTGTTCGACCTCGGACGCGAGGCTGTGAAAGGCCACCCGGCTGTTGCCGCAGGCCAGGAGCGCGTCACCGCGGGCCGCGGACAGCAGGAACGCCCGCTCCCCGTCGGTAAGGTCGAACGCCTCGGTGACGGCGTCGATCGCCTGCGGCGCCTGCCGCAGCAGCACCTGTGTGGCCGCGTTGGACACCACAGCGCGGCCGATGTCGGTGCCGAGCACGTCGGCGGCGTCCTGGGTGACGACGGTCAGCCCGGCCCCGTACTTGCGGGCGGACTTGGCGAGACGGAACAGGAACTTGGCGCCGAGCCCAGCGCGGAGCATCAGCCACGCCTCATCGACCAGCACCATCCGCCGCACGTCCGGCGAGGCCGCGTTGGCGACCTTGCGCCAGATCGCGTCGAGGGTGAGCAGCGTGCCGACCGGCTTCAGCTCGTCGGGTAGGTCCTTGATGGCGTAGACGACCAGGTGCCCCTCCGGGGCGGTGGTCGTCGGGCCGTCGAACAGCCCGGCGAACGACCCGGCCACGTACGGGTGCAGCCGCGAGGCGAGGGTCCGCCCGGCCTCCCCGATGTCGGTCAGGGCCTGGGCGACGTCGACGAGCAGCGGCGGCGGGCGCCGCCAGGTGCGCGGGTCGGTGGTGATGCCCTTCGCCCGGTACGCGGCCAGCACGGCCGCGTCGAGGACCGGCACCTCCAAGGGGTCAAGGACGGCGGCCGGGTTGTCGCCTGCGGTGAGGACCGCGACGAACGTCTGCATGAACAGCGTCCGCCGGAACAACGCATCGTCGCCGTCGGCGGCGGACAGGTCGAGCGGGTTGATCCGCACACCGGCGGCGCCAGGCCGGATGACCGTCCCGCCGACCGCCTCCGCGAGCCGGAGGTATTCGTCTTCGGGGTCGATGACGAACGCCTCCACCCCGAGGTACAGGTTGCGGAGCAGGTCGAGTTTGGCCAGGTAGGACTTGCCCTCGCCGGAGCGGGCGAGGATGACGGCGTTGAAGTTCGGCTGCGCCCACCGGTCCCAGACCACCACCCCGGCCGAGGCCAGGTTGAGCCCGTAGAGCACGCCCATGCCGGTGTCCCCGACGGTGACCGGCAGATCCGGGCTGGTGAACGGGAAGCTCGCGGCCAGGGCGTCGCTGTCGAAGACCCGGCGCATCCCGAGGGCGTCGTAGGCCAGGGGCAGGCTGGTGATCCAGCCCTGCAACTGCCGCCAGGTCACCGGGGCCACGTCGAGCAGCAGCGACGAGGCCAGGCCACGGACCTCGGCCAGCCGATCGGCGAGATCTTCGGCATCGGCGCCGTGGACGGTCAGGTACAGGCCGAGCCGGAACAGCCGCGCCTCGCCCCGGGCGACCCGGGCGGCGAGGTCGGCGGCATCCGCCGCGGCGGCGTCGAGCTCGGGGTCGTCGAGGCGGCCCTTGTCGGCGTCGGACCGGCGCGACGATTCAAGTCGGCCGCGCTGTTTGCGCAGCCGGTCGGAGGCGACGACCGGTGGGACGGGCTCGATGTGCAGGGCGACGTCGACCCGGTCCGGGTAGGACAGGATCGGCTCCAGCCACCCGGCGCCGACCTCGGCCGGATAGCCGACCACGGCCAGGGTCGCGGAGTAGTCGTCACCGACGCGGACCGACCGGCCGCCGACCTCGACGGCGTCCGGGCTGCCCGGCAGCACGCCGGGGCTTCCGGCCGTTGTGCCCGCAGGGCGGCGGCTGCGGAATGGGGTGAGCAGGTTCATGCGAGGTCACCGTCTTCCGGGTCCGCCGGCGGCTCGGCCGCCGGGTCCGAGGCGTCAGCCGTCCAGCCGGAGCTGGGGGCGGCCGGGTCGAGGCAGGCGGCGAGTGCCGCCTGCGCGTGGTAGCCGTCCAGGACGGTCGCGGCGACCTCGCACCCGGCCAGGGCCCGCACCGCCTCCCGCGCCTGATGGGCCGTGTGGGCGGGGCCGCGCCGTCCCCGCATGGCGACGGTCACCTCCCGGTGCAGCAGCTCGCGCTGGGTGGCGAGGTCATCGAGGAACGCGACGTGTGAGCGGGCCGCGTCTTCGAGGGCCGGGTGTGGCAGCCCGGGGGCGCGGTGCTCGATCCGGTCGGCGACGTGGGTCAGGTCGACGCGCTGCGCCCGCACGAGGATCTGCGTCGGCCCGGCGAGGCTGTTCAACCAGCGGGCGAACCCGGCGACCAGGCCGTTCTGCTCGCCGGGCGAACGCAGCCCGAACGCCACGGTCGAGGCGGACACGAGGGCGGTCGTGCCGTCCGGGCCGAGGTCGATCAGCCCCTCTGTGGTGATGCCTTTCGCGGGCAGCCGCAGCGGCGCCGGGAGCGGTAGTTTGCCACCGGGGGCGCCGGTGGTGGCGACCCAGGGCGGGGCGGCGCGGATCGGCTCGTCGGCCGGGACGAAGCGGTGCGGGGCGCGGCGGTGCCGGATCGCGGCCAGGAGCCAGCCGTCGAGGCTGACCCCGTCACGCCGGCCGACCGCGAGGAAGAACGCCGCCCCAGCGACCGGGATCGACCCGGCGATGAAGTACAGCGGGTCGACGACCGGGGCGAGGGCGGTCCACACCGCGTAGAGGATCAGCGCGGTCACGGCCAGAATGACGACCTGCCGCAGGGTCAGACCGAACACGATCCGGTCAGGCCGTTCCACGTCTGCGGGTACTCGCGCCCGCAGCGGCTCGTCAGGGATACGACGGGGCATACGTGCTCACGCCTTTCGGGGACGGCGACGCGGGGACGGGGGCGAGGCCACCGGCGGGGACGGCCGGGCGGTCGGGGACGGACCGGCCACCGGGGACGACCGGGGAGCGGGGACGGGCCGAGCCGCCGGGACGGGGCGGGGAGCCGGGGACGGGCCGGGCCGGGGCGTCGGGGACGGGACGGCCGGGGGCACAGGCGGGGACGGCCGAGCCGCCGGGGACGGCGCGCGGCTGGTGCCGGTCGGCCGGGGCGCCCGTGTGGACGCGGCCGAGGCTCGCCTCGCCGCGGTCGGACGCGGCCGAGCCGGCGCCGCCGAGAACACCGGCGTGACCGGCGCTGGAGGCCGCTTCGGCGCGGTCTGCGCCTTCGGCGCCGCCGAGAACGCCACCGCCGGCGCCCTGGTGGAGGCCGGTGCCGAGCCAGACGCGGCCGTGCCCGACCCCGGCGCGCTCGACGCCGCGGTGCTCGGTGCGTGGCTGAACGGCGTCACGCTCGGCGGCGCCGCAGCCGACGAAGCCGAGACCGTCCCTGGTGCGGTGCCCGGTGCCGCCGAGAACACGGCGGGCGGGGCGGCGCTGGCCGGGGCGGGCCCGGGTGTGCTCGGTGGGGCGGCGTTGCTGAACGCCGGGGCGGCCGTCGTCCCGGCGGGCTGCGGCAGGGGCGTGTGGGTCACCGGGGCGTGGCTGAACGGGGCCGGTCCGGGCGGCGCCGGGGACGGCCGGGACGGTCCCCGACGCGGCGGCCGGGGCGGGACGGGACGGGGCGCCCGCGCGGGACCGCCCGGACGGGGACGGGGCGCCGCCCCGCCTCCTCGCCGGGCGGCCGTCCCCGCGACGCTGCCCGCCGCCTTCGCCCCGCCGAGGATGCCGGCCGCCGCGCCGAGGGTCTTGATCGTGAGGTACGTCTGCACGAGCTGGCCGAGCAGTCCCCGGCCACGTTTCTGGCCGAGTGGCCCGAGGACGAAATGCTTCGTCCAGCCGGGCACCTTGATCATGATCCAGAGCATGGTGATGCAGACGAGCAGGCCGATGATGCCGTTGGTGGTCGACGGCACGCCGAGTGTCGTGGCGCCGGTCGGGGTCAGGAACACGCGCACGGTGGCCAGGACGAGGGCGGCCTGGGCCAGCTGCATGCCCAGGCAGGCGCCCACGGCCCGCCACCACAGGTAGGCGAGCCCTTCGGTCTGCGGTGTCGCGTGGCAGATCAGCGCCGCCGGGGCGATCCCGAACAGCACCGCGAGGCAGGCCACCCGCAGCACGAACGTGACTTCGAGGATGAGCATCATCACGATCGCCGCGAGGACCAGCAGCACGGTCAGCAAGCCGTTTCCTGAGTCGAGGGCCGCGGTGAGTGTCTGCCCGATCGCGGCGGCGGCCTGCGGGCCGTCGACGCCTTGACCGGCGATGGCGGCGCTCAACCCGTTGGTGACGGTGAGCATCTCCCCGCACAGCAGCAGCGACACGTTCGCGCCGACGCCGCCGAGGATCAGCCGCGGCAGGATCTCCTTGAGCCCGAACCGGTTCTGCAGCGTCTCCCGGGACGCCACGACGAACCCGGCCAGGACCACGAACAGCACGAACAGCGCATTGGCGGTGACCAGGAAGGTGGTCCACATCGCCTTGACCTGCGGGTTGTTCGTGAGGTCGGGTGTCGACAGCCAGCTCTGCCCGACCGCCGACAGCACCGGGGCCAGGCCGGTGCGGGCCACGTAGGTGAGGAAATCGTTGATCGCCTTGCGGATCTGGCCCGAGATGTCGTACCAGGCCGGATCGTCGTCCCCGCTCGACGTCGCCGGCGGCGACGGGCTCTGGCCGGGCGAGGGGTTGGGGTTCGGGTTGGGACTCGGGCTCCCGGACGGCGACCCGGTCGGGTTCGGCGTCGGAGTGGCCGTCGGATTCCCGGTCGGGTTGCCCGGGTTCGGGGTGGGATTCGGGCTGGGGTTTTGGGTCGTCGTCGGGTGCGGGTACGGGCTGGGCGTACTGCCCGGGTCGGCCTGCGCCGGCGAGGCCGCCGCGACGGCGACCCCGCCCACGACGCCGAGGACGAGCACCAGGGCTACGCCGAGCCGGGCGAGGCGGCGGCGGCCCCGCCCGGCGGAGTTCGGCCGGTGGGTCATGGCTAGGCCACCCACTGCCCGACGATGCCGACGATCAGCGGCGCGAGCGCCGCTAGGGCGTAGCCCAGCGCCGCCGACTTCAGCGCCAGCTTGGCCCGTTCGACTTCGCCGGGGTCGCCGTTCGCGGCCATGTAGCGCAGGCCGCCGACGGTGAGGAACAGCGTGGCGACCGCGACAAGGATGCCGACCAGCCACAGCCGGATACGGTCGACCAGAACGTTGATCGTCTCCGGCGCGGCCAGCACGATCGTGCCGCGCTCAGCCGCGTACGCAGCGGTTTCGCCGAGCACGAGGACGACCGCGACGCATCCGGCCAGCAGGGTCAGGACCGGGATTGCTTGCGTGGCCCAGTAGAGCACCCAGTTCGAGGGGTGCATCCGAGGGCGGCGTGGCCGCCTCGGCTTGCGCCGCAGCGGGCGCACGCGGTCGGGCTTGGTGGTCATGAGATGTGGGCACCTCCGGGCGCAGGCCGGCACCGGCCCCGGGCATGGCGGGGCTCGGACGCGGCGCGTGGGTGGCAGAGGCGGGAGCGAACGATCCGCGCGTGGTGACCTGGAATTCCGACCGGCGCGGGGGCCGTCCTCCTCACAGAGGTCAGATGGGCCGGGCGAACGGGGTGTCAGCGCCGTCAGCGGGGCCGGTCGGAGGTCACCTACGCGGGAAGTCCCGCACTAAGGGAATACAAATCCGCGGGTCGTTTTGGAACAGCGCAGCTCAGCGGTGGTGTCTCAGGGGCGGCCGGGCACTGGCTCGGGGGCGGTGCGCAGGGTGGCCTCGGCGATGACGTCGGCGGTCGGGTCGCTGAGCGCGCCGGCTCGGATCGCGGCGACGAGCCGCTCGACGGCGGCGGTGCGCCGCTTGTAGACGCCCCACCGGGGCAGGCCGGAGCGCTCGGCGTAGTCGGCGACGCTGGTGTCTTCCAGGTATGTGCCGCCGATCAGGTCGGCCTCCGCGGTGGTGAGCACCCCGAGGCGCACCGCGCGGGCGAGGACCAGGTCGGGGTGGCCGTACGGGGCCGGCGGCAGAGCCGAGCCAGGCGCGAAGTTCGCCTCCCCGGACATGGCCGGTTCCTGCTCCCGCAGCGCGGCGCGAGCACCGGAAAACGTGGCGTTGAGCAGGGCGTTCACGATGCCCGGCTGGTCGATGTCGACCGTGTGCAACGCCTTCAGGAACGCCTCAACCAGCGCGGCGTGCAGATCCCCGGAGGACAGCTTCGACAGCAGGTACGCCCGGTGCCGCAGCCCCGGCAGGGCCACGCCGACCGCGCCGACCACCCACCGCTCCGCGCCGGTGCGGGCCTGGGTGACGAGGAACCTCCACGCGGCGTCCTGCGCCGGCGCGCTGCACGAGGGGTGCATGAGGATCGCCGACAGCTCGGGTAGGACGATCCGGCGGCGGGGCAGGCCGTGGCCGAGCTGGCGGCCGTCGACCGCCTGCGGCTGCGGGCCTTCCGCCGCCAGCCGGAACCGGTACTCGATCGCGTCCAGCAGCGCCGCGCCGGGCCGGGCGCCCGGGTGCCCGGCGAGCTGGCCGGCGGCCGGGCGGGTGTTCGCAGACATGCAGGTACTCCCTGATGGTGAGGTGGGATGCCGAACCGCGACCGGAGTCCGATCGGCGGTGCAGCACCCACGCCACCAGGGCCTTTGAACAGATCACGAACACTGATGATCTTGTTGCACATTGAACAAGGCGCGTTCAACGAGGGCGACGCGGACGGCCGTCAATGCAAAGGGTCCGAGCCGTGCGCAGCCGCGTTGGTGGTCTGTGCAACGTCGTGGCAGCCCGTTCAACCTGCCGTCTTCAGGGACGGACGCTCGTCCCGAATCGCACGAACGCCTCCGGCGAAGGGGACACCAAAAAAGGTCCGCGCCAGGCGGCGCGGACCGGAGGTGTTCATGGTCATCGGCGACATGTCCACCGGCATCTGATCTTGTTCAAGCCGCTCAACCGTTGCAATGATCTTGTTCAACCCGGCGGTGTCGATCTTGTTCAAGGGTGATGCCGGGACACTCCCGGCTAAGGCAGAGCAACGGCGGCGCGGCATCGCGGCAAAGTCATCTTCATCGTTCTTTCGGCCGGAGGCTCTGCGCCGGTGTTCAAGGTCTGACCTGCGTGTTCAACGTTGAATGGATCTTGTTCGTGGAGGTTGAACACAGCGCTCGTGCGAGGCTTCGCGGGCGGGTGGGCTCCAAATCGGGGCCCGGATTTGTATTCCCTTAGTGTCAGCGCTTGTCGGCGGACGTGGCCACACCATCCATGCCGCAGACGCCCCAGCACACTCCCGATCCCAGCCCCGAACGCCCGCGCGTCGGGCTGTTCCTGATCCCGACGCACCGGCGGCGCGTCCCGCTGGTCGACGCGGACGCCTGGCACGGCCTCGACCCGCACCGTCTCGCCTGGCTGATCCGGCACTACACCAGGCCCGGTGACGTCGTCCTCGACCTCGACATGCACCCGACCGTCGCCCGCGCGACCTGCTACCTGCACCGGTACCCGGCGATCCTCGTCCCCGACGGCGACGCCACCAGGGTCCGGCTCACCGGCGTCCGCGCCCGGCCCGAGCGCATCCGGCGCCTCACCGATCGCGGTGTCTCGCTGCTGCTGGCCGGACTGCCCCGGCCCGGCGGTGACCGCCTCGGCCTGCGCGCCCTGACCGATGCCATGGACCAGTGGCGCCGCCTGCTGCGCCCCGACGGGTTCCTGCTCACCAGACTGCCCGCGCAAAGCCCGCAACCGGGCCAGGTCTCCGCGCGCAGCCTCGTCATCACCGCCGCCCGCGCCGCCGGGCTGCGCTACCACCAGCACCTCCCGGTACTGCTCGTCCCGCTGCCGGAGACCGAGCCGCGGACCGACCCGGCCACCGCTGCGGGCACCCGGCCCGCGCTACTCGACGGCCGACACATCCCCGTCCACCTCGACCTCCTCGCCTTCGGCTCGACCACCACCGATCAGGAGGCCGCCAATGCCTGAACCCACCTCCTCCACCCGCGGACAAGCCCTCGGCATCCAGCCAGCGACCGGTCGTGACCCGGACGTCGCCCGGCTGTTCGAGCTCATCACCGAAGGCGTGCAAGGGTCGGTGCTGCTGACCGGGCAGACGTCATTTCGTGGCCAGCGCAGCGGCCGGTACACCCCGGCCTCGACGGCGCACCCGGCCAAGATGCTCCCGGCCATCCCCCGCTACCTCATCGCCACCTACACCGACCAAGACGATCTGGTCGCCGACCCGATGGCCGGCATCGGCACCACCATCGTGGAAGCGATGCACCTCGGCCGCCACGGCGTCGGCGTCGAGTACGAACACCGCTGGGCCAACCACGCCGCCGACAACATCCACCTCGCCACCAGCCAAGGCGCAACCGGCACCGGCGAGATCCACACCGGCGACGCCCGCCAGCTGCCCGCACTGCTCCCACCCGAGACGCACGGCCGGATCGCGCTGGTGGTGACCTCCCCGCCGTACGGGGACTCCACCCACGGCCGGGCCATCACACCCGGCCCCGGTCGAGGGAAAGTCCGGGCGGTCAACAACCGGTACGGTGCCGATGCCGGGAACCTCGCCTACGCCGGGCACGACGAGCTGATCGACGGGTTCATCCAGATCCTCACCGGCTGCGCCGCGCTGCTACGACCGGGCGGCCACGTCGCGGTGACCGCCCGGCCGTACCGGCATCGCGGAGAGCTGATCGACATCCCGGGCATGGTCGCGGCGGCCGGTCTCGCCGCCGGACTGACACTGATCGAGGAACTCGTGGCCCTGATCGCCGGAGTGCGTGACGGCGTGATCGTGCCGCGGGCCTCGTTCTTCCAGCGCAAGAACGTCACCGAAGCGGTCGCCGCCGGTGACCCGCAATGGCTCATCCAGCATGAGGATCTGCTCGTGTTCCGGCTGAAGTCCGGCGGGCGCTACTCCGAATCGAGCGGGTCAGCGCTCGGCGGCAGGCTTGATGCTTCTGCCCTGTCGCGCATGGATCGACGTCCACCGGCGCCCCCCGCCAACGCGGGCGGTAGCGCCACCGCACCCCCAGCCCACCCGGGCCGGGACGCCGAAAGGACACCCGATCCGTGCCCGCCCTACCCACACCCCGCCCCGGGGTCCGCACCGACCGATCCCACCGACCACCGGCCATCCCCCAACCACGACACGTCGTCCCCGCAGCCCGATCCGTCCGATGCGGCAGGTCGGGGATGACCACGCCGACCGCCGCCGCAGAATGGCGGCCCGACCCTCTCCTGACCATCGATGACGTCGCGGCCTGGCTGGGCAAGCCGAAGAACACCCTCTACGCCTGGCACAGCCGAGGCAAGGGACCACGCGCCATCCGGGTCGGCAACACCCTGCGCTACCGGCGCAGCGAGGTCGAACACTGGCTCGACGCCCACACCGACGCGGAGCGCTGAACCATGGCCCGACCTCCACTACCCGTCGGCACCTGGGGCAACATCCGCACCGAGACGCTCGGCCCCAACCGGCACTGCGCCCGAGCCCGATTCCGCGACTACGACGGCACGACCCGCGACGTCGAAGCCACCGGCACCACCGGCCCCGCCGCCATCCGCGCATTGAAAGAGAAGCTCCGCGACCGAACTGCCCCCAACGATGACGAGATCACCAGAGAGACCCACGTGAGCGCCCTCGCCGAACTGTGGATCGAGGAAATCACCGCAGAGGAAGCGGTCACACCACAGACGATCGACAAGTACGCAAGCGTGGTCCGTACCGCCGTCGTGCCAGCACTCGGCAACCTACGGATCCGCGAAGCCAGCGTCGGCCGCCTCGACAAGGTCCTCCGTGGAATCGCCAAAGACCATCCGGTTGCGGCAAAACTTGCCAAGGTCGTCCTCGGACAGATGTTCGCCTTCGCGGTCCGCCGAGGCGCGTTGACGACCAACCCGGTCCGTGACACCGGTCGACTCCGTGCACCGCAGCGCAAGGTGGTCGCCCTCGACACCGAGCAACTGGACGCCGTGCGCTCGGCAATTCGCACATGGCAGCAGCCCACACCAGGCAAGTCGGGGCCTCGACCCACCGGCGACCTGGCCGACATCGTCGACCTCATGCTCGCCACCGGCGTCCGCATCGGCGAGGTCCTGGCGCTGCGGTGGGCGGACGTGGACCTCGCCGCCGACCACCCGACCGTGACGATCTGCGGCACGATCGTCTATGTCAAAGGCAAAGGCTTCTTCCGGCAGGACTGGACCAAGAGCAACGCCGGATACCGGACCGTCATCCTGCCCGGATTCGCGGTCGGGATGCTGCTGGCGCGCAAGCTCACCGCCGCCGACAACCCCATCGATGCGATCTTCCCCTCCCGGCGCGGCACCTGGCTGTCCCCACACAACGTCCGTCGCCAGTGGCGCCAAGCGCGAGCCGACACCGGTCTCGAATGGGTCACGCCGCACACCTTCCGCAAGACCGTCGCCACCCTCATCGACAAGGAGGCCAACACCAAGAACGCCGCCGGCCAACTCGGGCACGCCACCGAGCACGTCACCAAGAAGCACTACGTCGAGAAGCCAGCCCTAGCGCCCGACAACTCCGCCATCCTCGAACAGCTCGGCGGCAGCCGGACGACACCCGACCAGCGCGGCGCACGGGGACCACGCCGGGCCGCGTAAGCGCCCACGGCCAGCGGGCCGACAGCCTGCCGAACCTGACCGCGCACCGGCGTTACCGGGGGGTTATCGGGGGACAGTTCAAAACCACATAGATAAACTTGAAGCCCTGGCCAGCATAACCGCTGGTCAGGGCTTTTGCTGGGAGCCGACGGGGGGACTTGAACCCCCAACCTTCCGATTACAAGTCGGGTGCGCTGCCAGTTGCGCCACGTCGGCCTAGACCCACGATCGTACTTGGTCTCGATGCTCCCTCGCGCGGGAGATACCTCCGGGCGGAAGTGGGCGAAGGCGGGCAAAAGTGGAGCATGACCTTGGCATACGGTCCGTAAGCGCTTAAGGTGAACCCCACTCCGTGTCTGGCATCGTCGCCCGGCTCGGTGAACTTCTACTCGGATCGTCCGGCACGTTCCTGCCGGTGGAAGGTGGCTACCCCATGGCTACGGTCACTTACGCGAAGGCGTCCCGGATCTACCCGGGCACCCCGCGTCCCGCGGTTGACCAGCTCGAGCTCCAGATCGGTGACGGCGAGTTCCTCGTGCTCGTCGGGCCCTCCGGCTGTGGCAAGTCGACGTCGCTGCGCATGCTCGCCGGGCTCGAGGACGTCGACGCCGGTGACATTCTCATCAACGACCGCAACGTCACGCACCTGCCGCCCAAGGCGCGCGACATCGCGATGGTGTTCCAGAACTACGCGCTGTACCCGCACATGACGGTGTACGAGAACATGGCGTTCGCGCTCAAGCTGCGTAAGACGCCGAAGCACGAGATCGACCGGCGCGTGAAGGAAGCGGCCGCGATGCTGCAGCTCGAGGACTACCTCGGCCGCAAGCCCAAGGCGCTCTCCGGTGGTCAGCGGCAGCGTGTCGCTATGGGTCGCGCCATCGTGCGTGAGCCGCAGGTCTTCCTCATGGATGAGCCGCTGTCGAACCTCGACGCGAAGCTGCGTGTGCAGACCCGTTCGCAGATCGCCACGCTGCAGGCCAAGCTCGGCATCACCACCGTGTACGTCACGCACGACCAGGTCGAGGCCATGACCATGGGTCACCGCGTGGCCGTTCTGCTGGACGGCGTGCTGCAGCAGGTCGACTCGCCGCGCGCGCTGTACGACCGGCCGGCCAACGTCTTCGTCGCGGGCTTCATGGGCTCGCCGGCGATGAACATCAAGACCGTTCCGCTCACCGAGCAGGGCGGCCGCTTCGGCGACGTCATCCTCCCGCTGACCCGCGAGCAGATCGCCGCGGCGCAGCAGGACGGCTCCAACGGCCGCGTCACGGTCGGGTTCCGGCCCGAGGACACGGACCTGGTCGGGCCGAACGACGGTGGCATCCCGATCACGGTCGACCTGGTCGAGGAGCTCGGCTCGGACGCCTACGTGCACGGCACCGTCGCGCTCGAGGGCCAGGACGAGCGCTTCGTGGTTCGCGCCGACCCGCGCCGCACGCCGCGCCTGACCGAGATCGTGTACGTTCGCCCGCACGCGAACACCCACCACGCGTTCAACGCCGCGACCGGCCACCGGATCTGAGGATCCCGCTGAGTCCGGAACAATCGGGCGAAAGCTAGCACGCAAACGAAAGGGCGGCGCCGAAAGCGCCGCCCTTTCGCGTCGGTCACGCGAGGGAAAAGGCAGTTCAGGCGAACGACCAGACCTGCAGCTTCCCCCCGCCCACACAGGCGATCTTCGTGACGTTCCAGGAGCAGCTCGCCGACGCCACCTTGTTCAGCGTCCCCAGCGCCACCCGCTCCCCAGACGACGACGTAACGCCGGTCAGCGTCACGTTGTCCTCGATCGAGCTGGGCGCCTTCGCGAAGAAGAGCAGGCTCCCGTTGGTGATGCGGACGCCGTACCCCTCCTGGTCCTCCGGCTTCAGCAGCTGCCCGCCGTCCTCGCCGAAGAGCCGGCTCGTCTCGCTGCTCCCGCGAGGCGTCGTGGCCAGGATCTCCTTGCCGACCGGAACCAGCCCGGACGTGCCCTTCGCGTCGCCCTGCCACACCTGCTTCTTGTCCGGGATCGAGATCGACCGCAGCACGGTGTCGTCCGACGAGGATGAGTCCAGCACGCACAGCCGATCGGAGCCGCACGCGGCCACGTCCACGATGCGGCGCTTGTCGTCCGGCGCGGTGTAGAGCTGCTCGGGCTCCCCCGTCTTCGTGAGGTCATAGGCCTTGATCGTGTACTTCGAGCTGGTCCCGTACACGAAGAGCCGCTGGTCGTACATGGCGTAGCCGGCGGAGCTGTCGGCCGTGTCGTTCCACGAGCGCACGATCTTGCCGCTGCCCGAGTCCCGCAGATTGATCTTGTCATCGTCGATGGTGACGAACTGGGTGCGGGACTTCAGTTCGCGGTTCGTCGGGGCGCCCACCAGGTCGGACGGGCCGCGCTCGTCGCCGGCCACGATCGGCCCGAGCACGCTGGTGCCCCTGGCGTTGTCGTCGAGCGTCCACTTGTTGGCGCCGTCCCAGCCGTACGCATTCGTCTTCTTCGCCTTCGTGGAGTGCCAGATCCACACGGAGTCGAGGAAGTACACGGAGTCGCCCGTGGCGAACGGCTGCTTGCCCCGTTCCTTGCCCGAGCTGTTGAGCATGATGAGCACCGGGCTGGTCCCGGAGGTGCCGATCAGGATGATGCCGTCCGGGTTCGGGTAGATCTGCCACCGGTAGTTGTCGTCCGCGAGATCGTACTGCCAGACCTTCTTGCGATCGTCGAGGTCGTACGCCACCACGTGCACGTTCTTGTCCAGGGTGTAGAGCGCGTACGTGCGCGAGGCCAGCGTCGCCGTCACCGGGTAGTCGAGCTTGGCGTCGAGGTCCAGCGAGCCGGCGGTCGCGACCGTCTTGAAGTCGATTGAGTTGATCTTGTCGCGGAAGAAGAACCAGTAGGTCCCGGCGCCCACCAGCGCGATCACGACCAGCGCCGCGACCGCGCCGACGAGCAGCCCGGCCCGGCCCCGGCGACGCGGAGGTGCGACGGGCACGGCGGACGGCGGCGCGGAGAAAGGTGCGGCGGACGGCGGCGCGGAGAAAGGTGCGGCGGACGGCGGCGCGGAAAAGGGTGCCGTGGGCGGGCTGACCGGGGCCGCCCGCATCCCATAAGCCGAGGGTGGGGCCGACACGGGAGGCGGGCCAACCGGCGAGATCGGCGCCGTGGGCGGTGCGGAATGCGGAGCCGCCGAGACGGGGATGCTTTCGGTTTGGTAGCCGGTGACGGGTACCAACTCCGCCAAAGCTCCTTCGGCGACCGGCAGTTCGGGCTGCTCCAGTACAGTCGGCGCAATTCCCAACTCGGCGTGCAGCAGCCGCGCGGCCAAGGGCAGGCGCGACGAGCCGCCCACCAGGAACAGGCCGGCGAGTTGGTCGGGGCGCAGGCCGGCGCCGTGGAGGACCTTGCCGGTCTCCCACACGGCGCGGCGGATGAGCGGCTCCGTGACCCGCTCCAACTCCTCGCGCGTGAGGTGCAGCGCGGCGTCCTGGCCGGGAATCGCGATCGGCGCCACCGTGGCGCGCGAGAGCATCTCCTTGGCCCCGCGGATGTCGTCCCAGAAGAGGCGCCGGTCGCGGCGCTGCGTGGTGGACTGCGGGTTGCGCAGCGCGGCCCACGCGCCCGGCGCGGTCTGGTTGATCACGGCGCCGAGGTGCTCGACGATCGCCGCGTCGACGTCGAGGCCGCCGAGGTCCTCGATGCCGCCGGAGCCGATGACCGTGAACCGGCCGTTGTCGTTGCGCACGACGGCGATGTCGAGCGTGCCGCCGCCGAAGTCGAACACGGCGAGCGAGGAGCCGACGGCGACGGGGCGGCGCAGGACGTCGGCGAAGTACCGGGCCGCGGCCACGGGCTCGGGCACCAGGCGCACCGGCGGCCAGCCCGCCCGCCGCGCGGCCTCGGCGAGCGTGTCGCGGCGGCGGTTGCCCCAGGCCGCGGGGTACGTCAGGATCGCCGCGGGCAGGAATCCGACGGCCTCGACGGCGGCGCGGGCGACCGCCGCGAGGATCGCCGCCAGCAGGTCGACGGTCGCGAGCTCGCGGTCGCCGAGCAGAACGGTCGGCTCGTCGATGCGCCGCTTCGGGTTGGGCTCGAAGCGCGACGGGTCGAGGCCGGCCATCCGGTACGCGTCCCGGCCCACGTGGATGCGGCCCTGCTCGTCGACGTACACGCCGCTCGGCATGATCGGCGCGCCGTCGACGAGCAGGGGCCGCGTCCGGCCGTCGGGGTGGCGAACCACCGCGACGGTGTTGGACGTGCCGAGGTCGACCCCGATGGCGAAGCCCTGCTGAGGCTGAGTCACCGGCCCATCCTAGGGTCGGGGGTAAAGATCTACATTCGGCGACGACGGCTGACTTCGGCCAACGTAACGGCGGCCGCGACCGATGCGTTCAGCGACTCGACATCGGACACCATGGGGATGCCGACCCGCAGGTCGCAGGTCTGGCCGACGAGTCGCGACATGCCACGGCCCTCGGAGCCCACGACGACGACCATCGGGCCGACCGCGGCCTCCAGCTCGTACAGCGAGGCCTCACCGTCGGCGTCGAGCCCGGCGACGACGAAGCCCTCCTCCTGACACTGCTTCAGGGTGCGTGTCAGATTCGTGACCTGGGAGACCTTGACCCGCGCGGCGGCGCCCGCGCTCGTGCGCCAGGCGGTCGCGGTGATCGCGGCCGAGCGGCGCTCGGTGAGGAAGACGCCGTCGGCCCCGAACGCGGCCGCCGAGCGGATGATCGCGCCGAGGTTACGCGGGTCGGTGATCCCGTCGAGCGCGATGAGCAGCGGTGCGGGGGACTCGAGCGAGGCGGCCAGCAGGTCGTGGAACGGCTCGTAGGCGAACGGGGGGACCTGCAGGCCGAGGCCCTGGTGCAGGACCCCGCCGGTCATGCGGTCGAGCTCGTTGCGCGTGATCTCGAGGATCGCGATGCCCCGCTCGGCCGAGGTGCGCACGGCCTCCTTGACGCGCTCGTCCATGTCGAGGCCGAGCGCGACGTAGAGCGCCGTGGCCGGCACGTGCGTGCGCAGCGCCTCGACGACGGGGTTGCGCCCGACGAGCAGCTCCGGGCCGTCCTTGGGCGTGGCCGACTTCCGGCCCGGCGAGACCCTGGTCTTCGCGATGGGCGAGGATCGCTTGGCGCCGAACGGGCCCTTGCCGGCGGTCCGCTTCGTCCCCGGCTGCCCGATCTTGGGCGCGCGCCCCTCGGCCGCGGCCGCCCGGCGCTCGTTGTCCTGCTTGCGGGCGGTCTTCTGCGGCAAGGGCTCGTCACCGGAGTAGCCCTTGTGCCACGGGCGCTCGTCCGCGGGCAGGGTGCGGCCGCGCCCGGCGAGGGACTGCCGGTTCTTGCCGCCGGACCCCTTGACGGCGCCCTTCTTCGATACGACCCGCTTGCCGCGGCGTTCGGAGTTTCCTGGCATCAGTTTCTCAGTGCTCCAACGTCCATCGTGGACCGGCCGCGGTGTCCTCCACCACGACGCCGGCGGTCTTGAGCTGGTCGCGGACCGCGTCGGCGGCGGCCCAGTCCTTGCGCGTGCGAGCCGCGGCGCGCTGCTCCAGGGCGAGCGCGACGAGCGAGTCGACGACCTTGGTCAGGTCGCCGGCGTCGGTCGAGCGCCACTGCGGGTGCAGCGGATCCACCCCGAGAACATCAAGCATCGCTCGTACTTCCCGCAGCGCCCGCTCGACCTGAGGCCGATCGGCGGCGTTGAGGGCGGCGTTGGCGTCGCGCACCGCGTCGTGCACGACCGCGAGCGCCCGCGAGGTGTTGAGGTCGTCGTCCATGGCCTCGGCGAACGCGCTCGGCACGGTGCCGAGCTCGCCCTCGCCGACCTGCTCGGCGGCGCGCAGCACGAAGTTCTCGAGCCGGCGATACCCCAGCGCCGACTCCGCGAGCGACTCCGGCGTGTATTCGATGACCGAGCGGTAATGCGGGCCGAGGAGGTAGTAGCGCACCTCCACAGGACGTACACCCGAATCCACCAGCGACTCGAGGGACACGACGTTGCCGACGGACTTGGCCATCTTGGTGTTGCCGAGGTTCAGCAGCGCGTGGTGCACCCAGTAGCGCGCGAACCCGTGCCCGGCCGCCTTGGACTGCGCGATCTCGTTCTCGTGGTGCGGGAACTGCAGATCGAGCCCGCCGCCGTGAATGTCGAACGCGGTGCCGAGGTATCGCCAGCACATCGCCGAGCACTCGATGTGCCACCCGGGCCGCCCGGACCCCCACGGCGACGGCCAGTTGGCGTCGGTGGGCTCGTCGGCCTTGATGCCCTTCCACAGCGCGAAGTCGAGCGGGTCGCGCTTGGCCCGCACCGGCCCGTCCTGCGCCGCCTCCATCGCGTCCGGCCGCTGCCCCGACAGCGCTCCGTAGGCGGGGTACGAGCGCACGTCGAAATACACGTCGCCGCTGCCGTCGACCGCCTCATAGGCGTGCCCGTCCGCGATCAGCTGCTTGATCAGCTCGTGCATCTCGGGGATGTGCCCGGTCGCCCGCGGCTCGTAGGTCGGCGGCAGCACCCCGAGGCGCTGGTAGGTCGCGGACAGGAGGCGCTCGTTGGCATACGCGATGGCCCAGAAGGGCTTGCCCGCCTCGACCGCCTTGACCAGGATCTTGTCGTCGACGTCGGTGATGTTGCGGATGAACGTCACGTCGTAGCCCGACGCGAGGAACCATCGACGCAGGACGTCATAGTTGACGCCGGAGCGCAGGTGGCCGATGTGCGGCCCACCCTGCACCGTGAGCCCACACAGGTAGATGCCGACCTGCCCGGGCGTCAACGGGACGAAGTCCCGGACCGATCGGCTGGCGGTGTCGTACAGGCGTAGGGTCACACGTCCAAGGGTAACCGCCGATACTGATCATCCTTGCGTCCGCCGTCGGCCTTATACCCTGAGCCCCGTGGCTACCGAGACGGCGCAGACCCTGGATCGGGGACTGCGTCTCCTCCACCTCGTCGCCGAAACCCCCGCCGGCCTGACCATGACCGAGGCCGCGACGGCCCTGGGCGTGGGCCGCGCGGTGGTGTACCGCCTGGCCGCCACCCTCACCGAGCACGGCATGATCCGCCGCGACCGCTCCGGCCGCCTCCGCCTCGGCGCCGGCCTGCTGCACCTCGCCCGCCGCGCCCAGCCGCTCGTCGCCGACGCGGCCCTGCCCGCCCTGCGCCGCCTCGCCGAGACCGTGGGCGCCACCGCCCACCTCACGATCGCCGACGGCGGGGAGGCCTACGCGCTGGCCGTGGTCGAGCCGAGCTGGACCCAGTTCCACGTGGCGTATCGCACCGGGTCGCGTCACCCCCTGGAGCAGGGCGCCGCGGGCAAGGCGATCCTGGCGGGCCGCCGCGGCGACTACAACCCCGTGACGACAACGGGCGAACTGCAACCGGGCGCCCACGGCGTCGCGGCGGCCGTCCCGCGCGTGGAGGGCCTCGACGCGAGCGTCGGCGTGGTGGCGCTCACCGAGCTGGATCCGGCAACGGTACCGGCTGAGGTGGCCAACGCCGCCGCCGCGATCGCGATGGCCTTGTCCTGACAACCGGCGGGGCGGGTCGCGCGTCTTCGTTGCCGTGGGTGTTGTGCTGGCGTGGTCGGCGATCGCGCTGCCGTGGCTCGGGCTGGGCGTGCCGGTGCTGTTCGGGGTCGCGGTCTGGCGGCGGTCGCTCTCGGCGTACCTGGCCGTGCTGGTGTGTGCCTCGGGCTGGCTCGCGGCCTTCGGCGGACCACTCCTGCCGGCCTCGGCCGCGCCCGGCGATCTCGTCGTCGTGCAGCACAACTTCAGCGACGAGAACCGGGATCCGGCCGGGACGATCGCGACGCTCATGGCGGTGCGGCCGGACCTGATCGGACTCGAGGAGGTCACCGTCGACCTCGAGGTGCCGCTCCCGCATCACGTGGTCTTCGGGACCGTCGGGCTCTGGTCGCGGTATCCGATCTCGAGCGCCGCTCCTGTGGACATCAAGCCGCACGGGCTGGACGCGGACTGGCGGCGAGGGCTGCGGGCGGTCGTGCGGGGCGTGGTCGTCTACGTGGTACACCTGCCGTCCGTGCGCTTGGACACCGGATGGCGCGACGACAGCGCCGCTCAGCTCGGGCGGTGGCTGGCCGGCGAGCGGGGGCCGGTCGTGCTCATGGGCGATCTCAACGGCACCGTCGAGGACCGCGGGCTCCGGCCGATCACGGCACGCATGTCCACCGCGCGGGGCGGGTTCGCGTGGAGCTTCCCGGCCGCGTTTCCCGTCGGGCGCATCGATCAGGTCATGGTGCGCGGCGGGGAGGTGTCCGGGGTCTGGACGCTCGCCCGGACCGGGAGCGACCACCTTCCCGTTGCCGCGCGCGTCACAGTAGGCGGTGCAGGCGCTCCCGGGTCCGCTCGGTGAGCATGCCGGCCGCCGCCTTCCCGCTCCCGCGCGCGTCACAGTAGGCGCTGCAGGCGCTCCCGCGTCCGCTCGGTGAGCATGCCGGCCGCCGCCTTCCCGCTCCCGCGCGCGTCACAGTAGGCGCTGCAGGCCCTCCCGCGTCCGCTCCGTGAGCATGCCGGCCGCCGGGCCGAGCGCGTGCTCACGGACCTCGGCGTGTGCCTCCGGGGCCGGGCACATGAACACGGCAAGCACGCGCAGCGAGCGTTCGCCAGCCGCGTGCGCCGCCCCTCGACCGAGAGCCAGTCGCTGATGTCGATCCGCGTGAGGTCCCCCACGATCTCGCGATTGCGCTGGTTGCGGCGGAATCCGCGCTGAGCCAGCACGCGATCCCGGCGGTTCCACCGTTGCGCGCGTTCGGCATTCGGCCCGATGGCCAGATCGAGCCACGCCCGCCAGCCGTGCAACGATCCGCCGCAGCTGCCGCAGTGGCAGGCATGCCTGCGCCCGTTCGAGCAACTGTCATTGTGACGACCGGTAGCCACGCTGCATCACCGACCTCTTCACTCACGAACACTCAGCGTCACACGCCTGTTACCCCAGTCCATAGGCATGAACAGATGCATGAGCGCCTGAATCCGTGCCGGCTTTGGGTTCGTACGTGTGTTCGAAAAGGAGTAGGATTGAGGGGTCGGTTCGGACCGTCGCGGGAGGTTTTCGCCAGTGCTGTTCAACCCGGTCGCGAACTTGGGCGGCGCCCATGACCTGCGCATCATCGCCGGTGACGCCGCGGTGGGGCAGGCCTTCTGCGACCCGCTGACCTTCGGCGGGCCGCGCTTCGACGCCCGGGTGCGGGAGCTGCTCCGGCTGGTCTGGCCGAGCACGCCGGCTCAGGCGCGGCTCATGTGGGGCGGCCGGATCGCGGCTCGGGCGCGGCAGCATCCGGTGGACGAGCTCGTGGCGGAGGCGGTGGCCGACGTGATGGGCGTGCCGGCCGCGGTGCTGCGCGCCATCGAGTCCCAGTGGCGCGCCGCGGCCCTGTCCACGACCTTGCCCACTGCCACGTCGGCGGCTTCGGGCCCTTCTCCGGCTTCAACTTCCGCTTCGACTTCGTTTTCCGCTTCGACTTCGGCTTCCGCTCCGGGTTCGGGTTTTGCTCCGGCTTCGGTCTCCACTTCGGCTTCCGCTCCGGGTTCGGGTTTTGCTCCGGCTTCGGTCTCCGCTTCGACTTCCGGTTCTGCTCCGGGTTCCGGTTTTGCTCCGGCTTCGGTCTCCGCTTCGACTTCGGGTTTCGCTCCAGCTCCGGAGCATGCGCTGGCCACGTTGCCGATGGAGCTGCTGCGCGCCGCGGTGGCTCGGGCGGTTCGCGATCGGGGTGTGGCGCGGCCGGAGACGGTGCTGGACGAGCTGCTGTTCTGGCGCGGGCTCGGGCCGGAGCGGGTCTCGCTGGACGATGTCGCGGAGCTGGTCACCGCGCTGACCGCCGCGCTGTGGGACGCCGCCTCGATGCTGCTGCCGGCACTGCTCGACGCGGCGCTCACGCATCCGGCCGCCGATCGCGCCTCGCTGGTGGAGCGGGTGCTGAGCGACGGGCCGGGCGTGATCGGGTGGCTGCGGGAGAGCACCCAGGCGGTGCTGCTGGACGGCGACCTGATCCCGGCCGGCGAGCGGTGCCTGCTGCTGGTCGAGGCGGTCGAGCCGGCCGGCCGCCGGGCGCGGGAACCGTTGCGGACGCTGCGATGGCTGGCGCCCGAGTCGCCTTCGGGCGCCGGTGCGACCTTCGCGCGGCTGGTGGGCAACGCGCTGCCGGTGCTGCCGACGGAGCTGCCGGGGGTGCCGCCGCTGGAGGAATTACGGACCGCACCACCGCGGCGGCTGCAGCTGCTCCTCCAGGCGGCGGATCAGAGCGGGACGACGTCGGCGCCGGCCAAGGCGAGCGGCCGATTCCAGACGAGGAGGTCGCGGAGGGTCTGACCGCGGCCGCCCGGCCGCGCCGAGCCTGACCACGCCCGGCCAGCTGGGGCCTGACCACGGCCGCCCGGCCGCGCCGAGCCTGACCACGCCCGGCCGGGCGGGGCCTGACCGCGCCCGCCCGGCTGGGCGGGACCGGGCGGCTGGGCGGGACCGCGCCCGCCCGCCCGGCTGGGCGGGACTGGGCCGAATCGGGCCGCCCTCGCTCAGCTGGGTCAGGACCCGCGTCCACGCAACCACGGTCGAGCCCGATCAGACCGCAGCCACCGGTCAGGCCGCGATCGAAGCCCACACAACGCCGTCGCGAACGAGTGCGATCGAGCCAGATCCGGGCGCAACCACCGGCCACGCGAAGACCTGCGCTCACACAAACGCGATCGCCAAAATGAGAGCCGTCGGACGTGTCGGTCAGATCGAGGCGCCGGTCCAGGCCAGGCGGTCGCGGAGGGTCTGGCCCCGTGCGTCGCGGGCGTGGCGGTCCATACCCGACTCCACCGCGGCCCGCAGCGCCCACACGTCGCCGTGCTGGGCGAGCAGCATCGCCTCGTCGCGGAGGCGGCGCATCGCCCGCGGCATGCGTATCCGGCCGTCCCGCCAGCCGTCCAGGGCGGCCAGGCAGCCGGTTCGCTTCCCGCCGAGTGCGATCAACGCCCGCTCCCGCCGAATCTCCTCCTCGCTGTGCGGGATGACGATCCGGCCGTCGCGCATCTGGATCGTGTGCGTGGCGGTGCCGCACCGGACCCGGATATCGGTGGGTAGGCGCACCGGCGGGTGCGGGTGCGGGCCCGGCAGGCCGGGGAACAGGGTCTCGAACGTCACCGGGTGCAGGTCGCCCGGGCCGAGCTCGCCGCGCAGCAGGGCCGTGAGCTCGGGTGGGCGCCGGGCCAGCGCCAGGGGCATCGAGGGGACCCGCGCCAGCTCCACACCGAACTCCTCGAGTTCGGCGCGGGCCGCGGGGGTGCCGTTGAGCAGCCACGCTCGGGGGCCGCCGGCCTCCAGCACCAGGCGGCGGCCCCGCAGGTCAATGCGGACCAGGCCGGTGGCGTCGGCCACGCGCCGGGTCGCCTCGGGCAGGAACGCGAAGGCCGGGCGGAGCCAGGCCAGCGATTGATCGACGGCTCGCGCGCGGCGGGACGGGTCGGACCACGCGGCCGGGTCGGTGCGGTCGCGGCCCCAGCGGTCGTCGAACAGCAGGACGCGCAGGTCGAAGCCCGCGGCCGCCCAGGCCTCGGCGTGCCGGCCCGACTCGTCCAGTAGCAGCGGGCGGGAGGCCAGAAAGCCGGGGCCGCCGCAGCGGGTCAGCAGCTCGCCGGTGTGGCGGGCGTCCCAGCGGTCGCGCAGCTCAAAGAAGCGGAGGTCGGTGCGCGAATCGCTCCGGGGGGCGCGCGGCAGAAGCGGCCCGAGGTCGGTGCGAGGGAGGCGGCCGAGGGCCTCGACGCCCAGGGTGATGCGCTGCGGCTGCTGGGCCGAGGGCGTGCGGGCGACCAGGACGTAGTCGTCGGGCAGCGCGGTCAGCGGGTAGCACATGTCGGGAACGAGCACGCCGGTGTCCGGGCGGCGCGGGAGGTGCCAGCGCAGCAGGTCCGGGATCACGTGGCGCAGCTCCGCCTCGACCGCCTTGGCGAACCGGGGCCCGTAGTGCCGGTGGAGATCCGTCGGGTCGACCGTGACGTAGGCGGCCTCGAACGCGCCGAGCCAGTCGCCGGCGAAACGGCGCTCGGTGGCGTGCTCGATCATGCCCGGCGGGGCCACGGACGGGTGCATTCGCCGAACGTACGGCATCTGCGGCACCCCCTCGACGCCGCAGATGTCCGGACAAAAAAGCGGCCAAATTCGGCGAATACCCCGTTGGGCGATAAGTCCGTCTAGTCGACGACCCAAAACGCCGGTTGCGCGAAGATTTGGGGGCCACACACGGCGTCGGGCGTGGCCCCGCATCAAATGTTTCGCCCGCTCGGACCGAAATATCCCCGTTCGTCCAGCGTGACGCGCCGGTCTTGACTGAGTAAGACCGGCGCACTGGACGCATTCCGGCACAAGCATGCGCTCCGATGAAAAAGGGTCGCCGCCCGTGCTCTTTCCTGCCTCTCATCTGACTACCATCAAGTTTCCAGTGCAGCTTCGAGGGGAGGCGGCGGCCGCACAGAGGGTGATGATGCGCGATTCGACCCGATTTTCAATCCTCGGCCCGGTGCAGATCCGCACACCGGCCGCGGAGATCACGGTCGCTGCGCCTCGGGAACGGGTGCTGCTCGCGCTCCTGCTCCTGCGTGAGGGGCAGCTCGTACCGGTACAACAGGTCATCACCGCGCTCTGGGACACCAACCCGCCGTTGACCGCGCGGGCCCAGGTGCACAGCTGCGTCTCGCGGCTGCGACAGGTGCTGCGCAAGGCCGGGCTGCCCGAGGACCTGGTGGTGACGGAACCGTCGGGGTACCGGATCAAGGTCGGCCCCGAAGATCTCGACGCCGCCCTCTTCACCTCGCTGGTCGAGCGCGCCCGGGCCGCCGCCGCGGACGGGGACCTCGCCGGCGGCCGCGACGATCTGCGCACCGCCCTGGCGCTGTGGCGGGGCCGGCCGCTCACCGACGTCGACTCCGAGGTGGTGCGGGCTGCGGCCGCGCACCTCGAGGAGCAGTGGACCGCCGCCACCGCGCTCTGCCTCGACCTGGAGCTACAGCTGGACCTGGCCGAGGAGGTCCTGGCCGAGGTCGCCGACCTGGTCGAGCGCTATCCGCACCACGAGCAGTTCCGCGGCCACCTCATGACCGCGCTGGCCCGCACCGGCCGGCGCGCCGACGCCCTCGCGGTGTTCCGCCGCGGCCGGGCGCTGCTGGCCGAGGAGCTCGGCATCGAGCCGGGCGCCGAGCTCGCCGACCTGCACCGGCGCATCCTCAACGGCGACGCGGAGCTGCTGCTGGCGCAGGCGCCGCGCACGCTCGGCCGCCGGGCCGCCCGCTGCCTGCCCCGCGACGTCGCCGACTTCTCGGGCCGGGCCGAGCTGGTACGGCGGCTGGTCGGGGCGCTGCGCGACGAGCGGCCCGAGGTGATCGCGATCGACGGCATGCCCGGCATGGGCAAGACCTCCCTCGCGGTGCGGGTCGCGCACGCGGCGGCCGAGCGCTACCCGGACGGTCAGCTGTACCTCGACCTGCGCGGCCACAGCGACCGCGCCCCGCTCGACCCCGGCGAGGCGCTCGGGTCCCTGCTGCGGCAGCTGGGCGTGCCGGCCGAGCGGGTGCCGCCGGGGCTGGACGACCGCGCGGTGCTCTGGCGCACCGAGCTCGCCGACCGCCAGGTGCTCGTCCTGCTGGACAACGCGCTGGACACGCGGCAGGTCCTGCCGATGCTCCCCGGCACCGCGCACACCGGCGTCGTCATCACGAGCCGGCGCCGGCTGGCCGGGCTCGACGGGGCGCAGACCGTGTCGCTGGACGTGCTCCCGGTCGAGGACGCCGTCGAGCTGCTGCGGCGGACCGTTGGCGAGCGGGCCTACGCCGATCCCGCGTGCACCATCGAGGTCGCCGAGCTGTGCGGGCGGCTGCCGCTGGCGGTGCGGCTGGCGGGGGCGAGGCTGCAGCACCGGCACGGCTGGAGCGTGTCCGACCTGGCTCAGCGGCTGCGCACCGCGAACCGGCGGCTGCCGGAGCTCGCGGTCGACGGGAGGACGGTCGCGGCGGCGTTCACGCTGTCGTACCAGCAGCTGGCGGTACCGCTGCAGCAGCTCTTCGCCGTTCTCGGCCTTCACCCGGCGGGCGATTTCGAGCCCGCGGCGGCCGCGGCCCTGGCCGGCCTGCCGGTTTCGCGCTGTGAGGATCTGCTCGAGGACCTGGTCGACGTGCACCTCGTGGAGGCGCCGGCGGCGGGCCGGTATCGGCTGCACGACCTGTTGCGCGACTTCGCGGCCGAACTTGCACAAGACGACACCGCGGCGGTCGGAAGACTGCTCGATCATTACCTGTACAGCGTCGTCAGCGCCACGAAGTTCATGGAGCTCTCGGACGCGAAGTCGCTGCTGCGCCTCGAGACACCACCGCCGACGGCACTGGATTTCGCGGCTCCACCGGCGGCTCGCCGCTGGCTCGAGCGCGAGCTGCCCAACGTGCTCAGCGTCGCCCGGCTCGCGGCCGAGTCCGGGCACCATCGCCACACGTGCATGCTCACGCGCGCGGTCTCGCCGTTCCTGTTCGGATTCGGGTTCGGTTCGCACCAACTCGACCTGTACGAACGCGCGATCGAGGCCGCCGTGGCCCTGCCCGACGCCGAGCTCGAGGCCGAGTCGCGCAACTACCTCGCGGCGGTGTACTTCCGGATGGGGCGCCTCTCGGACGCGCTCACCACGTTGCAGGCGGTCATTCGCATCGCCGAGCGGGCGGGCCTGCCGCGGCTGGTCGGGACGGCGCTGACGAACCTGGCAATGCTGCACAGCCGGCTCGGGCAGTATCCGGAGGCGATCGCGTCCGCCGAGGCCGCGGCGCGGGTGCGGCTGGCGGAGATGCCGCCCAGCCTCGAGTTCAAGCTGCACAACACGGTCGCCCTCGTGCACACCCAGGCGGGCAACTATGCGCAGGCGCTCACCGCGAACCGCCGGGCCATGGCCGTCGCGCGGCGCATCGGCGGGATTCGGCCGTTCTCGATCAGCCTCGGCGAGCTCGGGCTGGTACACCTGCACCTCGGCCACCTGCACGTCGCCACCGCCCTGCTGCGGCGGGCCCTGGCGCTGAAGAAGGACTCGGTGAACCAGTACGGGGCGGCCGAGACGCTGAGCAAGCTCGGCACCGCGTACCGACTGGCGGGTCGGCTCGCCGACGCCGAAACGTGCCAGCGGGCCGCTCGCGATCAGATGGAGCGCGTCGCGGACGTATCCGGACAGTGCCTGACGGCGAACGACCTGGCGCTGACCCTGCGCGCGCTCGGGCGCTCGCAGGAGGCCGACTGGCTCAACAAGGAGGCGTTCGCCAAGGCCTCGCGCATCGGCGACCGCTACGAGCAGGCCCGCGCGCTGTTCGGGCTCGGCGACACGGACGACGCTGTTGCGCTGTTCACATCCCTCGGCGCACGGGACCTTTTGGCCCTCTCCCGCTGAAAGATGGATCCATGGGGTACCGCATCGAGCATGACACCATGGGTGAGGTCCGCGTTCCCGCGTCCGCCTTGTGGCGGGCTCAGACGCAGCGCGCGGTGGAGAACTTCCCCATCTCCGGGACGGTGCTGGAAGCCGCCCTGATCCGCGCCCTGGCCTCGGTCAAGGCGGCGGCCGCCGCGGTCAACGGATCGCTCGGCGTGATCGACGCCGACGTCGCCGACGCGATCGCCGACGCGGCGCGCGCGGTGGCCGACGGCGAGCACGCCGACCAGTTCCCGATCGACGTCTTCCAGACCGGCTCCGGCACCTCGTCGAACATGAACGTCAACGAGGTGGTCGCCACGCTCGCGACCCGCGCCCTCGACAGGCCGGTCCACCCGAACGACCACGTGAACGCGTCGCAGTCGTCCAACGACGTCTTCCCGTCGGCGATCCACATCGCGGTCGCCGGCGAGCTGGCGCACACCCTCTCCCCCGCGCTGACCTCCCTGGCCGGCGCGCTGTCCCGCAAGTCGGCCGAGTTCGCGACGCTCGTGAAGGCGGGCCGCACGCACCTCATGGACGCGACGCCGGTGACCCTGGGCCAGGAGTTCTCGGGGTACGCCGCGCAGGTCTCCTACGGCGTCGAGCGCATCGCGGCCGTGCTCCCCCGCGTGGCCGAGCTGCCGCTGGGCGGCACCGCGGTCGGGACGGGCCTGAACACGCCTCCGGGCTTCGCCGAGCGGGTGATCGCCCTGCTGGCCGAGACCACGTCGCTGCCCCTGACCGAGGCGCGCAACCACTTCGAGGCCCAGGGCGCCCGCGACTCCCTCGTCGAGGCGTCGGGCGTGATCCGCACGATCGCCGTGGGGCTGTACAAGATCGCCAACGACATCCGCTGGATGGGCTCGGGTCCCCGGGCCGGCCTGCGGGAGCTCGCGATCCCGGACCTGCAGCCGGGCTCGTCGATCATGCCCGGCAAGGTCAACCCGGTCATTCCCGAGGCCCTGCGCCAGGTGGTCGCCCAGGTGATCGGCAACGACGCGGCGGTGGCGTTCGCGGGCTCCCAGGGCGACTTCGAGCTGAACGTGATGCTCCCGGTGATCGCGCGCAACCTGCTGGAGTCGATCCGTCTGCTGGCGAACGTGTCCCGCCTGTTCGAGGAGCGCTGCGTCGCGGACCTCGCGGCGAACGCGGACGTGCTGGAGGCCTATGCGGCCGGCTCGCCCTCGATCGTGACGCCGCTGAACCGCTACCTCGGCTACGAGGAGGCCGCGGCGATCGCCAAGCAGGCGCTGAAGTCGGGCCGGACCATCCGCGAGGTGGTGCTGGAGCGCGGCCACGTCGAGCGGGGCACGCTGAGCGAACAGCAGCTGGACGAGGCCCTCGACCTGCTCGGGATGACCAATTCCCGCTGAGTGGGCGACCACTACGATGTGCCGGTGCGCTGGGTCGTGTTCGGCACGTACGACAAGGAGCGCCACCCCCGGGTGGCCGTGCTGGTCGAGGGGCTGCGCGCCTGCGGGGACGAGGTCGTCGAGATCAACGAACCGCTGCGGCTGGACACCGCCGGCCGGGTCGCGATGCTGCGCCAGCCGTGGCGGCTCCCGATCCTCGCCGCGAAGCTCCTCGGCGGCTGGTCCGGGCTGCTGCGGGGGCGCCGCCGCTATGCGCGCCGGCCGGGCGGCGACCCGCCCGACGCCGTGCTGGTCGGATACCTGGGCCACTTCGACGTCCGGCTGGCCCGGCGGCTCTTTCCCCGCACGCTGATCGTCCTGGACCACCTCGTCTCGGCGGCCGGAACCGCCCGCGACCGGAACCTGGCCGAGAGCGGCGGTCTCAAGGATCGGCTCATGCGCGGCATCGACGCCGGCGCACTGCGCGCCGCGGACGTCGTCGTCGTCGACACCGCCGAGCACCGCGCCGCGCTGCCCGCCGCCGCGGCCCCGGACGCCGTCGTGGCACCGGTCGGCGCGACGGACGAGTGGTTCCGCCGCGGGCGGGTGCCCGGCCGCGAGCCCGGCCCGCTGCGGGTGATCTTCGTCGGGGTGTTCACGCCGCTGCACGGCGCGCCGACCATCGCCGAGGCGGTGGCCGAGCTGGCCGGCGACGAGATCGAGGTGACCATGGTCGGCACCGGACAGGACCATGCCCGGTGCCGGCAGCTCGCCGCGGGCAACGGGCGGGTGCGGTGGGTGGACTGGGTCGAGGGCGCCGAGCTTCCCGCGCTCGTGGCCTCCCACCACGTGAGCCTCGGCATCTTCGGTACCACGGCGAAGGCGCGCGCCGTCGTGCCGACCAAGGTGTACCAGGGCGCCGCCGCGGGATGCGCGATCGTCACCTCGGACACGCCGCCACAGCGGGCCGCGCTCGGCGAGGCCGCCGTGTACGTGCCGCCCGGCGACGCCGCCGCGCTCGCCGCCGCGCTGCGTGCGCTCGCCGCGGACCGGGCCGAGGTGGAGCGGCTCGGCGCCGCCGCGCACCGGATCGCGGTCGATCAGTTCACCCCGGCCGGCGTCGTGAGCCGGCTGCGCGAGCGCGCGGCCGCGGTGCGGGGCGGGCGCGGTGCAGGCGAGGATGTACCCCATGCGGCTTGAACCGGCGCCCCCGCTCCCGCCGCGGGCCCGCCTTCGCTGGACCGTCGTGCGGTCCCTGGTCGCCCGGCTGCGGCCGGCGACGATCCTCGAACTGGGCTGCGGGCTGGGCGCCGTCGGCGTCCGGCTCGCCCGCACCGCGACGTACGTGGCGGCCGAGCCCGACGCCCGGTCCTACTCGGTCGCGAAGCCGCGCATCGCCGCGGCGGGCGGCGAGGTGATCCACGGCGATCACACCGCGGTCCCCGACGGACGGCGCTTCGACCTGGTGGCCGCGTTCGAGGTGCTGGAGCACATCGAGCACGACGCCGAGGTACTCGCGCAGTGGCTCCCGCTCGTCAAGCCGGACGGCCACGTCCTGCTGTCGGTCCCGGCGGATCCGCGCCTGTTCGGACCGCACGACGCGCTCGTCGGGCACTACCGCCGCTACACCGCCGAGGACCTGCGGCGGCTGCTGACGGACGCCGGCGCGGTGGACGTGCAGGTCCGCCACTACGGATGGCCGCTGGCCTACCTGCTGGAGCACGTGCGCAACGGCGCGGCCCGCCGGCGCGAGGGCACCGCCGCGGACACGGCCGCCGAGCGCACCGCGGGCTCGGGCCGGTTCCTCCAGCCTCGCTCGGCCGTCCTCGGGCACGCGATCCGGGTCGCGGTCATGCCCTTCGGCGTGCTGCAGCGGCTGCGGCCCGGAACGGGACCCGGGCTCATCGCGCTGGCACGGATTCCGGGGCCGGCGACCGGCGGCTGACCCGCGCCGCCGAAGTGCCTCACAACCGTTCGAGGCCCTGCCGCACTCTTACTTGAGCGGGAGGCCTGGATTGCGTGATGAGCAGGAGTTCGTGGAGTACGTCCGCGCGCGGATGCCCGTGCTGCGGCGGCTCGCGTACCGGTTGTGCGGGCAGTGGGCGGCCGCCGATGACCTGGTGCAGGAGTGCCTCGTCGCGCTGTACCGGCACTGGCGCAAGGCCGCCGCGGCCGAGTCGGTCGACGCGTACGTGCGGGCGATCCTCGTCCATGCGTACCTCGCCGAGCGGCGGCGGCCGTGGGCGCGGCGGGTGCAGCCGGCCGCCGAGGTGCCGGTGCCCGCGATGAGCCCGCCCGGGATCGAGGACCGGGTCGACGTGCGGGCCGCGCTCGGCCGGCTCACCCGCGGGCAGCGGGCCGTGCTCGTGCTGCGGTACTGGGAGGACCTCGACGTCGCCCAGACCGCGGCCGCGCTCGGCTGCTCGCCCGGCACGGTCAAGAGCCAGACGTCCTACGCGATGGCCGCGCTGCGCCGCCTGCTGGGAGGGGACGCGTCATGAGGGACCTCTTCACCGCCCTGCCCGACGATCCCGCCCCGCCGCTCGCCGACGGCTACCTCGACCGGGTGCTGGTGCGCGGACGGCGTTCGGTCCGGCGCCGCCGCATCGGTACCGCCGCCGCCTGGACCGCCGTCGTCCTGGCCTTCGCCGCGCTGCTGGTTCCGGTCGTACCGCAGGCCGAGCGCCCGGCCGCCCCGGCTCGCCGTCCCTCCGTGCCCGACCACTTCGCCGGGTACTCCACCCTCACCAGCACCGTGGAACGCTCCGCGCCCGGGCGCGCGATCGCCATGTACACCTACGGCAACGGCGAGCTGTTCAACATGTTCCAGCCGCTGGTCGTGGGCGCGGACAAGGACACGTACCGCCGCGTCGGCGCGGTCGAGGAGCGCGACAAGCCGCAGAGCCTCCTGTCGCCGGACGGCACCCGGGTCCTCGTCGGCGAGCGGCGCGGCGAGACGACCGACCTGCTGCTCGTCGACCTCACGACCGGCGACCGGCGCTCGATCGACCTCGGCGCGTCGTTCGAGGTGCGGCTCCTCGCCTGGTCACCTGACGGGCGGTACGTCGCCCTCGGCGCGGCCGTGACCGACCCGTCCCAGGGCCAGCCGGACAGCGCCGAGTACGACGCCCTGCGCCACGGCACCCTGCGCCTGCTGGACCTGTCGACCGGCCGCAGCACCGCGGTCCCGTCGGTCAGGTCGCCGTTCGCCGCCGCGTTCGCTCCCGACGGTGCGCGGGTGGCGGTGCAGTCGGCACAGGAGGTACACCTGCTGGATCTTCTTGGAACGGAGCAGGCCGTCGTGCCCGTCGGCGCCGGTCGGGGCCTGGTCGCGCGGGCGGGCTGGTCCGCGGACGGCCGCTTCCTGGCCACCGTGCCGTGGGACGGCACGGCGGTCGAGGACGGGACCTTCCTCACCGAGAACGCGCAGGTCACCTTCGTCCCGATCGCGGCCGGGACGCCGGCCCCGCCCCCCGTGGCCGACGTGGTCCGGCTGCTGGGCTGGCGCGATCCCGACCACATGATCGCCGCGACGGCGGACGCGCAGGGACGCCTGAGCCTGAACGAGCTCACCCTGTCCTCGGGCGACCGGCGGGTGCTGTCCCGCTTCGACACCGGCATGACCTGCGAGTTCCACCTCCAGCACTGCCAGGTGACCGACCTGCAGCTCGCGACGGGGCTGCTGGCGGACCTGGGCACGCGCGCCGCGGAGTCCGCGGACCACGGGCCCTGGCCCTGGGCGCTGCGCGCGGTCGCCGCCCTTCCCCTGGCGGGGCTGGTGCTGCTCTACTTCCTGCTGCGCCGCCGCAGGAGCTAGGAACGCACTCGGCGGGAGGTTGCCCGGCGGCTCGACCACCAGCCGGCCATCGACGCGGGGAGCGAGCGGAGGGGGACGTCACGCGGGGACGGGCGCGGGCGTCCCCGGTGGCGGGGCGCGGGCGGCTCGGGGCGGCTTTCCAGCAGTACACCCGTGGGCTCGGCGGCCAGCAGGCGCCCCAGGGCATCCGTGCAGCGCGCGTGCAGCCGCTCCCAGTCGAGGGCCCGCGGGTCCTCGGGGATCGCGCCGGCGAACCCCTCGACGAGGGTGATCGGGCGGCCGAAGCCGTCGCGGACCGGGTTGGCGCCGTCCGGGCCGTCGTCCGCGCTCGTCGTGGCGACCAGCCGGCCGTCCGGTGACACGGCGACGGCCCCCACCCGGCCGGGCGGGCCGGCGATCGAGCGGACCGGGACGCCGTTCGGGAGGGCCGCGATGTGCAGCGAGCGGCCGGGAACGGCGAGCCAGCCGCCGCGCGGGTGCACCGCGCAGCCCGGCGCCGGATCGGACCACTCGGCGACGACCCGCCCCGCGGGCTCGGCCGAGTCGCCCCAGACGCGCGCGGTGCCGTCCCAGCCGGTCGAGGCGATCCACTCGCCGCGCGGGCCGAACGCGCAGCCGGTGACCCAGCCGTCGTGGCCGGCGAGGCGGTCGGCGGCGGCCCCGGTCGCAAGGTCCCACACCCGGACCGTGCCGTCCCAGGATGCGCTGGCCAGCGTCCGGCCGTCCGGGGCGATCGCGCACTGCGTGACCCGGTCGGTGTGGCCGGTCAGCCGCCCGCGCAGGGCTCCGGTGCGCAGGTCGACGACGTGGACGCCGTGATCGGCCCCGCCGACGGCGAGCACCGTGCCGGCCGGGTCGATCGCGCACGGGCTGACCAGCGCGACGCCGGCCGGCACCCGCTGGACCTCGGCGCCGGTGGCGAGGTCCCAGCGGCGCACGGTGCCGTCCCACGAGGTCGTGTACGCGCTGCGGCCGTCCGGCGCGATGACCCCGCCGCCGAGCCAGCCCTTGTGCCCGGCCAGCTTCACCGGCTCGTCGCCGCCGAGCCGCCACAGCCGCGCCGTGTGGTCCCAGGCCGTGGTGAGCAGCCGGTCGCCGTCCGGGGAGAAGTCGCAGGTGACGACCCGGCCGGTGTGCCCGGTGAGGGTGTACCGCAGCCGCCGGTGCTTCGGGGAGTACACCCGCACCGTCGCGTCGCTGGTCAGCGGGCGCCGCCGGAACGCCACGGCCAGCCGCGAGCCGTCCGGCTGCCGCACGACCCGCGTCTGGACCGACGTGTCCTCGGGATCGCTGTCGCGCAGCGCCGCGGTCAGCACGTCGGTTCGCCGCTCCCGGGCCAGGAAGTCCGGGGCCAGGACGACGCGCAGCCCGAGCCGACGGCCCGGGCTGACGAGGAACGGCCACACCGCGGTCACACGTCGCTCCCGGCGAGCCCGAGCTGTGGCGGCACCGGCGCGGGCGGCGAGGTGGTGGCGCGCCGCTGGTTCGGCATGTGCTCGCGCGCGCTCTCCGCCTCGAACCGCCGCAGCCGGGCCTCGAGCCGTTCGAGCAGCGTCTCCTTCGCGCGCACCGACCAGCTGGCCCGCTTCTGCAGCTCCCGGGCCTTGTCGCGCAGCTCGTCGGCGAGGTCCTTGCCGATGCGGCGGCGGCCGAACCGCTCGCTCTGGGCGTACGCCCGCATCCACCCGGCGTCGGGATCCCGGTCGATCTCGGCCTGGCCCCAGTTGAGCTCGATGGCCGGGACGGGCAGGGCGGTGAACTTGACGGAGATGCCGCGGACGACCCAGCCGGCGAACCCGGCCAGGCGGCGCAGCCAGTAGATGCTCTGCGCGCGCCGGGCCCGGCGGAACGCGGCCTTGACCGCCTGCGGGCCGAGGTCGTTGAAGGCCTCGGTGAGCCGGTCGGGCAGCATCGCGGCGAACGGCACGTCGATGTTGATCGGATTGGGCGCGCTGACCTTGGCCATGCGGACGATGCCGTCGTCGCTGCGCTGCTCGTCGACCACGTTGCGGCCGGTCACCGACAGCGGAATGACCCGCAGCTGCCCGGCCGTCTTCCGGCCGGTGATGAGGTTGCGCATGGCCGGCACACGCTGGATCTCCCGCAGCGCCTCCTTGAGCGTCCAGGGCCGCGCCTGCGGCTCGTACGGGTTGGGCTCGACGAGCCGGTCCCACTTGGTGATGAGCAGCTGGATCGGGCATTCGACGTTGTTGACCAGCTGCGCGTACTCGGTGAGCTGCTGGTCCAGCTCCGCGCTCTCGAACCGGTCGAACTCGGAGTCGCGCAGCCGCATGCCGTCGATGGCCACGACGACCACGTCGGCGGTCCGCAGGCGCTTGTCCAGCTCGGTGCGCAGCTCGGGCTCGATCGTGGCGTCGGTCCCGACGACCTCGCCGGCGTAGTCCCAGTACCGCAGCCGCAGCACCGGTGTGCCGCCCCGGTCGCCGCTCTCGACGTAGCAGTCGAACTCGAACTTCTCGATCGCCTCGAAGCCGGTGGGCGGCGGCCAGGCGTCGCCGGGCGAGGCGAGCTGCCGGTAGAACTTGTTCAGCTGGGCCCACTTGACCGGATCGGTACAGCGGATCGAGTACCCGCGCGGGTTGTCGTGGTCATCGGTGCTCAGCTCGTGGTGCAGCATCGCCATGAGGGTCGTCTTGCCGGTGCCGCGGCCGCCGATCATGACGACGTTGAAGAACGGGATGCGCTTGAGCTGCGGCGCCGGCTCGGGCGGGGTGTCGTCGGCCGCGTCATCCAGGCCGCCGGGGCCGACGTCGTCGTGCCCCTGGATCCGGCCGTCCTGGTCGAGCCGGGTGAAGCCGAGCTCGCCGGTGAAGTCCTCCAGCAGCGTCGCGCCGCCGTAGTCGGTGCCGTTGGCCTTCGGTATCCCGGGTACCGTCCAGGTCAGCTGCAGGTCGTCCATGATCTTCTCGCGCTGGCCGGCCCGCTCCGCCGCGCGCCGCGCCTCCTCGATCGCGAGGTCGTCGCGCTGCTGCATCGCCCACATGCGGGCCCGGTTGAGCCGGTCGGCCTTGATCGCGGCGAACTCGAGCTCGCCGCGCTCGAGGCTCTCGACCGTGAGCCGGTCGTAGCGGGTGATGCCGCCGAGGAACTTGAACAGCGCCGGCACGATGTCGACGAGGATGAACAGCAGCCGGACCGCCCAGATGCCCCAGGCCAGCGTGCCGTGCTGGCCGGCCAGCACCCGCAGCGCGTCCATGCGCTCCAGCAGCCCGATGTCGCCCTGGTTCGCCCGCAGGCTGTCGGTCTGCTCCGCGATGTACTCGTCGCGCTTCTTGCCCCACGCCGAGGTGGCCGTGCCGATGTCCTCGGTGAGCTTCGTGATGTCGGCGTCGAGGCCGGCGATGGCCTGGTGCTTCTCGGTGGTCTGGTGGGTGCGCTCGAACTCCTCGCGCGTGGCGGTGAGCTTCTGGCAGACCGGGCCGTTGCCGTACCGCCCGGTGAACCCGCTGCCCGGCTCCCCCGCGCACTCCTTGCGCTCGTTCTCGCGCATGACGGCCAGCTGGTCGTCCAGCGGCTTCACGGCCGCCTGCAGGTCCTGGCGCTGCTTCTCCTTGTTCGCCTTCTCGTCCTCGAGCCGGTTCAGCTCGCCGGCCGCCGGGGCCAGCAGCTTCTCTCCGCAGCCGTCCTTCGGCTGCCGGGGCGGCGGCACCGGGTTGCACTCCTCGAGCTGCGAACGCAGGCTCCGCTCCGCGTCGTCGCGGGTGTCCTTGATGTACTGCACGATCGCGGTCTCGAAGATGCGCAGCACCAGCGGCTCGGCGATGACCACGCCGATGACGACGGCGACGACGAGCCGGATCAGCACGGAGGAGAAGCGGTGCCGAAGCTCGGGGCCGGGCGGGGTGGCGACGATCCACCGGTCGAGGTTGAGGATCACCAGGAACCACACGCCCGCCGGGATCAGCACCCAGAAGGTGAACCCGCCGAGGAGCTGGCCGATCGCGAACGCCATGGACAGAAACGCCAGCGTCGCGGTCGACAGGACGGTGCCGCCGAGGCCGGTGTACCGCGGCCGCTCCTGCGGCACCCAGGACAGCAGCTCCTCGTCGACGCCCGCGAGCCGGCGCAGCATGCGCCCGGGGTGCCAGTACGGCGGAATCGGCGCCGCCTCCGGCAGGCTCGCGGTGCGCGGCGCCGGGTTGGACGGGGTCGTGCTCGGCTCGGTCAACGGGCCCCCAAGGTCGGGTCGCGCTAACGGGTGGACAACCGGATCTCGGCGAGGCGGAACTCCATGCCGGGAACCGTCAGCGGATGGGCCACGAACCGGGCCGCGACCCGGTTGCTCACCACCCGGAAGACCTCGTTGACCGTCCGGTCGGCGAGGCCGGCCGCGGTCCAGCGCAGGCGCTGGTCCTCGGTGAAGTACGTCAGCAGCTCCGGCGCGACGTCACGCAGCCCCTGCTGGGCGACGATGCACGGGTCGACCACCCGGCACCGGATGCCGAGGCGCAGGTGCAGGTCGCGGTCGGCCCGGGGCGAGGCGATCGGCAGGTCGAACAGCATGCTGCGCGGCCGCATGTCGACCACGCAGACCGCGCGGGCGGCGACGACGACGTGGTCGGTGGGCCGCGGATTGCGGCCGCCCGGCAGCTGTTGGTAACGCCCGTCCACCAGGAACACGAGCACTGCGCCGTCGCCGGGCGCCGGGATGTCGCCGAGATGGCGGCGGCGCATGCCGAACGCCGACACGCCGGGTGGATCGAGCGGTCGCACGTCGATGACGGGGAACGGTCTGCGCACCCGACGACCTCTCGCGACCGGCTACTGGACGTGTCGAGGTTACGGCGGAGCGCAATGGCGGCGAATCGGTCTTCCGGATCGCCGGAATCCGATGTTGTACGCCCAGAAGCGCCGACCCGACGATGCCATTCCGGGTCCGGACGCAGCACGAAGGCCGCCCCGGACAGTGGGGCGGCCTTCGCGTTGATCGGCGGGTTTCAGTAGGCCCGGCGGCCCGCCTTCAGCAGAGCCGCGCCGGTGAGGGCCAGGGCCAGGCCGGTCAGCAGCAGCAGGCCGAACGGCGGGCCGGTCACCGGGAGGGTGCCGCCGCCGCCCGTGGTCACCGGACTCGTGACCACGGGAGCGGTCGCGACGGTGACCGTCAGGGCCATCGAGCGCGGGCTGCCGTCCGGGGCCGCACCCTGCGCGACCACCGTGTGCTGGGCCGCCGCCAGCTGCTGGGGCAGCGTGATCGGCGTCTGGAAGGCGCCCGTCGCGTCCGTGGTGACCCGGCCGAGCTCGATGGGGGTCGAGTAGATGGTCACCAGGACGGTGGAGTGCGGCGCGAAGCCGGTGCCGACGAAGACGATCCGCTGGCCGGGCTCGGCGGTGGCGATGTTGCCGTCGGTCGTGGTCAGCGTGAGGTTCGTCGACGGCGGGGTGTCCGGCGCGGTCGGGGCCGCCGGGGTGACCGCGGTCGACGGCTCGCTCGGGGCCGAGTCGCCGGCCTCAGAGTGGGCGACGACGGTGTACGTGTAGGTCGTCCCCGCGACCGCTCCCAGCACGCACGTCTTGGCGCCGGTCGTGGTGCACGTCTGCGGGCCCGGGCTCGCGGTGACCGTGTACCCGGTCACGTCGGCACCCGTCGCCGGCGCGTCCCAGTTCACGGTGACCGACGAGGCACTCGCGGTCGCGGTGACGTTGCGCGGCCGGCTCGGCGGCGACGGAGACGGATTCGAGTCGTTCACCGTCACGCTCGTCGTGCCCGAGGAGACGGCGAAGTCGGCGGCGCCGTTGTACGCGGCGTTGATCGTGCCCGTCGCCAGCGACGTGCTCGTCGTGCACGCCTCGCCGGCGCTCAGCGGCACCGTGTCGGTGAGGCCGGCGCCGGTGAAGGTGACCGTGCCCGTCGGCGTACCGCTCGCCGGCGCCTCGACGGCGACGGTCGCACAGACCTGGACCGACTGGCCGGCCGTCGACGGGTCGGGGGTCGCCGACACCGTCGTCGTGGTGGTGGCCGGGTCGACCGTCGCCGGGAAGGTGTCCGTCGAGCCGCTGAAGTCGGCGTCGCCGTCGTAGGTCGCGGTGATGGTGCCGCCGGTGAGGGCGGTCGTGGTGGTGCAGCCCTTGCCGGCGCCGTTCAGCGTGACCGTCTGGTTGAACCCGCCCGCGGCGGTGAAGGTCAGGGTGCCGGTGGGGACCCCGGTGCCCGGCGGCAGCGCCTGCACGGTCGCGCAGACATCGACCGACTGGCCGGCCACCGACGGGTCGGGCGTCGCGGTGACCGCGGTGGTGGTGTCGGCCTGGTCGCGGGTCACCGTCGTGGTGCCGGAGGAGCCGGCGAAGTCGCCGTCGCCGTCGTAGGTCGCCTCGACCGTACCGGTGGTCAGGTCGGAGTCCGTGACGCAGGCCTCGCCGGCGCTGAGGGTCGCGGACTGGCTCCCGCCCGGGTACGTGAAGGTCACCGTGCCGGTCGGCCCGGTGTCCTCGGGCAGCTGGTCCGCGGTGACCGTGGCACACAGCTGCACCGACTGGCCGCTGACGGACGGGTCGGGCGTCGCGGTGACCACGGTGGTGGTGCTCGCCGGCTCGATCGTCACCGCCGCGGTCCCGGATTCGGGATCGTAGGCGGCGTCGCCGCTGTACGCCGCCGTGACCGTGCCGCTCTCCAGGTCGGTGCTGGTGATGCAGGCCTCGCCGGACTGGTTCAGCGCGACGGTGCCGGAGGCGCCGGCGCCGCTGAAGGTCACCGTGCCCGTGGCCTCGGTCAGACTCACCTCCGCGCACACCTTCACGGCCTGGCCGCGGACCGAGGGGTTGGGCGTGACGTTGACGACCACGGCCCCTGGCTGCGCGAGGGCAGGAGTGGCACCGGCGGTCAGGGCCGCGACGCTGACGATGGCCGCGAGCGCGGCTCCTATGCTGACCCTGCCCATGCACTCCCCCGCGATTAGTAGTCGATCGGTCACGCTAAGCGACTTTGACGCCACGTGTGGGGGGATTACGCATCACACCAGCCGAATGATCTGATCTTTATTTCGAGCGCGCTTTTCGGCGCACGGTCACCGAGAAATCTGACCCGACCTGGCCTACCGTGTGCTAGTGACGGCGTCGGTGCGAGGGGTGCGGGACGAGGACCTCGCCGTGCCGCTGGCCGCCGCGATCGACGGGGATGCCGAGGCGTTCGCGGTGCTGTGGCGGTCGCTGCATCCACTCGTGCTGCGCTACCTGCGCGTCGTGTGCGGCGACGCGGCCGAGGACGTCGCCTCCGAGACCTGGTTGCAGGTCTCTCGGGATTTGGGGCGATTTGACGGTACGGCCACCGCTTTTCGCATTTGGTTGTTCCGCATCGCAAGGCATCGCGGCATCGACGAGAACCGCAAGGCGTGGCGCCGGCACGAGGAACCGCACGAGGCCGTGGACCAGCTGCGCGTCATGGTGGCGACCCGCGACGCGGCGACCGAGGTCCTCGAACTGGACGACACGGAGCGCGCCCTGCGGCTCATCGCGGGCCTGCCGCGGGATCAGGCCGAGGCCGTGATGCTGCGGGTGGTGGCCGGGCTGGACGTCGCCGGAACCGCGCGGGTGCTGGGGAAACGCCCCGGCGCGGTGCGGATCGCGGCGATGCGAGGGCTGCGGAAGCTGGCCGCGCATCCCGAGGTCCAGGCCGGGCGCCCCGTCGGTTATGTCAACGGCGGCCGCGGTGGCTCGAACGAGTTGCCGAGCCAGCGCGAACGTGCTCATTCCGCCGACGAGAGGCGGGCGGGATGAGGCGAAGGCACGAGCGCCCCGAGGACCGGCTGGACGACCTGCTGTCCGCGGCGGCCGCGCCGGGCCGCCGGCATGAGCTGCGCGGCGAGGAGGAGGCGGTCGCGGGGTTCCGCCAGGAGTACCGGCCGCGCAACGCCCCCGCGCGCCGCCCCCGTCGCAAGCGCCGCCTGCTCGCGGTCATGGCTGCGGCGGTGGTGGCGGTCGGCGTGGGCGGCACGGCGTTCGCGGCGAGCACGGGCCGCCTCCCGGCGCCGGTCCAGACCTGGTTCGACAGCCACACGTCGTCCGACTCCTCCCCGACGTCGAACATGTCGGCGCCACAACTTCCGCGCGTGTCGCCGTCGCCGTCGCTCTCGCCGTCGCCCTCGCTGCGCCCGAGCAGGACGCCGGTGGAGTCCTGCCGCACCTGGAACTCCCGCGACAACAAACCGGTCACCGAGGAGCTGCGCAGGGAACTGTCCCGGCTGGCCGGCGACGAGGCGTCGATCGACTCCTACTGCCATCGCGTGCTCGGCACCGCATCCACCTCATCCTCGACACCCCCGCCCCGCCCGTCGACCAGCACGGGCGCCCCACCGATCGGCGCCCGAACCGGCGGAAATCAGGGCGAAAACGACAATTCGGGCGGCGATAGCGACGGCGGCTGAGGCCTGTTTCGCGGAGCGAGGCTGAGTCCAGGTTGCGCGGCGCAGGTCCGCGCGGGTCTGCGTCATCGTCCCGCGCAGCCGAGGCCCCGCTACCGGCTATGACCCTGCTTTCGCGGCGTCCGCGCGGCGCTCGGATCGCGCGCTCGTGGCGGGGTCGAGCCATGTGCCCGAACGCCGTTGGCGGCGGTGCGGCACGGGGCGCGCGGCTGGGGTGTAACGCAGCGCGGGGCGGCGACGCTGTTTTCTCTCGTGCTCACCGCAGGCGTCGATCTCGCTCCCACCGACGAGCGGACCGCCCTCGCGACCATCGCGTGGTCGCGAGGCCGGGCCATGCTGCGCGAGTTGGCCGTGGGCGTGCCCGACGCGCGGATCGTGGCGACCGTTCGCGGGGCCGTCAAATCCGGCCTGAACTGCGCACTCGGCTG
Organism: Dactylosporangium sp. NPDC000244; assembly: GCF_040300725.1. NCBI lineage: Bacteria > Bacillati > Actinomycetota > Actinomycetes > Micromonosporales > Micromonosporaceae > Dactylosporangium > Dactylosporangium sp. NPDC000244. The sequence continues at coordinate 294,301 of NZ_JBEPEH010000002.1, forward strand.
GCCGGAACCGTTCGCCGCGCTCGTGAACGCGCACCGCGTCGGGCACACCGCCTCGCTGCCCAGCAAGGAGAACGGCGCGAACTGGCGGCGGGCGATGATGTACCGCGCGACCGACGAGGTCGTCCGCGCCAACGTCCCCGGCGTCGTGCCGGCCAGCGTTGCCGCGGACCGCCAGGGCCACGCCGCCGTGCGGTGCGCCGCCCTGCAGGCCATGCTCGCCCGCTCCGGCCAGGACGTCGACCGCAGCGGCACCGGCCTGATCGTCGAGACCCACCCGGCGGCGTCGCTCTACCGCTGGGGCGTCACCCGCCGCCACAAGGGCCGCCACGAGGGCCTGGCCGCCGCCCTGCTCGAGGCCACGCCGTGGCTCGACCTCGGCTCGTTCGGCCCGCTGGTGAGCACCAACCGCGACGCGTTCGACGCCGTGGTCGCCGCCCTGACCGCGCGCGCCGCGGCGCTGGGCCTCACGATCCGCCCGGACGGCAACCAGCTCGCCCTGGCGAAGATCGAGGGCTGGACCGCCATCCCGTCGGCCGGACTCGAGCACCTGCCGTAGCCACGAAGAGCACCTGCCGCAGCCACGAAGGGCGCCCTCCGTGCCACGAAGTGCAGAAGAGCATCTGCCGTAGTCGCCAAGAGCACCTGCCATAGCCACGAAGAGAACGCCGAGGCGCGCGATAGATCAAAGGAAACGCGCGCATGCCTGGGCGGTGCCGGCTCCCATCTTTCAAACCTAAGCATAATTACTGAGAGAAATTCACATCCGCCGCGAGCACGCTGAGCGAAACACCGTCACGCTCAGTTGCTAGATCGACTCGTCCAAGTGGGCGTTCCAGACCGCGTTGGCCTCCTCGTGGGAGTCGACGCCGTTGAAGAACGCGTCCGCCAGATTCCCGGCCTCCGACTCCGATACCCCCTCGATCTCCAGGAACTTGGGGCGATACACCGCGAACGGCTCCGGACGGTACGGCACGGCGATCACCAGCTTCTTCCGAACCGGGCCGTACTCGACCGCCTCGGCGATCAAGGCGTCCACCTTGCCCGCCTCGAGGTGGATGTACGCGTCGAGCACGAGAACCGCCCGCGCCCAGCCCTCCATGTTGGACTCCAGCGCCTCCCGGCCCTTGCGCGCGCCCTCGGCGAGGTCGTCCGCGACGAAGCGGGTGAGGCCGCGCTGGCCGCTGGCCTCCTCGTACCCGAGGATCGGGGTCAGCGGGCCGCCCTCGGACACGCTCCACACCCCGTGCGCGGCGAAGAATCCGGCAAGTCTCGCGAAGCCGTACATGAACTCCAGCATCGCACGCGAGCCCCGGCCCGCGCCGACCCGAAGCCGCAGAACAGGGGCCGGTTGCCAGAGATCCTTAGACTCTCCTCGGCGGGGTCGTAGCGCAGAGGTAGACGCATCGGAATCCGGATCCGAAGAACGCCGGTTCGACTCCGGTCGACCCCGCCCTCGAAGAATGTCGACCCGCCCTCAAAAGACCCGCCCTCAAAGACCCGACCTCAAAGACCCGACCTCAAAAAATCGCCCTCGAAGAATGGAGGATGGATGCGACCGCTGCATCCGTCCGCGGTGCCGGCGACGATGATCGAGCGCGCGACCGAGCGCCGCGAGGCGGGTGACTGGCAGGGCGCGTGCGCGGCGGCGGGTGTGCTGCTCGGCTTCGAGCTCCGCTCGGTCGAGCGCGAGCTCGGGCCCGAGGCCGTCGACAAGGCCGAGGACGACCTGCGCCATCTGGCGCCGGACCTGCTGCGCTGGCACATCCCCCGCGATCACGCCGGCCTCCCCCGCACCGACGCCTTCTACCCGCTCACGCTCCTGCCCGACGACCACGCGGTGTTCGCGCAGGCCGACGCGCGCACGCAGCGGATTCAGCTGTGCTTCGGGCGCATGATCGAGCAGCCGGGCCGGCGGGACGACACGTTCGTGCTCCTGCGGGATCGGTGGGATTCCCGGTGTACCGCCGAAAAACTGACGAGATCCGGCGGAGTCACCCGGCTGCCGTTCTTCGCCGCGACCGGGGAACGGCTGCCGGAGGACGCGCTCGGCGACGACTCCCCCGAAGGGCGGGTCGAGCGCGCGCTGCGGGCCCGGACGCAGGCGGCCGCGTGGGCGATCGCCGGGTACGACCTGCGCGTCCTGCTCTTCGATCGCCGCTTCGGCCGCGAGCGCGTCGACCCCGCCGCGTTCGCGATCGACCCCCGCCGGCGCAACCACGCGCGCGGGGTCGCGGTCGAGCACTCGCTGGCCCCGCTGCGCCCGGTGCAGGCCACGCTGGCCGACGCCGCGCGGCGCACCCTCGAATACGTGGCCGAGCTGCGCTACAGCGCGCCGCATCGCAATCCGCGCGTCATCCCGCCCCCGCCGCACCCGATGACCGAGGTCGACGACCACCGGGGCCTGGTGCGGCTCGACGTGCGGGGCCGCACCGTCGTGCTCGACGGCACCCGCGCGCGGCTGCTGACCCGCGCGCCCTATCACGAGGCCGACGGGTCCCGCTTCGACGCCGAGCTCGACGAGTTCGGCACGCTGCTCGAGCGCATCCCGGTCGTGCCGCCGGTGCTGGTCCGCCGCCCGGAGGAGTTCGACGCGTTGCTCAACGGGCCGGTGCACCTGCACCCGCTGGCGCATCGGGCACTGTTTCCAGAAGCCCCGGCAGCGGTACCGCCAGAGCCCACCCGCCTCCCCACCGCCATCCGCGTGCGTTGCGACCACGCGACCCACGAGGTCGTCATGCGCGACGGCGCGACCGTCATCCCGCACACCCCCGTCGAGATCGACCGCGAGCTGGCCCTGGCCGCGCTCGGCGGCGAGCTGCAGGGCTGCGTGGCCGCGCGCGAGGGCTGGCGCGACCCCGAGCACCGCCCGCCGCGGCGGGTGCTGCGGCTGCAGGTCGAGCTCATGCACGTCATCCAGCACGGCGACACCGCCGCCGTGCTCGACGCGCTGGAGCGCGGCCTCGACCCGCACGTGCGCTTCCGAGCGCACGGCGAGACCCTCCTGCACCTGCTCCCGCTGCTGCCGGGCGGCGACCCGCTGCTGCCCCGCCTGCTCGCGGCCGGCCTGGACCCGAACGCCCGCGACTCCCGCGGCCGCACCCCGCTGCACGAGGCCGTGGCCCGGGGCTCGACGGCCCTGGTGCGCCGCCTGCTGAAGGCGGGCGCCGACCCGACGGCCCGCGCGAACCCCGGCGGCTACACGGACATGGCGGGCTTCACGGGCCGCCCCGACCTGGACTTCCTGCGCGCCATGATCCGATGAGGACTCCCACCGCCCCGGCCTGGCCTTCGCGCACGCATCGACCGTCTAAACTCCGCTCGGGCAGGGCCGTAGCGCAGAGGTCGACGCACCGCCTTCGCATGGCGGGGAACGCCGGTTCGATTCCGGCCGGCTCTGCCCCTCGTGCCGTCCCGGACAGCCGAGCGGTTCTGCATGTTCGGCCGCCCGGCCCACCGCCGCACCTGATCCATTCCGGCTGCCGGTTCGCGACGATCGGGGTGTGATCGTTCGCCGCTGGATCGTCGCCGTCCTCGCCGTTGCCGCGCTCGCCGCCTGTGACCCGAACACGCCGGCCAAGCCGAACAACCTCGTGGGCGTCGCGCCCTCGGCCGAGGCGAGCCCCAGCGAGTCGCCGAGCCCGTCACCATCGGCGTCACCGACGCCGTCCGCGGAGATCCCGACCACGGCCGCGGCCGTGCCGACACCGCCGCCGCCGACGCCCGCGGCCACGACGAAGAAGCCCGCCCCGGCGAAGACGACGACGAAGCCGCCCGCGCCGAAGACCACTCCGCCGGCGGGCAACCCGGTCGGCAACGTCCACCCGGGCGCGTTCTGCTCGCCGGAGGGCGCGATCGGCTACACCTCCGCGGGCACGAGGATGCGTTGCACGCTGAAGGCGGGCGAGAAGCAGCCGCGGTGGCGTGCTGCCTAAAACCGCGACGTGCGAGCTACGATGTGCCGCCATGACGGCGGACGGGGCGACCGGCGGGGCTGAGGCGTTCGAGCGGTTTGCGCGGCACATGTACGAGCAGGCCCCCGAGGGCTGGCACACGGCGGTGCTCTCAGCCGACCTCGTGCGCAACGGGCACGGCGGCGAGGGGGTGCGCTACCTCCGCGAGGACGGCAGCGGCATCTTCCATCCGTCGATGGACTACCGCTCGGTCGGGCCGGCCCTCACCGAGCTCTTCCGCGAGCTCGCCGCCGGTGAGCGGTTCCGCAACGTGATGGTGCACCTCACGCTCGACGCCGCCGGCCGGTTCGATGCGGTCGCCCGGTTCAACCTGCGCGGCTCCGACGTCGGGAACACCTACACGGCGGTACTGCGCGACGGCCTGCCCCCGGAGGCGCTCGACCCGGAGCCGGTCGTGGCGGATTCCTCGTACGCCGGCGATCCCGAGCGGGCCGTGGCCCTTCTGCGCGCGCTGGAGCCGGCCGGCCTGCGCGCACCGGCGGGCGAGGCGGCCATCGCCGCGGCCGAGGCGGCGCTCGGCTTCCCGCTGCCGCCGGACCTGCGCGCGCTGTACGCCATCGCGGACGGCGGCGGCGAGATCATGGACGGCTGGCAGTGGTACTCGCTGGCCGAGCTCGGCAGTGCCGATCTCACCTCGGCGCCGCGGCCGGGCGGCTGGACCGAACGCTGGGAACGGGTCGTGCTCGACGCCGAGCCGTTCGACACGGTACGCCGGGCCACCGGCCGCCCGGGTTGGATCCCGATCGCCGAAGACTACGACGGCAACTTCATCGCCATCGACCTGGCGCCGGCCCGGCTGGGCCGCCCCGGCCAGGTGATCCGGGTCGGCAACGCCCACGACCACGGCCCGGCCTACGTGGCCGACTCGGTCACGTCACTGCTCGCCGCCGCGGCCGCCGAGGACGACGGCGAAGGCGTAGGCGAAGGCGAAGAAGGGCCGGAGCTGGTGGTGGGCTCGCTGCGCCTGCGGCCCGGCCAGCAGGAGCTGCGGCTGTATGAGGCCGGCGTGGACACCGAGCCGGTCGCCGCGCTGCGCCGCCTGCGTCGGCTGTGGTGCAGCGGCCCGCTCGACCTCGGCCCGGTGCGGGACCTGCCCGTCGAGAACCTGCGGGTCAACGGGGGCAGCTCGCTGGCGCCGCTGGCCGGGCACCCGACCCTGCGGTCGCTGGCCGTGTCGCGCGGTGCCGTCCCGGTCACGCTGGCGCCGCTGCGCGACGTGCCGAACCTGCACGGGCTCGCCCTGGCCGACGCCGCGGCGGTCGCCGACCTGGAGACCGTCGCCGAGCTGTCCGGCCTGTGGTACCTGGAGCTGTCGTTCGAACAGTGGCAGAGGATCCGCCCGGCGCTGGACCGGCTCGACGGCCTGCGGGCGGTGACGCTCGCCGGCCGGCCGAGCCCGCGGCAGGCGATTGCGTGGCGGTCGTTCTTCGATGCCGGCCCGCACATCACGGCCCGGCTGACCCGCGCCGCGAACGGCCTGGTCAGCTAGCGCACTGCCTGAACCGCCTCCCACGTTCGGGTGAATCGGCTCGACACGGGTAAATGGGGCGATCCGCCGGAGTAGGGTGCCGCGGCGCTACGCTCGCGGCCGTGGCTAGGGGAGCTGTCCGCAACTTCGAGACGGCGCTCGGCGCGATCGGTGTGCTGGCGCTCATCATCACCGCGATCATCGTGACCGGCTGGAACCCGCTGCCCAAGGTCACCGACTGGTGGGACAAGGTCGCCGACAACACCGGCAAGCTGTCGACCCCGGATACGACGTGGACCGAGCGCGTGGGCGGGCAGCCCTCGTCGGCCGTGATCGCCGGTACGGCCGCCATCGTCAGCATGCGGGGCACCGTCGAGGGGCGGTCGCTGAGCTCGGGCCAGGTGTTGTGGACCAAGGAGGCCGACTGGGCCGGGGTCGCGGGCGACGGCTCGAACACGGTCGCGATCGTCGGGCGGCGCGGTGTCGGGCTCGAGGCGCTGGACCCGGCGAGCGGGTCGGCGAAGTGGAAGGACGGCGACGCGGTCGGGGCGTGGACGTATCGCGACTCGGTGCTGACGCTGTCGTGCGGGGGGCTCAGCGACTGCACGCTCACGGCGCGGGCGCCGCGCGACGGGGCGCAGATCTGGAAGCTCACGCTGCCGGGGATCGGGCGGGTGCTCAACGGCATCAACAGCGATCTGCTCGGGACCGAGGTCAAGGCCGACGCGTACCGCGACGCCATCGACGCCATGCCGCGGGCGATCCCGGCGATGCTCGGGTTCCCGATCGAGCAGAAGGTCAAGGTCGTCGACACCGGGCGCGGCAAGCTGCTGCCCGAGGCGAGCCCGTCGAAGACGGCGCGGGTCGTCGTCGCGGGCGGGCGGGTGCTGGTGTCGACGGCGGCGCCGAAGGACGGCAACTGCCGGTACACCCTCGAAGCCCGCGACGCGAGCACCGGCAAGACCGTGTGGAAGAAGGACGGCTACGACCTGCACACCGCCTCCGGCGCCGGGTGTGAGCAGCGCCGGGACCCGGCCGGGGCCGACTCCGTGCTCATCGCGACCCGCGGCGACAACCGCGAGGTGTTCCTCTCCCCGCGCGACGGGCGCGAGATGTGGGCCGGCGCCGAGGGGGACGAGATCGTGGCGGCCGACAGCCAGTACGGGCTGGTGCGCTCCAACGGCGGCAAGACGCTCTCGGTCGTCGGCTTCGACAAGGGCGGACGGCTCTGGCAGCACGAGGTCCCGGCGAAGGCGGACATCGCGGTGTCGCGCTATGCGGTGCTCGTGCGCGACTCCGCCGGCGGGCGGCTGCTCGCCTACGCGCCGGACAGCGGGCGCACCCTCGTGGACGCGAAGACCACCGCGGACGTGATCGGCATCAGCGACCGGGGCATGATGATCGGCCGCGGCCGGACGATCGGCTATCTCCCGTTCAGTTAGCGGATTCGGTACCGGCGGTCAGCGATGCTCCATGACCAGCGCGAACGAGGTGTGCGGGGCCAGCGCCTCGTATCCGTGCGCGACGTCGCCGGCGAAGGAGGCGTAGTCGTGGACGTCGAGGTCGACCGGTGAGTCCTCGGGCCCGACCCGCAGCCGCCCGCTGATCATCACCACGTGCTCGACGGTGCCGGCCAGGTGCGCGTCGGCCTTGCGGGCGCCGACGGGCTCGACGCGCATCAGGTAGATGTCCCGGCGCACTCCCGGCGGTGAGGTCGCCAGGAGGGTACCGATGAAATCCGCCTGTCCGGACTTCACCGTCGGGCCCTCTCCGGCCCGGATCACGCGGGGCGCGGTCGGCGGCGGCTCGACCAGGCGGCTGAACGGCACGTTGAGCGCGACGGCGAGGGCCCAGAGCGTCTCGATGTTCGGGTTGCCGGCCCCGGACTCGAGCTGGCTGAGCGTCGACTTCGCGATGCCCGCGCGCTTGGCGACCTCGCTCAGGGACAGCTTCTCCCGCTCCCGCTCGCGGCGCAGGGCGGCGGCGATGAGGTCGATCGGGGGCTTGGTGGGGTCCAAGGTACATCCGTTCGGTACAGCGAACGACTTATTCGGCTTGACGAACACTCGGGGCTGGGTCCAGCATACCGAACTATGCGTTCGATTCTCCGAACAGATCCCATCGCCCGGGACGTCGCGGCGCTGTGCGCGGCGGGTGTGGTCGTCGGGCTGTCGTTCGGCGCGATCGCCTCGGCCGCCGGGGTGCCGTTGTCGCAGATCATCGCCATGAACGCGTTCGTGTACGCGGGCGGCGCCCAGTTCCTCGCCGTCGGCATGGCCGGCGCCGGGGCCACCGCGGCCGCGATCGTGCTCGCCGGGCTGCTGCTCAACGTCCGGCACCTGCCGTTCGGCCTGGCGATCGGCAACGAGGTGCTCGGCGCGCGCCGCGGCGCGCGGCTGCTCGGCAGCCACCTCATGACCGACGAGTCGGTCGCCTTCGCGCTGGCCCAGTCCGACCCGGCCCGCCGCCGTCGCGCGTACTGGCTGACCGGGATCTGCCTGTTCCTGACCTGGAACGTCGCCGCGGCCGCGGGGGCGATCGTGGGGTCCGCGCTCGGCGACACGGAGACGTTCGGCATCGACGCGGCGTTCCCGGCCGCGTTGCTGGCGCTCACGCTGCCGTCGCTGAAGGACCGGCCGTCGCTGCGCGTCGCGATCGGCGGGGCCGTGCTCGCCCTGGTCGCGACCCCGTTCCTGCCCGCGGGGCTGCCCGTCCTGGCCGCGCTGCTCGCCCTCGTCCTCGGAAGGGAGCGACCGTCATGAGCTGGATCGCGATCATCGTGCTCGCCGCCGGGACCTACGCGTTCCGCTTCGCCGGCCCCGTGCTGCGCGACCGGATCACGGTGTCCGACGAGCTGAAGCGGTACCTCTCGCTCGCGGCCGTCGCCCTGCTGGCCGCGCTCATCGCCACCGCCGCGCTGGTGGAGGGCGGCAAGTTCGTCGGCATCGCGCGCCCGGCCGGGGTGCTGGTCGGGGCCGTGCTCGCGTGGCGCAAGGCGCCGTTCGTGGTCGTTGTGGTGGCCGCAGCACTGACGGCCGCCCTGCTCAGGGTCGCCGGAGTCGAGTAATACAGTCGAGGGCATGCCCGACTTCGCGTTCTCCCCGCTGCTGCCGCTCGGACCCGACACCACCGAATACCGCCTGGTCACCAGCGACGGGATCGGCCGCGACGGACGGTTCCTGACCGTCGAGCCGGAGGCGCTGACCCGCCTCACGGACGAGGCCATGCACGACATCGCGCACTTCCTGCGCCCGGCCCACCTGACCCAGCTGCGCTCGATCATCGACGACCCGCTGGCCTCGCCGAACGACCGGTTCGTGGCCCTCGACCTGCTGCGCAACGCCAACATCGCCGCGGGCGGGGTGCTGCCGATGTGCCAGGACACCGGCACGGCGATCGTCATGGGCAAGCGCGGCCGGTTCGTGCTCACCGACGGCAACGACGAGGAGGCGATCGCCCGCGGCGTGTTCGACGCCTACACGCGCCTCAACCTGCGCTACTCGCAGCTTGCCCCGCTGACCATGTGGGACGAGAAGAACACGGGCTCCAACCTGCCGGCGCAGATCGAGTTGTACGCCGAGGGCGACGACGCGTACAAGTTCCTCTTCATGGCCAAGGGCGGCGGCTCGGCCAACAAGAGCTACCTGTACCAGGAGACCAAGGCCCTGCTCAACCCGACCCGCATGATGCAGTTCCTCGAGGAGAAGCTGCGCCTCATCGGCACCGCCGCCTGCCCGCCCTACCACCTGGCGATCGTGATCGGCGGCACGTCGGCCGAGCACGCGCTGAAGACGGCGAAGCTGGCCTCGGCGAAGTACCTCGACACCCTGCCCCTGGAGGGCTCGTCCGTCGGCCACGGCTTCCGGGACGTGGCGCTGGAGGCCGAGGTCCTCCAGCTCACGCGCGAGTTCGGCATCGGGGCGCAGTTCGGCGGGCGGTACTTCTGCCACGACGTCCGCGTCGTGCGCCTCCCGCGCCACGGCGCCTCCTGCCCGGTCGCGATCGCGGTCTCCTGCTCCGCCGACCGCCAGGCCGTCGCGAAGATCAACGAGCAGGGTGTGTGGCTCGAGCAGCTCGAGCGCGACCCGGCCCGCTTCCTGCCCGACGTCACCGACGAGCACCTCGACGACGACGTCGTGGCCGTGGACCTCAACCGCCCGATGGCCGAGATCCGCGCCCAGCTCTCGCAGCTGCCGGTGAAGACGCGCCTGTCGCTGACCGGCCCGCTGGTCGTGGCCCGGGACATCGCCCACGCGAAGATCGCCGAGCGCCTCGACGCGGGCGAGCCGATGCCGCAGTACATGCGCGACCACGCCGTCTACTACGCCGGCCCGGCGAAGACCCCCGAGGGCTACGCGTCGGGCTCGTTCGGCCCGACGACCGCGGGGCGCATGGACTCGTACGTCGAGAAGTTCCAGGCCGCCGGCGGCTCGATGGTCATGCTGGCCAAGGGCAACCGCTCGAAGCAGGTGACGAACGCCTGTCACCAGTACGGCGGCTTCTACCTGGGCTCGATCGGCGGCCCGGCCGCGCGGCTGGCGCAGGACTGCATCAAGCACGTCGAGGTGCTGGAGTATCCGGAGCTCGGCATGGAGGCGGTCTGGAAGATCGACGTGGTCGACTTCCCGGCCTTCATCGTGGTCGACGACAAGGGCAACGACTTCTTCGCCGAGGTCACCAAGCCGGTCCTGACGGTCGGGCGCCGCTAGCGACGCCGCCGGCCCCCTCGGCTCGATGAGCGCGAGGGGGCCTGGACCACGTGCTAGGCGTCGGCGGCCGCGGCGACGAGGGGCAGGACGCGGTACGGGATCTGCGCCGCCAGGGCGATGATCGTCGAGGAGCGGACGATCCCCTCGAAGCTCATCACCCGGTCGATCACCCGCTGCAGGTCGGCGTTCGAGCGGGCCACGATCCGGCACAGCAGGTCGCCCGAGCCGGTGATCGTGTGGACCTCCAGCACCTCCGGGATGTCGCGCAGGTGGGCCGAGACCGGGTCGTGGCCGAAGCGCTGGCGGATCTCCAGGGTCACGAACGCGGTCACCGCGTAGCCGAGCGCGGCCGGGTCGACGTCCGGGCCGTGGCCGCGGATCACGCCGCGGGCGGCCAGGCGGTCCAGGCGGGCCTGCACGGTGCCGCGCGCGACCCCGAGGCGGCGGGAGCACTCCAGGACGCCGATGCGCGGCTCGGCGTACAGCAGGCTGATCAAGCGTGCATCGAGAACATCGATTTCACCGGACAATTTGCTCACCCGTACCCGCGAAACAGCCAGCTAATTGTGCAACTTGACCAAGCAGAATAGCGTTCCTTGCCCAGCCCGGGAATGCCGGGCGACGCTTGTCCCATGACCCGCGCCATCGAAGACCTGAACGAGCTCATCGGGGCCGTCGAGCACGACGTATCCCACGACCCCTTCCCGCTCACCGGGCTCGATCACGTCCGGTTCTACGTCGGCAACGCGAAACAGTCGGCGCACTACTACTCGACCGCGTTCGGCATGACGCTGCTGGCGTACCGCGGGCCGGAGCAGGGCTACCGCGACCACGCCGAATACGTGCTCAAGTCCGGCTCCGCGATCTTCGTCCTCGCCGGCGGGGTGCACCGCGAGGCCGAGGCCACCCAGCACTACGAGCGCCACGGCGACGGCATCGCCGACATCGCGCTCGAGGTGCCCGACGTCGACACCGCGTTCGCGTTCGCCGTGCGCCAGGGCGCCCAGCCGCTCGAGCAGCCGCACGACGAGGAGGACGAGCACGGCGTCATCCGGCGGGCGGCGATCGCGACGTACGGCGAAACCCGCCACACCCTCATCGACCGTTCGCGTTACTCGGGCCCGTTCCTGCCCGGGTTCGTCGCGCGCAAGCCGATCGTCGCGCCGCCGGCCAGGCGCTACTTCCAGGCCGTCGACCACGTGGTCGGCAACGTGGAGCTCGGCCGGATGGACGAGTGGGTCGAGTTCTACCGCCGGGTCATGGGCTTCACGAACATGGCCGAGTTCGTCGGCGACGACATCGCCACCGAGTACTCGGCGCTCATGAGCAAGGTCGTCGCGAGCGGCACGCGCAAGGTCAAGTTCCCGCTGAACGAGCCGGCGGTGTCGCGCAAGAAGTCGCAGATCGACGAGTACCTCGAGTTCTACGGCGGCCCCGGGGCGCAGCACATCGCGCTGGCGACCAACGACATCCTGCGTACCGTCGACGAGATGACGGCCGCCGGCGTCGAGTTCCTCGTGACCCCCGACTCGTACTACGACGATCCCGAACTGCGCGAGCGCATCGGCCAGGTGCGGGCGCCGATCGAGGAGCTGAAGTCGCGCGGCATCCTGGTCGACCGCGACGAGGACGGATACCTCCTGCAGATCTTCACCAAGCCGGTCCAGGACCGCCCGACGGTCTTCTTCGAGCTGATCGAGCGGCACGGGTCGCTCGGCTTCGGCAAGGGCAACTTCAAGGCGCTCTTCGAAGCGATCGAGCGCGAGCAGGAACTTCGCGGAAACCTGTAACACTGTTCGGGTGACGTATCCGGGTCAGCCGCAACCGGGTGGTGTCCCGAACTACGGGCCGCCATCCGGCAATCCGCAGGGTTATCAACAAGGTTATCCACAGGGTGGACCGCCGCCTGCGGGTTATCCACAGGTCAGTGGCGCTCCCGCGAGTTATCCACAACCCGGTTATCCACAGCCTGGCGGTTATCCACAGGGCGCCTATGCGGTACCGCCACCCGTGCCCCGGGCCCCGAACGGCATGCCGCTGGCGAACTTCGGCGACCGGCTCGTCGCCGTGCTCATCGACGGCGCCGTGCTGGTCGGCGTCGCGCTGGTGCTGGCCATCCCGATGTTCATCGCGATCTTCGCGGTGATCGCCGGCGCGACGGCGGCCGCCTCGTCCACCGAGACCCCGAACGCCGGCCTGCTGTTCGGGCTGCCGCTGCTCATCGAGCTGCTCTACCTGGTTCTGGTCCTCGCGGCCGGGTACGTCTACCACGTCGAGATGTTCCGCCGCACCGGCGTCACGTGGGGCAAGCGGGCGATGAAGCTGCAGCTGATCCGGGCCGACGACCCCTCCGCGCCCATCGGCCGCGGCGTGCTCGCCCGGCGCTGGGCCACGCAGAGCCTGGTCGGCGCCGTCGTGCCGTTCTTCTCGTGGATCGACGGGCTTTGGCAGCTCTGGGACAAGCCGTACCAGCAGTGCCTGCACGACAAGGCGGCGGGGACAATCGTGGTGAAGGTCGGATGAGCGGCACGGAGGCTTTGTGACAGCGCCTGGGTGGTACAAGGACCCTGCGGACCCGGATGTCCAGCGGTACTGGGACGGAGAGGGCTGGATCGGGGAGCCCGTTCCGGCCTCGGAACCGGCCCCGGCGGCCCCGCCCGTGATCGCCGAGAAACCGGTGACCCCGGCGGCGCCGCAGGTGCCGGTCGTCACGACGCCCGGTGCGCCGCTGCCGCAGGGCGCCGTCGTGCTGCCGCCCGGCACGCCGATCCCGCCGGGCGGGTTCCCCCCGGGGCAGCTGCCGCCGGGCGCGATCGTGCTGCCCCCGGGCACGCCGCTGCCGGCCGGGCTCCTGCCGCAGGGCCAGCTGCCGGCGGGCGCGGTGCAGGTGCTGCTGCCGCCGCAGGCCGGGTTCGCGATGCCGGCGCAGGTCCGCCCGCACGGCTACGCACTCGCCCCGCTCGGCAAGCGGTTCGTCGCCCGCCTGGTCGACATCCTCGCGGTCGCCGCGATCATCGCCGCGGCCACGGGTTTCCTGGTCTACCAGTGGATCCAGGAGGTCGGCCCGGTCATGGCGGAGATCTACCGCCGCCAGTCCCGCGGCGAGTCGATCGGCGACCTGACGACCTCCGACCGCGCGCAATACCTGCAGATCGTCATCCTGCTGCTCATCGCCGCGATCTGGTTCGCCTACGAGGTCCCGGCGCACGCGGGCAGCGGGCAGACCCTCGGCAAGCGGCTCATGAAGATCAAGGTTGTGGGGCTGGAGGCCGATCAGCCACTCGGCTTCGGCCGCGCCATCCGCCGCTGGAACCCGATGGGCCTCGGCGTGCTGCTGTGGACGTGCGGGGTCGGCTTCGTGCTGCAGTTCGTCGACGCCATCTCGCCGGTGGTCGACTGGCCGCTGCACCGCGCGCTGCACGACCGCGCGGCCCGCACCGTCGTGGTGATGGCCGAGCGGCACCCCGACCACGCCCTCACCCCCGAGTCCATCCCCGGAGACGAACGATGAGCCTCACCCGCCCGGATCTCGACGCCCTGCCCGCCTACGTCCCGGGCCGCAGCGTGCCCGGCGCCATCAAGCTGGCCAGCAACGAGGTGCCCTACGGCCCCCTGCCCGGCGTGGTGGAGGCGGTGACCGAGGCCGTCGCCGGCGTGCACCGCTACCCCGACATGGGCGTGACCGAGCTGCGCGGGCGCCTGGCCGAGCGGCTGGGCGTCGACACCGAACGGATCGCGACCGGCTGCGGCTCCGTGGCGCTGTTCGAGCACCTGTTCCGCGTCGCCTGCCTGCCCGGCGACGAGGTGGTCTACCCGTGGCGTTCCTTCGAGGCGTACCCGATCATCGGCGCCACCACCGCCGCGAAGAGCGTGCGCGTGCCCAACACCGCGGACCACGGTCACGATCTGGACGCGATGGCCGAGGCGATCACCGAGCGCACGCGCATCGTGATCGTGTGCAACCCGAACAACCCGACGGGCACCGCGGTCCGCAAGGCCGAGCTGGACGCCTTCATCGACCGGGTGCCGGCCAACGTGATCGTGGCGCTGGACGAGGCCTACCGCGAGTTCGTGACCGACCCCTCGGTGCCGGACGGGCTGGTGGAGTACGGTGACCGCCCCAACGTGGTGGTCCTGCGCACCCTGTCGAAGGCGTGGGGGCTGGCCGGCCTGCGCATCGGCTACCTGATCGGCTCGCCCGAGGTGGCGGCGGCGGTGCGCAAGGTCGTCACGCCGTTCTCGACCTCGCTGGCGGCCCAGGCCGCGGCCCTCGCCGCGCTCAACCAGGAGCCGGAGATGCGCCGCCGGGTCGAGCTCGTCGTGGCCGAGCGCGCGCGGGTCGTCGAGGCGGTGCGCAAGGTCCACCCCGACGTGCCCGAGACCCAGGCGAACTTCTTCTGGCTGCCGCTGGGCGAGCAGTCGGCCGCGTTCGCGGCGCAGTGCGAGCGCGCGGGCGTGATCGTGCGCGCCTTCCAGGGCGACGGCGTGCGGGTCACCATCGGCACGCCCGAGGAGAACGACGCCTTCCTCGGCGCCCTCTGACGTCGTGACTCCTGGTCGGGGCGGGCTCAGCCCATCCCGACCAGGACCACGGTGTCCTGGCTGAAGTAGTACTTGTCGTCGATCTCGGATTCCTTGGTGGTCTGCAGGCGCTCGATCACCAGGTATCCCGCGTGCAGGTAGTACATGCTGTAGACGAACCGGTCCGCGGGCCGGATGCGCAGCTCGGTGCTCGACGTCACCGCGCCGGTCTCCAGGTTCAGGACCAGCAGCTGGTACTCGTTGTTGATCACGTAGAAGTTGCGCTGGTCGCCGCCGATGAGCCGGCCGGCGACCTCCGACATCCACAGGCGCTGGCCCGTCGAGCGGGAGAACGCCCAGATGTACCCGCCGGTCATCTGCTGGGCGATGACGTCCCCGACCGCGATCACCGTGTCCTTGTCCGCGACCGGCTCCGCTTTCACGGTGCGGTCGGCGGCGAGCGACCAGTACGAGGCCGTGATCGTGCCCAGTCCGGCGGCGGCGTCGGTGTACGTCACGACGCCCTCCCCTGTCGGGGCGGCCTTGAACATCGTGCAGCCGGACCGCCCCAGCTCGCACGAGGCCGGATCGACGAACCAGTTGGAGACGCCGTCGGTGCCGATCGAGGCCCCCGGCGGCCGCCAGGTGCTCAGCAGCGTGCCGCTGGCCGCGTCGTAGATCTCCAGCGTGGCGGGCTTCGCGCAGGTGTTCTTCACCATGTACGTGTCCGGGCCCGTCCAGTCGTTGGTGCGGCACCCGGGCTCGGCCGTGAACGAGCGCGTCCACTTGATCGTCCCGTTGACCGGATCGATCCCCTCGACGACGTCCTTGCCGGTCGCGATCACGACGGGCTGGCGGTCGAGCACGGACGCGCTGACGAACAGATCCTCGGGCGACCACATGGTCTTCGCCCCGGTCCGGCGCCCCTTGAACGACTCGCCGTCGGCGGGGTCGATCTTGGCCTGCCAGACGATGTCGCCCTTCTCGGCGTCGAGCGCGACGATGTCCCCGTCCGACCACTTCGTGACCACGACGGACATGCCGACCCCGCTGGCGGGCTTCTCCACCTCGACGATCGACACCACCTCGGCCGGCCACCGCCGGTACGACCAGTGCGGCGTGTTCAACCGCTGCGACGTCACCGGCGTGTCGGCGAAGACCCGCCTTTGCTCCGTGTAGACCCGCAGCCGCCCCTCGACGATCAGCGGCGCCGAGGGCAGCTCCGAGTACTGGATCGCCTTGATCGGCTCGGCCGACGGCACCGGCTTGTCCGCGCGGCTCACGGTCTCGGCCGGCTTGAGCGTGCGGTAGGCGGTGATGCCCATCGCGAAGAGCACCACGAGAACGAGCAGCCCGGTCAGCACGAACCGCACCGGCCGCGACCAGCTACGCGGCGAAACCAGCCGACGCAGCCCCGCTGCACTCGTCCCCATAACCACCTCCGCCGCGCACGATACCTGCCGAGCACCGAACAACGCGCACGGCGACCGTCGATCCGCAGAAGACTCACACCGCGTTCCCACCGCCCCGTGACATTCCCGCACGCCACTCGACCCGCGGCTCGTCAAGCGCGGCGACGCCGGCGCACGGCACCCGATCACCCGTTCGTGGCAACGCTCCCGATGCGCGCGGCGGCCTGACCGCTTGCTTGCCACGGCACCGCTTGCTTGCCACGGCCTCAACTCGCCGCGACTCGCCACTGCGCCGGGTCGCTGCTTGCCACGACCGCGACTCGGCACCACCACTGCCACGATCGCGACTCGGCACCGCCACTGCCACGACTCCCCACGGCCGCGGTCGCGACTCGCCGCGGCTGGGGTCGCGACTCGCCGCGGGTGCCGTCGCGACTCGCCACAGCTGCGGTCGCGACTCGCTGCGGCCGCGGTCCGGCGAGACCGTGGTCACGCGTGCGAGGTTGGCTCGGCGCAGGGGTGCGCACCGAAGCGGTCGCGGCCGGCGATCGCTGCGGCCCGCCTCCCGGCGAAGAGCGTGACGCATCACCGCGCGGTAAGGCCAACGGCCACGCGCGTGGTCAAGCCGCGGCCGAACTCCAGGTCACTCGGGCTTGGTGATCGTCCCGGTCACCTCCCCGAACCCGATCCGCGACCCGCCCGGCCCCGGCGCCGTAGCGGTGATCGTCACCGTGTCGCCGTCGAGCAGGAACGACCGCGCGGTGCCGTCGGCCAGCTGCACCGGCCGCGCCCCGTTCCACGTGCGCTCGATGAACGAGCCGGTCTGCTCGGCCTCGGCCCCGCTCACCGTCCCCGAGGCATACAGATCCCCGGTCCGCGCCCAGGCCCCGTTGACGGTCAGATGCGCCAGCTGCTGCGCCGGCGTCCAATACATCCCGCCGAACGGCGGCCGGGAGACCAGCGTGCCGTTCCAGAAAACCTCCATGCCGATGTCGTACCCGTAGTGCTCCCCCGCCCGCAGATACGGCAGCACGGGCGGCTCTTGGACCGGTCCCGGCACCCGAGCCGCGTCGAGCGCGTCGAGCGGCACCACCCACGGCGAGATCGACGTCCGGAAGGACTTGCCCAAAAACGGCCCCAGCGGCTGGTACTCCCAGGCCTGCAGATCCCGCGCCGACCAGTCGTTCACGAGCACAGCCCCGAACACGTGCGAGCGGAAGTCGTCGATCGCGACCGCCCCCTCGGACGGCACCCCGACCACGAACCCGACCTCGGCCTCGATGTCCAGCCGCAGCGAGGGCCCGAACCCCGGCCCGTCCTCGTCGGGCGACTTGCGCTGCCCGAACGGCCGCGGCACGTCGGTGCCAGAGACGACCACGGTCCCGGCCCGCCCGTGGTACCCGACCGGCAGATGCTTCCAGTTCGGCAGCAGCGGCTCCCCACCGGGCCGGAACAGCTTCCCGAGGTTGGTCGCGTGCTCCTCGGACGAGTAGAAATCGACGTAGTCGGCGACCTCGAACGGCAGCTTGAGCCGCACATCGGCCACGGACAACAGCAGCGGCTCGATCGACTCCTGATACCGCCCGGCGCTCAGCAGCTCGCTCAGCCGCTCCCGCACCCGGGACCAGACCGGCCGCCCGGCCGCCATGAACCGATTGAGCGTCCCCTGCCCGAGAAACGCCCCACCGGCGTCGATCAGCCCCCGCCCCTCGGCCGCGGCCAGGTTCAGAATCCGATCCCCGATGCGCACCCCGGTCCAGCGAAACCGATCCTGCCCGAACGCGCAGTACGGCAGGTTGCCCACCCCGAACGCATCATCCTCGGCGAGCTCCAGCCAAGCGGCACCACTCATCGCGCACCTCCAACAACCGGAACCCGCTCCCGCGAGACGACCCCGACTCCAGCACCGAACCCGAGCGAAAGCTCATCCGGCAACCCCGCCGCCGACGGCCGCGAGAGCACCAGCACCCGCTGCCCCGACCCCGCGGCCATGGAAAGCGCCCGAGGAAGCCCCCTTCGCCGCCGCGGCAACCCGGAACGCGACGACCCGAGGCCGAACGCCGACACCACCCGCGGACGCACCGCCCAACAGCGCGACACCCCGAAGCCCGACGGCCTGAAGCGCGACGACCTGATGCCGAACGCCGGCAACGCCTGCGGACGCACCGCCCGTTCGCTCGGCACCCCGGAACGCGACGCCTCGGAGCGGAGCGGCAACAGCATGAGCAAGGGCCGGCGCTCCGGCACCCCCGAGCGGAACGGCGACGAGCGCAACCGCGACCGATCCGGCGAGGGCAACGACCGCCGCGTGCGTGAGGGAGACACCCGGGCGGTCGATGCCCCCGACCACGATGAGGGCAAGCGGGACGCCGCCACGGCCGGACGCGCTTGCGAAGTGCCGGATCGCCACCGGCGCGACCACGACGAGCGCGAGCGAGACGCCTCCCGAGCCGGATCGGGCTGCGACGAGCGGAACGGGACCCGGGCCGGGTGAGGCGGCGCAGAGGACAGCGCTCGCGGGAGGGCGAGCCACCGCAGCGTGCGCAGCAGCGTCCTCATCGCGGGTCCTGCGGTCGCGGACGGTCCAGCAGGCCCAGCGTCACGAGGTCGCCGACCGGGTCCTGGACGCTGCAGCTGCCGAACCCGGCCCACAACGGCCGCTCGCGGTCGAGATGCGGCCGGACGCGGTCGGCCAGCGGGTTGGCCTCGGCCGAGGACAGCAGCGCCGCGAGGTCGGAAGGGTCGGCGCCGTCGGCGGCGGCCAGCACGGCGGCCAGGATGTTCACGAAGCCGTGGTGGACCAGGCCCGTCTCGGCGTCGGTGTGGCGGACCGCGTGGTGCAGGCCCGCGGTGAGCTTGAACGGCAGGTCGCGGTCGCGGCAGGCGATGATGACGGCGGCGAGCTCGGACGGGCTCGGGAAGAGCTCCGCGGCCAGCCCGCCGGTGCGGAACTTCGCGGCCACGGGCAGGCCCTCGGCCCGCAGCGCGGCGATGGCGTCCAGGCCGGACATCAGGCCCCAGGCGAGCGGCACCTCCAGATACCACTGCAGGGGCGACTCGCGTCCGCGCATCAGCCGCGCGAGCCGCTCGATGCCGGGCAGCGGGTCCTCGCCCCGCTTCGCGACCGGGCTCTCGAGCTGCCTGGTGCCCGCGGGGAGGTCGCCGAGCGCGGCCTCGAGGGCGGCCGGCTCACCGATCAAGCCGAGCGAGACGGCCGCCTCGGAACCGGGCGCGACCGAAGGCGACACCTGCGAGGCAGCCACGAGCAGTCCGGCCGCGTAAGAACCAGCCGCATGAGAACCGGCCGGATAGGAAGCAGGTGCGGGTGAATCCGGCGGGTGAGATGCGCAAGCGAGGGCCAGGAAGGCGGCCCGGTCGGCGACGGGGAGGAGAAGGGGGCCGATGAGCTCGGAATACCAGCTCCGGCGGTGGCCCGCGTGCGCGGGCACGGCGTCGGTCAGTGGCGCGCTGCCCGGCGGAAACACGGCGGCGTCGTCGACCAGTGTGGTCAGCAGGGTTGGCACTGCGTTTGACACGGCTTCCGAATCTAGTGGACGCTTTACAGGGCGGACAACTTCGTCCGTTATCCGGACACTCCATGAAGCACGACCTGGAGGGCCGTGATGCCGTACTACCGCCGCGTCGGCGAGGTGCCGCCGAAGCGCCACACCCAGTTTCGCCAGCCCGACGGCTCGTTGTTCGCGGAAGAGCTGATGGGGCAGGAGGGATTTTCGAGCGACTCCTCCCTGCTCTACCACCGCAATCGGCCGACGGCGATCACCTCGGCGGTGCCGTTCGAGCCGCCGGCCTGGTCGCGAGTGCCGAACCTGCCGCTCAAGCCGCGCCACCTGCAGACCGGCAAGATCGGCGGGGGCAAGGTGGACGCGGTGCTCGGGCGGCAGCACCTGCTCGCGAACGACGATGTCCGGATCTCGTACGTCGAGGCGACCGAACCCTCGCCCCTCTACCGCAACGCGGCCGGCGACGAGTGCCTCTACGTGTCGGCGGGCGCGGTCACCCTGGAGTCCACCTTCGGCGTGCTGGACCTGGTCGAGGGTGACTACGCGATCATCCCGACATCGGTCATCCATCGACTGGTGCCCAAGAACGGGCCGGTGAAGCTGCTGGCGATCGAAGCGACCGGACACATCGGACCCCCGCGGCGCTATCTCTCCGTGCGTGGACAGTTCCTGGAGCACGCGCCCTACTGCGAACGGGATCTCCGTGGTCCAGCGGAGCCCATCATCGCGGAGGGGTACGACATTTCCGTGCTGGTGCAGCACCGCCGGGGCTGGACCGAGCACATTTACGCAAATCACCCATTCGACGTCGTCGGCTGGGACGGCTGCCTCTACCCGTGGGCCTTCTCGATCCACGACTTCGAGCCCATCACCGGGCGCGTGCACCAGCCGCCGCCGGTGCACCAGACGTTCGAGGGCCCGAACTTCGTGATCTGCTCGTTCGTACCGCGCAAGGTCGACTACCACCCGCTGGCGATCCCGGTCCCGTACAACCACCACAACGTCGACTCCGACGAGGTGCTCTTCTACACGGGCGGCAACTACGAGGCCCGCCGCGGCTCCGGCATCGAGCAGGGCTCCATCTCGCTGCACCCGAGCGGATTCACCCACGGACCGCAGCCGGGCGCGGTCGAGCGCGCGATCGGCGCCGAGGCCTTCGACGAGCTCGCGGTGATGGTCGACACCTTCCGGCCGCTGGACCTGTGTGAGCCGGCCCTGGCGATCGAGGACACCGGGTACGCCTGGACGTGGGCCCGCCAGGCCTGACCGTCCTAGTGGGAGACCGGATAGATCAACGCGACGGCCGTGGCGGCCAGTCCCTCGCCGCGGCCGGTGAACCCGAGGCCGTCGGTGGTCGTGCCGGACAGCCGCACGATCGCCCCGAGGGCGTCGTGCAGCACCCGCTCGGCCTCCGACCGCCGCTTGCTGATCTTCGGCTTCACCCCGATGACCTGCACGGACACGTTGCCGATCTCGAACCCGGCCTGCCGGATCAGGCGCGCGGTCTCGCGCAGCAGCGTGACGCCCGAGGCGCCCGCCCACTCGGGCCGTGACGTGCCGAAGTTCGCCCCGAGATCACCCAGCCCGGCCGCGGAGAGCAGCGCGTCGCAGATCGCGTGCGCGGCGACGTCGCCGTCGGAGTGCCCGGCGAGCCCGTCGACGCCCTCCCACCGCAGCCCGGCGACCCAGCACTCGCGGCCGGATTCAAACGCGTGGACGTCGGTGCCGTTCCCGATCAACATCACGACGGGAGGGTACGACGTTTTGGTGCACAACCGTGAACCTTCGGTTGCCGAACCGACGCACGGGTCGGCATATGGGCGAATCGGGCCTAGGCTGGGTGGGGTGCGCAGCGATCAGACGACCCCGACGAGCCCCAGTCCGTGGTGGCGCACCGGAGCCGCGATTCGCTTCGGTCTGCTTGCCGTGATCGTGGTGTCCCTGTCCGTGGCGATCATCATTGCCCACCCGACCCGCTCGTCGCTGGCCCACGCGGTCGGCAGCAATCACCCGCTGGCCCCGTTCATCGCGATCGGCGGCTCGGCCGTGCTCACCACCGCGCTCGCCCCCCGCACGCTGCTGGCCGGCGTTGGCGGGCTGGTGTTCGGATTCGTGGGCGGGGCGCTGTACATCATGCTCGGCATCACCATCGGCGCGCTGATCGCGCACACGGTGGGCCGGTTCCTGGGCCGCGAGTTCATGGCCCGCCACCTGAGCGGTCGCATGCTCGCCATGGAGCAGGCCGTCGCCAAACGCGGGACGCTGGCGATCTTGATTTCCCGAATGGTACCGATCGTGCCCTTCGGCATCGCCAACTACGTCTTCGGGACCACGAGCGTGCGCATGAGCGCGTTCATCACCGGCACGGTCGTGGGCGCCCTCCCGGCCACCCTGGCGTACTCGGCGCTCGGCTCGGCCACGGCCCGCGGCGACGCGGTGGGCATGTCGATCGCGGGCGTCATGATCGCCACGCTGGGCATCGGCGGCTCGGTCGGCAGCTTCCTGCTCTGGCGCCGCCGCCCGAAGAGGACGACGACCCCGGCTCCCGCCGCAGCGTAAAGCGGCCGGCACGACTGACATTCCGGAAATGTCGGAATCCCGCACGAGGCGCAACGGCGGCAAAAGCGCGCCGCGGCGGTGAAAGCGGCGCCGCGGTGAAAGCGGCGCCGCGCAGTGCGGCGGTGGCAGCGGCGCGGCGACACCATCGCGGTGCGGTGACAGCAGCACACAGCGGCGGGGTGACAAGCAGCGAGGCGCGGCGACAGCGCCAGGCCAGAGCAACAGCGCCGGGTCAAAGCAACAGCGCCCGAGCGGCAGCGCCCGGTCAGAGCAGCAGCGAGGCCACAGCCAGGTCAAACGGCCGGGTGATCTTCAGCGCCGCCTCGGACCCGGGCACGGTATGCACCGGCTCACCGATCCGCTCGGCCATCCCGGCGTCGTCGGTGTGCTCGTCGATCGCCGCCGAGTGCGCCTTCTCCAGCACCTCGCGCCGGAACCCCTGCGGCGTCTGCACCGCACGCAGGGACGACCGGTCCACGGTCGCCACGACCGAGCCGGAATCCGAAACCTGCTTGATGGTGTCGACCACCGGAAGAACGGGTATGACGGCGCCGTGCCCCCCTCGCACCGCCGCCGCCACGGACTCCACCAGCTCCGGTGGGGTCAATGCGCGCGCCGCGTCGTGGACGAGCACGATGTCGAAGCCGTCAGGGACCGCCGCGAGCGCCGCGGCGACCGAGGCCTGCCGGGTCGCCCCGCCGGGCACTACCGTGACCGGGGCCACGGGCTCCAAGAGCTCCGCGACGAAGGACACGGCATCGGCCGGCGCGGCGACCACGATGCAGCCGACACTGGGCGCGAGCGCAAGACGCCGCACGGCGTGCACAAGAAGCGGCTCGCCGCCCAGGAGGCGAAGTGCCTTGGGGCCGCCAGGTCCGAGTCGGACCCCCATGCCGGCCGCTGGCACGAGGACCGCGACGTCACCACGCACAGACACGTGCGCCGTCACGTCGCGGTCCTCGGTATCGAAGGGATAGCCAGGCTGGATTCGTCAGGCCTCGGTCAACACCTTGTCGAGCAGCGACTCCGCCTCGTCCTTGGTGCTCTTCTCGGCGAGCGCCACCTCGCCGACCAGAATGTCCCGCGCCTTGGCGAGCATGCGCTTCTCGCCGGCCGACAGACCACGCTCACGGTCGCGACGCCACAGGTCGCGGACGACCTCAGCAACCTTGAGCGGATTGCCGGAGGCCAGCTTCTCCAGATTCGCCTTGTACCGCCGCGACCAGTTGGTCGGCTCCTCGGTGTGCGGAGCGCGGAGGACGTCGAAGACCTTCGTCAGGCCTTCCTCGCCAACCACCTCGCGCACGCCGACGATTTCGGCGTTTTCGGCGGGCACCCGCACCGTCAGGTCACCCTGAGCGACCCTGAGGACGAGGTACTGCTTCTCCTCGCCCTTGATGACGCGAGTCTCGATTGCCTCGATGAGTGCGGCCCCGTGGTGGGGGTAGACAACGGTCTCGCCGACACTGAAAACCATAGGTTCGAAACCCCTTTCGCTGTGTCTAGGGTAACACGGTCACGCGCTGTCGTCCCACCCCAGAGAGCAGCATTCGCGCAGGTCAGAACACATGTGAGTCCCCTTTCTCCTGCTTGACAGGAAACGCCGGACCTGCTGTGTAGCGGATCAACAACCGGGAGCACGCACAAATGACCTGGCAGTCGGACATATCCGATTGATTACGGCAAGTGTCCTCCGTCGTTCGCCGCCGGTCCAGAACCGACACGCTGCGTGACGTGACCAGCGGCGGAGCGTAGATGATACGCACAGATCTCGATGTAGTCACCTCTGGCGCGGGACCGGAAGGTGAGGGAAAGTTGAGGCAGGTGCGAGGAGAACAGCGATGGGCGCGCTGCGGGATGACAACGGCGGTGGTGAGCGACCACAAGAGGGTGGTGGCCTCCCCGATCTCCCGCCTGAGTGGGGAACGATCATCATTCCCGACGATCCCGCCGCACTCGACGACGAAGGCGCACCGATCCGTCGGCAATTCCGCCGCGACGCAATCCACCGCCGCTGGCGGCGTCGACTGCACCTGAGGCCGAAGCCGGCCCGGCGTGTGTCGGACGATTCACCCGGACTCGTCGTACCGCTGCTGATCATGACGATCGCGGTCATCGCGACCCTCGTGAGCCTGTTCGCCGTCGCGTGGCCCGGGCGCGCCCCCAAGACGAGTCCCAAGGTCGGATCCCCGACGAGCGCCCCGGCCGTGGTGTCGCTGACCGGCGTGAGCCTGCAGGACTCGGACGGCAAGCCGGTCGGGCTCGTGGAGGTCTCCCCGGCCGTGGTGCTGCTCGTGGACGGGTGCTCCTGCGAGCAGCTCATCCGCAGCACCGTCGACGCCGTCGCGACGGCGAAGAACACCGTCAAGGTCATCGTGGTCGCGGCTCGCCCGCCCACGCTGCCCAGCGGGCTCAGGGCGGGCGTGACCGTGCGCTCCCTCGCCGACCCGAACAACTCGCTGCGCGCCTCGGTGCCCGACCTGGCCGGCGACCGGACCACCGCCGCGGTGCTCGTCAGCTTCCACGGCAAGCTGGTGAAGGCGGTCCGGTCGGTGACCACGCCGGAGTCGTTCGCGGCCCAACTGTCAGACCTGTAGGAGCACCCCGTAGAGGGTGAGGCCGGCCGAGCGCGACCGTGGCGGACCCGCGGCGCAGGGCGTCACTGTCAGACCTGTAGGAGCACCCCGTAGAGGGTGAGGCCGGGGCCGAACGCGAGCGCGACCGTGGTGCGCGGCGGACCGGCGGCGCGGCGGCGCAAGGCGTCGAGGATCAGCAGCACCGTCGGCGAGGAGCAGTTCCCGTGCGCCGCGAGGGTGTCGCGCGACGCGGCCAGGGCCGACTCCGGCAGCGCGAGCTCGTCGCGGACGACGTCCAGGATTCGGGGGCCTCCGGGATGTACCGCCCAGGCATCCACGTCCCGGGGAGACATCCCGCGCGGGCGCAGCAGCCGCTCGACCAGGTCGGCGACGTAGATCGACAGCACGTCGGGCACCCGCGGCGACAGCCCCATGCGGAAGCCCAGATCGGTCACGTCCCACGTCATGTGGTCCGCGGTGGCCGTGTCGGTGACCGCGGCGATGTCGGCCACGAGCGCGCCGGGGCCGTCCGGCACGAGCACCACGGCGGCCGCGGCGTCGGAGAACAGCGCGTGCGCCACGATCTGCTGCGGGTCGTCGGTGGGCGGCTGTACGTGCAGGCTGGTCAGCTCGAGGCAGAGCAGCACCGCGGGGCGGCCGCGCGCGGACACGTAGTCCGAGACGGCGCCGAGCCCGGGCAGCGCCGCGTAGCAGCCCATGTGCCCGATGAACAGCCGCTGCGTGTCGTCCGCCATGCCCAGGTCGCGGGCGAGCAGGATGTCGAGGCCCGGCGTGGCGTATCCGGTGCACGAGCACACCGCGAACAGCCCGATCTCGTCCGGGCGCAGTCCCGCGGCGTCCAGGGCGCCCGCGACCGCGTCCTTGCCGAGCGGGAGGGCCTCCGTGAGGTACCGCTGCATGCGTTTGGCGGTTGACCAGGAGGACGCGTCCTCCAGCAGCGGGTTGACCGCCCCGTGACGGGTGACGACGCCCGAGTTGGCGAAGATCCGTTTCGCCAGCCCGCGGCGGGGCCCGTCGTAGTGCCGCCTGAAGTAGCCGTCCCACACCTCGTCCTGGCTCATCTGCCCGGGAAACGTCACGTGCATCCCCGCTATGGCGGCACCCGTCACTGGCTCACCTTCCTGCCGCGCCCCTGGTAGAGGATCGCGGTCGAGAACGTCGGCACGATCGGCACGCGACCGCGGCGGGTCACCAGCCAGCGGGCGAGGGAGGGCAGGGCGGGGCGCACGCCGCGGACGACCAGCGGCACCCCGTGGCGCGCGCACTCGGCCCGCAGCCGCTGAGGGTCCACGAACAGCGCGGGGTCGTGGATGCCGCGCACCGCGGGGACGACGGCCTCGGCGAGGCGCACGGCCACGAGTCGCGACAGCGCGGTGTCGGCGAGCGTGTCGAGCACGAGCCAGCCACCCGGGCGCAGGATCCGGCACGCCTCGGCGACCACGCGAGGCAGGTCGGGGACGTGCTCGAGCAGTTCCCCGGCGCTGACGACGTCGGCGCTGCCGTCGGCGAAGGGCAGGTGCCTCACGTCGCCGAGCACCGGGGTGACGCCGTGCGCGGCGGCCTGCTCGAGTCCGGAGACGACGAGGTCGACGCCGATGTGGGTGTACCCCTTGCCGGCCACGTGCGGCGCGAGCAGCCCGCCGCCGCAGCCGAGATCCACCAGCACGGCCCCGTCGCGCTCGGCGGGCGGGATCAGCCGCGCACGGGCGCGCGCGAGCCAGTAGAGCATCGAGAACGGGCTGCCGGGGCGCCACCATTCCCCGGCCAGGTCGTCATACTGACCAGGGTCGTTGCGAGCGCGCCTCGGCGACGGCATGAGACGAGCCTGACATGGGACCCCTCCGCCCGCCACACTTGCCGGATGTGGGTTGCGATCCCGCTCCTGCGGGCGAGTCATCCAGAGCCTGCCGCCGGGGTCACGGCGGTGGCGGTGCTGCTGTCCATCGGGCTGGATCGGCCGCTCGGCGGGGTGATTGCGGCCGGTGCGGCGGTACTGGCGAGTCAACTGTCGATCGGATGGGTCAACGACGCTCTCGACGCGGAGCGGGACGCCGCGGCCGGGCGCTCCGACAAGCCCGTGGCGGCCGGGAAGGTCTCCCGGCGGCTCGTGGCGGTGCTGGGCGCCGTCGCGGCCGCGGTGTGCGTGCCGCTGGGCTTCCTCTCCGGCTGGGAGGCGGGCCTGGTGTCGGCGCTCGCGCTCGGTTCGGCGCTGCTCTACGACTGGCCGCTGAAGTCGACGGCGGCCTCGGTCGTCCCCTACGCCGTCTCCTTCACCTGCCTGCCCGCGTTCGTCGTGCTCGGCGCGGGGAAGACTCCGCCGCTGTGGCTGCTCGCCGCCGGCGGCCTGCTGGGCGCGGGCGCGCACTTCGTCAACACGCTGCCGGATCTCGACGCCGACGAGCGCAGCGGCGTGCGCGGGCTCCCGCAGCGCTTCGGCCGCCGGGGGTCGCTGGCCGCGGCCGCGGTGCTGCTGCCGGCCGCCACCGCTGCGCTGGCGTTCGGGCCCCCCGGTCCGCCGCCGGTGCTGTTCTGGCCGGCGCTCGGGGTGTCACTCATCGCGCTTTCCTGGGGGTGGTACCGCATGAATCGCGACACAACATCGCGTGCCCCGTTCCTCGCCGTCATCGCCGTCGCTCTGATCGATGTCGTGTTTCTCCTGATCAGCGGCCTGAATCTGGATTGAGTCACCATTGCCAGGGTGCGCGTAATCCACCGATCAAGGGCATCTAGGCTGTAGTGCGGCTGCCCCTTGATTTGGAGGAATCACGGTGACGCGTTCGACTGAGGCCAAGCCGCTGGCTCGCCGCCGCACGGTGCTGGGCGCCGCGCTCCTGGCAACGGCCGCTTTCGGCGTCGGCCTGCTCTCCGCCTGCGGCTCGGGTCAGATCACCCAGACCGACCAGCAGACGGCCGCGGTGCCGGGCGTCAACGTCCAGAGCGCCGACGGCAAGATCGCGCTGCGCGACGGCAGCGTCGCCTACGCCGACCAGTACAAGCCCGGCTCGACGGTCCCGCTCAACATCCGGCTGTTCAACAACGCCCAGCAGGCCGTGAAGCTGACCGGCGCGACCAGCGACAACGGCACGATCGTCCTCGTCGGCGGCCCGCAGCCGGCCGCGGCTGCGACCTTGCCGGCGGCGCCGGCCGTGCTTCCCTCCGGCAGCAAGAAGCCGTCCGGCTCGCCCTCGGAGCCGGTCGCCGCCGCGCCCTCGCTGGCGCCCACCTCCGCGGGTTCGTCGACGATCGCCGTCAGCATCCCGGTCTCGGGGGTGGCACTGCTCACCCACGACAACGGCGGCGAGCAGTACCTGGCCGTCGACAAGCTGACCGGCGAGCCGCTGCTGCCCGGCGGCGCGCTGACCAACGTGACCTTCACGTTCACCTACGCCGACGGCAGCACCACCACGATCAAGCTGCCCAACCTGCCGATGACGCCGCCCGGCACGGCGCTGCCGAAGCCGAGCTCGGTCGTGCACGGCGAGGGTGTCGAGGAGTAAGCCCGGTTTTTTTGTCGTACCCCTTCGTTAAGTTGGGGGCGTGACGAAGACCAAGGGCTCGATCTATCAGTGCGACGTCTGCGGGCATCGGCCACCCAAGTGGATCGGCCGGTGCCCGGAGTGCGGTGAGTGGGGGGCGATCCTCGAGCTCGCCGGCGGCGCCGCCGTCACCGGTCCGGCCGCCCTGCGCTCCGTGCCGTCCCGCGCCCCGCTCGAGCCCGCCCGCCCGATCGCCGAGATCAGCGCGGCCCCGGCCAAGGCCCGCCCGACCGGCGTCGGCGAGTTCGACCGCGTCCTGGGCGGCGGCATCGTCCCCGGTGGTGTGGTCCTCCTGGCCGGCGAGCCCGGCGTCGGCAAGTCCACCCTCCTGCTGGACGTGGCCCAGCAGTGGGCGGTGCAGGGCGAGAGCCCGTCGCTGGTCGTCAGCGGCGAGGAGTCCACGAGCCAGGTCCGCCTGCGGGCCGAGCGCATCGGCGCCCTGCACGAGCGCCTCTACCTCGCCTCGGAGACCGACCTCTCGGCCGTCCTCGGTCACCTCGACGCGGTGAAGCCCGGCCTGCTCATCCTCGACTCGGTGCAGACGGTCTCGGCCCCCGGCGTCGACGGGGTCGCGGGCGGCGTCACCCAGGTCCGCGCCGTCACCGCGGCCCTGGTCGCCATCGCCAAGGAGCGCGGCCTGGCCACGGTCCTGGTCGGCCACGTCACGAAGGACGGCAACGTCGCCGGCCCGCGCGTCCTCGAGCACCTCGTCGACGTGGTCCTCAACTTCGAGGGCGACAAGCACTCGTCGCTGCGCATGGTCCGCGGCCTCAAGAACCGCTTCGGCGCCGCCGACGAGGTGGGCTGCTTCGAGATGCACGAGGGCGGCATCACGAGCCTGCCCGACCCGAGCGGCCTCTTCCTCACCCGCTATGCGGACGCCGTCTCGGGCACGTGCGTCTGCGTGGCCATGGAGGGCCGCCGCGCCCTCGTGACCGAGGTGCAGACCCTCATCGGCGCCCAGATGCCGGGCTCACCCCGCCGCACCGTCTCCGGCCTCGACTCGGCCCGCCTGGCCATGGTCCTGGCCGTCCTCCAGCGCCGCGCGGGCATCCAGCTGCACGACCGCGAGGTCTACGCGGCGACCGTCGGCGGCCTGCGCGTCACCGAGCCGGCGGCGGACCTGGCCCTCGCGCTCGCCGCGGCTTCCGCAGCCCACGAGCTGCCCATGCCTCCGGACCTCGTGGCGCTGGGCGAGGTGGGGCTGACGGGCGAGGTCCGGCGGGTGGGCGCGGTGCCCCGCCGCCTGGCCGAGGCGGCCCGGCTCGGCTTCCGCTTCGCCCTGGTGCCGCCGGGCTGCGGGCCCGCGGCCACCGGGGTGACCCCGCCGGGCATGCGAGTGCTGGAGGTCAACGACGTGCGGACGGCCCTGCACTACGCGGTGAAGGCAACGGCGGAGGACGTTTAGGCCCTGTCCCGCCGATTATGGCGGCCTCATGAGGGCGGCGATGAGTTGCCAGCTGGCTTGCTGGTGGACGGCCGGGTCGAAGTGCGGAGGTCGTCCGCCGTGGCTGCCTTTGGTGGCCCTGCGGGCGATCTGGTCGGACGGTTCCGGGATCGCGTGGCGGAGGCGCCGCCGCTGGCCGGGGCCGGGCGATGCTGCCGAGTCCTGACCGACAACGGCGGCCTCGGCAAGCCTCAGCAAGGCCGAGCGACCAAGCGCCCCGCGTAGCCTCAGGCCCTGGTCAGACGTAGCGCTCCAGTATTGAGGCCTCCGCGAGCCGGGACAGTCCCTCGCGAACCCCTCGGGCGCGGGCGTCGCCAACACCCTCGACGGCCTGCAGGTCCTCGACCGTCGCGCCGAGCAGCCGCTGCAGGCTCCCGAAATGCTCCACGAGCCGGTCCACCACGAGGCTCGGCAGCCGCGGCACCTTCGCCAGCAGGCGGAAGCCGCGCGGAGAGACCGCCGCGTCCAGCGCGTCGCTCGCCCCCGGGTAGCCGAGGGACTTGGCCACCGCCACGAGGTCGATCAGCTCCGTCGCCGTCAGGGCGTCGAGCTCCTCCAGCCCGAAGTCGGACACGCGCGTGCGGCGCACCGCGGGGATGTAGTCGCGGATGACCAGGGTGCGGTCGGCCTCCACGCCGGCCATGAGCTCCTCGAGCTGCAGGGCCAGCAGCCGGCCGTCGGTGCCGAGCTCCACGACGTAGCCCGCG
This sequence comes from Dactylosporangium sp. NPDC000244, assembly GCF_040300725.1. Lineage (NCBI taxonomy): Bacteria > Bacillati > Actinomycetota > Actinomycetes > Micromonosporales > Micromonosporaceae > Dactylosporangium > Dactylosporangium sp. NPDC000244. Next base: position 324,749 of record NZ_JBEPEH010000002.1, read on the forward strand.
ATCTCGTCCGCGATCCGGCGCACCATCTCCAGGCGCTGCACCACGGCCACCGCGTCGCGGACGGTGACGAGGTCCTCGATCTCCAGCGCGGACAGGGTGCCGCTGACCTCGTCGAGGCGCAGCTTGTACCGCTCCAGCGTGGCCAGCGCCTGGTTGGCCTTCGACAGGATGGCGGCCGAGTCGTCGATGACGTGACGCTGGCCGTTGACGTAGAGCCCGATGATCCGCATCGACTGGCTCACCGAGATCACCGGGTAGCCGGTCTGCTTCGCGACCCGCTCGGCGGTGCGGTGGCGGGTGCCGGACTCCTCGGACGGGATCGTCGGGTCGGGCATGAGGTGCACGGCCGCCCGGACGATTCTCGTGCCGTCACTCGACAGGACGACGGCGCCGTCCATCTTGCACAGCTCGCGCAGCCGGGTCGCGGAGAACTCGACATCCAGCGGGAAGCCGCCGGTGCAGATCTGCTCGACCACGCGGTCGTACCCGAGCACGATGAGGGCTCCGGTCCGGCCCCGCAGGATGCGTTCCAGGCCGTCGCGCAGCACGGTGCCCGGGGCCATCAGGGCCAGCGTCGCGCGCAGGGGGTCGGCGCCGGGCAGCGCGGCGGCCCAGCCCCCGATGAGGCCGGTGTTGGCGGCGCCCCTGCCGGGCTCGCGGTCAATCGGCACCCGCACAGTCTACGGATGCCCGGTCATCAGGTGCTGGTGCGGTATCGACCCAGCCCGTAGAGTGGTCGGATGCCCTCCACAAATGGACGGCGGTTGATTTTCGAAAGCCAAGGGGTTTGTCGCCGGTGGCCGGTCCGGAGCGGATCGAGTGGCGACGGAGTTTTCCGTCCCGGTCTCTAGGAACCCTGGCGTGGTATGCCGTGTCGGCGACGCTCGCCGTCCTGCTCATCCGGGCGCTGTTCGGCGACGAGCCCGAGACGCTGGACTCGGGCGCGCACAACCCGCTCGCGAACGTTCCCATGTGGACGGCCGGCCTGGCCGTGGTGGGAGCGGTGCCGATCGCGCTCGCCGTGCTGCGCCGGCCGCGGGTCGGGGCCAACCACTTCGCGCTCACCCTGCGGCCCGGCTGGGTGCGTACGCTCGTCCTGCCCTGGTCACGGGTCGGCGAGGTGGCCGCGATCGAGGTGGGCGACGAGCGGTTCCTGGTCGTACGGCTGCTGGAAGGGCTCGACCGCACCGGCACCAACCCGGCCTGGATCGACCAGAACGTGCTGCGCGACCTGGCCAGGCTCGACGAGCGGCGGACCCGGGGCCTCGGGGTGGCGGTGCGCCTGCGGGACTTCAACGGCACGCCCGACGGTCAGCTGGCCGCGCTCGCCGCGTTCGCCCCCGACCAGGTGCAGATCGCGAACAAGCTGTAAGAACGGCATGACTCGGGTCCGCCGGGGTGCGGACCGTCGCTCCCGCCAGACACCGCTGGGCGCTGGCGCGCCGACGCTGCCAGGCCCGCGGTTGGTCACCCCACCCGAATGTCAGCCCCTCGGCACCGTCAGGTCAGCTGGACCTGAACGGGCTCGCTGAGCTTGGTGTCGAGCCGGCCGACCAGCTCGTACTTGCCCGCCGGCGGCGTCTCCCGGTTGGCGCAGCCGTTGTTCGTGGCCTTCCCGCTCCACGTGGTGCTGAACTGCACCTCGATGCCGGGCTTCAGCACCGTCAGCTGGCTGCCGTGCGGCGGGTCGCACGCGTCCGAGGACCAGATCTTGCTGGCCGCGACCTGGAGGTACAACTCCTGGGAATCGGCGCCGAGGTCCCGCACGCAATCGTGGGTCGCGACGTTCTTGATCTTCAGGAAGAACTTCAGGTAGGCGCCCCGGAACTGCACCGCCTGCTCGGGCGAGGCCACCAGCGTCAGGTCGGCGTCGGCGCACGGTGGCACGGTGGTGGTGGGCGCCGGCGGCGCGGCGGCCGAGGAGGAGACCGGCGGGGCCACGGACTCGGGCGCTCCGCCGGTCGTCGGCACCTGGATCGTCACCGTCGGTGTCGGGTCGCCGGTCGTCGGGCCGGCCGAGCCAGCGGCCGAAGTGCGTTTCTGGTCGTCACCGCCGCTGCCGCCGCAGGACGCCCACAGCATCAGGGACGCGACGACGAGCACGCCACCGATGATCGCCCGGCGCCGCCAGTAGACGCCTGCGGGCAGTGGGCCAACCGTCAGCTTCATGATGCACTCACCGTATCGGGGGAATGCCCCATGGTCGGGAAGGCTCGCCGCTCAGAGATAAACCTTCCGGGCATATACCGCGTGCGCCCCCGCGACCCGATCGAGAAACAGCAGCCCGGCGCAGTGGTCGATCTCGTGCTGCAGGGCCCGCGCCTCGAAGGCATCCGTCGTGATCTCGATTTCTTCGGTACCGCCCGGTGCATACCCGGCCACCACGAGCCGGTTGGCCCGCTTGACATCGCCGGTGAGATCCGGCACCGACATGCACCCCTCGCGGCCCTTCTGCCACTGCGACGCCTCGACGATCCGGGCGTTGCACAGGACGAAGGCGCCGTGCACCGTACGCGCCTTGGGGTGCCCGGTCACGTCCACGGCGAACACCTGCGCGCCGACGCCGACCTGCGGCGCGGCCAGCCCGACGCAGCCGGGCGAGACGCGCATGGTCGCCAGCAGGTCCTCGGCGAGCTGGAGGATCTCGGGGGCGGTGGGGTCGACGGGCTCGGCGGCGGTGCCGAGAACCGGGGCGGGCGCGCGAACGACAGGCAGGACCGCCCCGCTCACGCCGCCACCTCCACGGCCGCCCGGTGATCGGCCCCGGCGCCGCGCTGCCGGTCGCTCACGAGAGAGCCGCGCTGCCGTTCGCTCACAAGAGATCCGCGTCGGCCGGGCGCATCGAGACCTCGACGCCGAGCCGCTGCGCCGCGGTGCGCAGGGCCTCGTCGAGCCGCTCGGCGTCGGTGACGTCGACCTCGGCGACGATCACGTACAGGCTGCCGGAGAGCCGCGTCGTGAGGTCGGTGATGTTGCCGCCGCACTCGGCGACGGTGCGGGCCAGCGTCGCGACGATCCCGAGCCGGTCGGCGCCGTGCACGGTGACGACGTGGTGGGTGCCGGCGGGCTCGTAGACGGGCTCCTCCACGACCCTGCGCACGGTCACCAGCAGCGTCCGCTCGGCGGTGAGCGGCTCCAGCGCCGCCTCGATCTCCGCGCCGGCCGGAGGCCCCGAGCACACCAGCGTCATCGCGAAGTGTCCGCGCAGGCGGGTCATGGTCGAGTCGGTCAGGTTGAGGCCAAGGCGGGCCAGGATCTCGGCGACATCGGCGATGATGCCGGGCCGGTCGTGGCCGATGACCGTGACGGCGTACTCGTTCACGAGCTATATCCTTGCGTATCGCCAGTCACCCGAATGCACAGACCGCCATCGCGTCCACCCTGACGCGGTGGTACAACGCCAACGCCCGCGACCTCGCCTGGCGCCGGCCCGGCGCCTCCCCGTGGGGCGTCCTCGTCTCCGAGGTCATGCTCCAGCAGACCCAGGTGTCGCGGGTCGAGCCGGCCTGGGAGCGCTGGATGGAGCGCTGGCCAACGCCGGCGCACCTGGCCGCCGACCCGCCCGGCGAGGCCATCCGCGCCTGGGATCGCCTCGGCTACCCGCGCCGCGCCCTGCGCCTGCACGCGTGCGCGACCGCGATCGTGGAGCGGCACGACGGCGTGGTGCCCGACGACGTGGAAGCACTCCTTGCGCTGCCCGGCATCGGCGTCTACACGGCCCGCGCCGTGGCCGCGTTCGCCTTCCGCCAGCGCCACCCCGTCGTCGACACGAACGTGCGCCGCGTCGTGGCCCGCGCGGTCACCGGCACCGCGGACGGCGGCGCGAACACCACGCCCGCGGACCTGCGCGCCGTGGAGGTCCTGCTGCCGGAGGACCACGAGGCGGCGGCCCGCGCCTCGATCGCGTTCATGGAGCTGGGCGCGCTCGTCTGCACGGCCCGCGCCCCGCGCTGCGCCGAGTGCCCGCTGACCGCCGTCTGCGCGTGGCGGCTCGCCGGCTCGCCGCCGTCGGACGAGAAGGGCCGGCCCTCGCAGCGGTACCACGGCACGGACCGATACGTCCGCGGGCTGCTCATGGCCGTCCTGCGGGCGAGCGACGACCCGGTGCCCGCCGAGCGCCTCGACGCCGTGTGGCCCGACGCCGACCAACGCCGGCGCGCGCTGGCCGGACTGCTGGTCGACGGGCTGGTGAACCAGCGGGCCGAGACGTACACCCTGCCCGGCTGAGCCACCTCCCCGCACGCGCGCAACGACCAGCGCTGGCACCGACTCCCACACGCACGGCGCGGAACAACCGGCACGGGGCAGCACGACCGGCGCGGGCCGGTGCATGCGGCGGTCGGCGCGGAGCGGGGCGGGGTGGCTGGGGCCTGGGCTGTCGGCGGGGCGGCGCGATGCGATCGGTGCTGGGGGCGGCCAGCGCGGGACGACCGGCGCGGCCAGCGCGAGACCGCCAGCGCGAGGCCGCCGACCCTGGTGTGCGCGACGACACCCTCGTCGATGGGCTCGCGAACGGCGGGAAAAGACGTACACCCTGCCGGGTTAGGTTGCAGGCCCATCGGGTGGCGTTATTCACCGGAGCGGATGCCCGAAATGGGTGGTCCTTCAAGCGAATTCCAACGCTAATCTCAGGTTCGTGCTTGTTACCGGCAGAACGGGCCGCCTCGGGGCGCTGATCGGCGTGGTCACCGCGCTGGCGCTCGCGGTCACCGCCTGCGACGACAAGGCCGCACCCGGCCATTCCCAGCTCAACGGCAGCGGTTCGGCCGCCTCGGCGTCGGCCGCGCCCGGCGCCTCCACCGCGTCCTCCTCCGACGCCGCCGCCACCGATGGCGGCGGCGGCGCACCCCAGGCCTCCGGCTCGGCGAACCCGGGCGGCAAGCCGGGCGCGACGAAGACCACCCAGGCCCCGCCGCCCGGCAACACCTTCGCGGGCCGCCTGCCCAAGTTCGGCGCGCCTCCGGCCCCGGTGCGCATCAACTTCCCGGAGAGCGGCGCGGGCGCGGCCTACTACTCCCGCATCCCGACCGACCAGCCGGTGGCGTTCCTGACCATCGACGACGGCTGGGTGAAGCGCCCGGAGGCCCTCGAGCTCCTGCGCGAGTCGGGCGTGAAGGTCACCCTGTTCCTGACGATCAACGCGATCCGGGACAATCCGGACTACTTCAAGCAGCTCCGCGACGCCGGCGCCGACATCGAGGCGCACACGCTCACGCACCCGAACCTCAAGGGCAAGTCGTACGACTTCCAGAAGCGCGAGATCTGCGGCTCGGCCGACCAGCTCGCCGGGCTGTACGGTCAGCGCCCCAAGCTCTTCCGCCCACCCTTCGGCGACAAGGACTCGACCACGCTAAAGGTGGCGCGCGACTGCGGTCTGCAGGCCGGCTTCTTCTGGAAGGAGACGGTGGACAAGGGGATCGTCCGCTATCAGGAGGGCCACTCCGTGCAGAAGGGCGACATCATCCTGATGCACTTCCGGGACCGCTTCGTGGACGACTTCATCGCGGCGCTGCAGGCCATCTCGGACGCGGGCCTGACCCCGGCTCTGCTGACCGACTACATGCCGGCGACGTAGTTCCGCAATGCGATCCGCGGGGCGCCCACCACCCCGCGGAATCCGGCCGCTCGGTCGACGTCGCCGCAAGCACGGCCCCGAACCCAGCGAGGCCGGAGCGGCTTCAAAAGCCGGCGGCCACAACGCGCCACCCCGCCGAGGACCAGCCCGGTCGAGGTAGCTAGCGGCTCTGACCGAGAACGGCCAGGAATCCGCCGGCCAGACGTTCTGCTTCGGCGGCGCTCAAGGGCAACTCCGCCCTGAGCGCCGCCTTCCATCCCTCTGGAACAACGAACCACCCGGGCCGGCGCAACAGCCCTTGCACGAACGGAGCAACGGGCCCGAGGTCCTCGGTGATGTCGAGCCGGTCGGCGGTACGCGCGTCGAGCCCCGGCAGCCCCGCCATCCGCCGCACGAGCTCCCGGTCGTGCTCGGTGAGCCCCGCGACGACGGCCGGAATCAGGTACTCGGCGAGCCCCGCCTCGGACCGGGCCAGCGCGACCAGCCGCTCCCGCCGCTTGAGGGCCGGGTGCTGGGCGAGCCAGGAGGCCGCGAGCGATACGAGCCCCGGCCACCCGTTGGTCAGCAGATGCAGATCCGGCGCGAGCACGTCGGCCGCCTCGGCGTCCCCGAACGCGGCGGCCAGCACCTGATAGGTCTCGTCCTCGGCGAACCCCAGCTCATATGGTGAGACCCGGACAACCCCGGCGATTCCGGGATCGTGCTCGACGGCCACCACGACACCCCGCCGCCTCCTGAGCGCCGCGACGTCCCCCGCCGTCGCCGAGTCGACGGCCACGACCCCGTCGTCGGGCACCGCGTCCAGCGACTCGCACGCGAGGTCTACGAAGACTCCCCCGCGCCCGACCACCCAGGCGTCGAGCAGTGTGCTCTTCCCGGCCCCCGTACCGCCCACGAGCACAACCATCTCGTCGGCGTCATCGAGCCGGGCCATCAACCCGGGCCGCGCGATGGGCCGCCCCGCCGCCCGGCGCACGAACCGTCCGGACTCAAACGGGAAACGCCCCTTACTCACGCCGCGCAACATACCCGCCCGGTCGGGAGATCACGCGTTTCGAGTCTCTTGTACGACTGAGGAACCCGACAAACTCCCCACCCGAGCATCGATTAGACGACGCACACAAAAGGGCAAGAAACGCGAGGTGCAAATCGACACCTGGCCCGAAAACGAATGGAAAGCCGGCCCACCGAGGGCGACAGGGCCACACGCGATTGCACCCCGAAACCGCGCGACTCGGAACCGCGCAAACCCAACCGGCCAGCCGGACACGCGAGGGTCAGCGAACCGCCGACCGGGCAGCCAGACCGAAGCCGGCGCATCGACCGATCCGCCGAGCGACCGCCATGCCAGCCGAACAGCACGGCGCACCGCCCGACGCCCGGCACGGAACGCGAACCAGCCGAACAGCACGGCGCACCGCGCCCGACGCCCGGCACGGAAAACGAACCAGCCGAACGCTGGGACGACCGCGCGGAGAGCGGGCGGACAAAGGCCGAGGCCGCGCTGCGAAGGAATCGCGGCGCGGCCTCGGAACGTGCAGGCAGTGCGATGGTGCGGTGGTGCGTGACGGTCGGGACGCGTCAGGCCGAAGCCTCGTCCGAGCCGCCGCCGGCCAGCTCGGCCGGCACCGCGTCGGGCACATCGCCCGGGCGTTCCGCCCCGTTGAAGACCAGCTTGGACTTCTCGAACTGGGCCGGGTCGCCCTCGCAGTCGATGACCACGATCTGACCCGGGCGCAGCTCGTTGAACAGGATGCGCTCGGACAGCGAGTCCTCGATCTCGCGCTGGATCGTGCGACGCAGCGGCCGCGCGCCCAGCACCGGGTCGTAGCCCTTGTTCGCCAGGAACTTCTTGGCGTTGTCCGTCAGCTCGAGGCCCATGTCCTTGTTGCGCAGCTGGGTCTCGATCCGGGCGATCATCAGGTCGACAATGCCGAGGATCTGGTCCTGCATGAGCTGGTGGAAGACGATCGTGTCGTCGATGCGGTTGAGGAACTCCGGGCGGAAGTGCTGCTTCAGCTCGTCGTTGACCTTCTGCTTCATCCGCTCGTAGTTCGACTCGGTGTCCTCCGACGCCTGGAAGCCCAGGGACACGGCCTTGGCCACGTCGCGGGTGCCCAGGTTGGTGGTCAGGATGATCACCGTGTTCTTGAAGTCCACGATGCGGCCCTGACCGTCGGTGAGCCGGCCGTCCTCCAGGATCTGCAGGAGGGTGTTGAACACGTCCGGGTGGGCCTTCTCGATCTCGTCGAATAGCACCACCGAGAACGGACGCCGGCGGACCTTCTCGGTCAGCTGGCCGCCCTCGTCGTAGCCCACGTATCCGGGGGGCGCACCGACGAGTCGGGACACCGTGTACCGGTCGTGGAACTCGGACATGTCGAGCTGGATGAGCGCGTCCTCGGAGCCGAACAGGAACTCGGCGAGCGCCTTGGACAGCTCGGTCTTACCCACGCCGGACGGGCCGGCGAAGATGAACGAGCCGGACGGGCGCTTCGGGTCCTTCAGGCCGGCCCGGGTGCGCCGGATCGCCTTCGAGACAGCGCGGACCGCGTCCTCCTGGCCGACGAGGCGCTTGTGCAGCTCGTCCTCCATGCGGAGCAGGCGGGCCGTCTCCTCCTCGGTCAGCTTGTAGACCGGGATGCCGGTCCAGTTCGCCAGGACCTCGGCGATCTGCTCGTCGTCGACCTCGGACACGACGTCGAGGTCGCCGGCCTTCCACTCCTTCTCGCGCTGCGCCTTCTGCCCGAGCAGCTGCTTCTCCTTGTCCCGCAGCTGCGCGGCGCGCTCGAAGTCCTGCGCGTCGATCGCGGACTCCTTGTCGCGGCGGACCTGGGCGATGCGCTCGTCGAAGTCGCGGAGGTCTGGCGGCGCGGTCATCCGGCGGATGCGCATCCGGGCCCCGGCCTCGTCGATCAGGTCGATCGCCTTGTCCGGCAGGTAACGGTCGGAGATGTAGCGGTCGGCGAGGGTCGCCGCGGCCACCAGGGCGGCGTCGGTGATCGTCACCCGGTGGTGCGCCTCGTAGCGGTCCCGCAGGCCCTTGAGGATCTCGATGGTGTGCGCCAGCGACGGCTCACCCACCTGGATCGGCTGGAAGCGCCGCTCGAGCGCGGCGTCCTTCTCGAGGTGCTTGCGGTATTCGTCCAGCGTGGTCGCGCCGATCGTCTGCAGCTCGCCACGGGCCAGCATCGGCTTGAGGATGCTCGCCGCGTCGATGGCGCCCTCGGCGGCACCCGCCCCGACGAGCGTGTGGATCTCGTCGATGAACAGGATGATGTCGCCGCGGGTGCGGATCTCCTTGAGCACCTTCTTGAGGCGCTCCTCGAAGTCACCGCGGTAGCGGGAGCCCGCGACCAGCGCGCCCAGGTCGAGGGTGTAGAGCTGCTTGTCCTTCAGGGTCTCGGGCACCTCGCCCTTGACGATCCGCTGGGACAGCCCCTCGACCACGGCCGTCTTGCCGACGCCGGGCTCGCCGATGAGAACGGGGTTGTTCTTGGTGCGGCGGGAGAGCACCTGCATGACCCGCTCGATTTCCTTCTCCCGGCCGATGACCGGGTCGAGCTTGCCCTCGCGAGCGGCCTGGGTGAGGTTGCGACCGAACTGGTCAAGCACCAGGCTCGTGGACGGGGCGGCCTCGCCGGGGGCACCGGTGCCGGCCGCGGCCGGCTCCTTGCCCTGGTAGCCGGAGAGCAGCTGAATGACCTGCTGGCGGACCCGGTTGAGGTCGGCGCCCAGCTTCACCAGCACCTGGGCCGCGACGCCCTCACCCTCCCGGATCAGGCCGAGGAGGATGTGCTCGGTTCCGATGTAGTTGTGCCCGAGCTGCAGGGCCTCCCGCAACGACAGCTCCAGCACCTTCTTGGCGCGTGGCGTGAACGGGATGTGCCCGCTCGGCGCCTGCTGGCCCTGGCCGATGATCTCCTCGACCTGCTGGCGAACACCCTCCAGCGAGATGCCGAGGCTCTCGAGCGCCTTGGCCGCCACGCCCTCACCCTCGTGGATGAGGCCGAGCAGGATGTGCTCGGTGCCGATGTAGTTGTGGTTGAGCATCCGGGCTTCTTCCTGCGCCAGGACGACAACCCGTCGTGCTCGGTCGGTGAACCGCTCGAACATCCCTGCTCCTCACGTGCCGTGTCCGTCGCCGCCGCTTCTCGCGGAACCCCGTATCAGGGGGTCGCCACGCCGAAGCTCTGTCGGACGCCAACGTGACCGTGCCATCACTCTATCGCCGCGGGCCGACTCATTGCGGGGTGTGCGGCGTTGCCGCACCCCGCAATCGGTCGCCGGAACCCCCGGTCCTTGACTGCCTACCCTCCGGGAACCACGTGTACCCGGCGCTTTCGACCAACGTTCGCACCCGCCGGCATGTTCCTGCACCCCCGCCCGTACGCCAAGAGCGAAATCGGACTCCCGGATACACAACACCCACCGTAACTGAACCGCTACGGTGGGTGTCTGGAGCGTCTAGAATCGTACGGGCCGCAACAAACGGCGCTATCGCCCCGCTTCGGCGTTAAAACGGTCGACGATTTCCTGCTTGATGCGACCACGGTCGGACACCTTGATGCCCTTGTTCTGCGCCCATTCCCGAATCGCCTTGTTCTGCTCGCGATCCGCCGCGGCGCCGCCCCGGCCACGAGCGCTGGCCGCACGGCCGCCGACCACCACGCCACCCCGCCCGACCTTGGTTCCAGCGGAGAGGAAGGGGCCGAACGCATCGCGCAGCTTCGTTGCGTTCTTCTTGGACAGGTCGATCTCGTACTGCACCCCGTCGAGCGCGAACTTCACCGTCTCGTCGGCGTCCCCGCCGTCGAGGTCGTCGACCAGCACGTGGATGGTCCGCTTGGCCACTGTCGTATTCCCTTCGAGGAAGCCCGCCCCGCGTTGTGCGATTGCAAAGATAACGTAGTAAGGCCGCGCCGCGTCAACGGTACGCCGAAACTGCGCGGCTGCACCAAGGCCAAAGGGTTCGTTTCCCTGTCGCAAAGGGCGACGGATTCGCGAGGGCGATGTCCGAGGTCGGGTGCGGGGTGAGCCACCCGGCGACCGGTTCAGGAATAGCTCACAAGCAATATGCAACGTACAGATCCGTGTCGAGCGCATTGCTATGTGTGACGAGCCGGAGAATGACGGCGGCGTACGGTTGGCGACGTGGACTTGAGCAAACACGCGTCTTCGTTCGGGGCGGCCGCCGACCTCTACGACCGAATCCGCCCGCGCTATCCCCTCGAGGCCCTGCGCTGGGCGCTCGGCGCGCGGCCGGCCGAGATCGTGGACCTGGGCGCCGGCACGGGCATTCTGACCCGCCAGCTGCGCGAGCTCGGGCATCGTGTCATCGCGGTCGAGCCCGACGACGAAATGCGGCGGCAGATCGACGGCGACACGCGCGCGGGCAGCGCGACCGCCATTCCGGTCGAGGCGGAAAGCCAGGATGCGGTCACCGCCGGGCAGGCCTATCACTGGTTCGCCGGTGAGCCCGCGCACGCCGAGATCGCCCGGGTGCTGAAGCCGGGCGGCTGGTTCATCCCGATCTGGAACGTCCGCGACGAATCGGTGCCGTGGGTCGCCGAGCTGTCCGAGGTTTTCGACGGCCACCGCGCCCGCACGGCGATCGACGAGCGCACGTTGACGCCCGAGCAGTTCGGGCCATTGTTCGGTGCCGCCGAACTCGAACTCTTCCGCTGGAGCGCGACGCACACGGCGGAGTCGCTGGTCGACCTGATCAAGTCCCGCTCGTTTTACCTCGTGTCCGACGCCGGCACCCGGGCGGTGCTGGAACAGCGCGTGCGCGAGCTCACCGCGGCGAACTTCGAGGCCGGCGAGCACTTCGAGCTGCCGTACGTCACATACACGTACCGCGCAAAAAAGCTCTAGGTGTTTCGCTCGAAGATCAGGCGCAGCCCGATGAGCGTGAGCATCGGCTCGTGATGCGTCACACTCTGACACTCCCCGATCACGATCGAGGCGAGGCCGCCGGTCGCGACCACGGCCTTCACATCGCCACCGAGCTCCGCGGTCACCCCGCGCACGACCCCGTCCACCTGGCCCGCGAACCCGTAGACGACGCCGGACTGCAGGCACTCGACGGTGTTCTTGCCGATCACCCGCGGCGGCTTGACCAGCTCGACCTTGCGCAGCTGGGCCGCGCGCCCGGCCAGCGCGTCGACCGAGATCTCGATCCCCGGGGCGAGCACGCCGCCCAGGAACTCGCCCCGGGCCGACACCACGTCGAAGTTGGTCGAGGTGCCGAAGTCGACCACGATCGAGGGACCGCCGTAGAGCGTGTAGGCCGCCAGCGTGTTCGCCACGCGGTCGGTGCCGACCTCTTTCGGGTTGTCGATGGCCAGCTGGACGCCGGTCCGGACCCCGGGTTCGACGATGACGGTGGGCACGTTCGCGTAGTACCGCTGCAGCATCGTGCGCAACGAGCGCAGTGCGGCGGGCACGGTCGAACACGCCGCGATGCCGGTCAGGGACACCGCGTCGGTGGCCAGCAAGCCCCGGTAGAGCAGCCCGAGCTCGTCCGCGGTGGCGCGCGAGTCGGTCTTGATCCGCCAGGAGTGAACGATCTTCTCACCCTCGAACGTGGCGAGCACCGTGTTGGTGTTCCCGATGTCGATGCACAGCAGCACCCCGGAAGCCTAACCAACGACCGTTCAATTACGATCGCGAGCCAATGATCCCCAACGCCCGCGTGCTGCTCGCGCTGCTGCCGGTGCTCACGCTGGCGTTCGCGGCGGTCGCGCTGCGTCCACGGGCCGAGGCCGACCGCGCCCTGATGATCATCCGCGCCGCGATCGCCGTCGCCGTCGGCGCGGTGCTCACCGCCGAGCTGTTTTCGCTGGTGCATTGGATTTCGCCGGTACCGTTCGTGCTCGCCTGGCTCGCCGCCGCCCTCGCCACCGGGTGGCTCGCGTGGCGTTCCCTGCCCGACAAAGCGCGGAAAATCACAAAAAATCCGGCACTGTGGTGGCCGAAGCGCCCGTTCGCGGGTGCGGCCGGCGCCGAAAAGAGCAGTTCAGAGGGCGATTCAGAGCGCGGCCGCTGGCTTGTGACCGGGCTACGGGTCGCCGTCGGGCTGCTGGTGGCGAGCGAGCTGGTGCTGGCCCTCGCGAGCTCCCCGAACAACTTCGACTCGAACTCCTACCACCTGGCCAAGATCGAGCACTGGGTCGCCGACGGCAGCCTCGGCAACTTCGCCACCGTGCAGACCCAGCAGATCATCCTGGTGCCGGGGGCCGAACTGCTCCTGCTCCATCTGCGCCTGCTGACCGGCTTCGACGGGCAGTACAACCTGCTGCAGTGGGCCGCGGGGCTGCTCGGCGCCCTGGCCGTGGCCCGCTGCGCCCGCCAGCTCGGCGCCGGCCGCGCCGGGCGCTGGCTGACCGCGGCCGTGTTCCTCACCGCGCCCGCGGTCGCCCTGGAGTCCACGAGCACCCAGAACGACCTGGTGGTGACCGCCTGGGTCGCCTGCGCCGCGACCCTCGCCCTGGACGCGCGCCGAGCCCTCGCGTTCGGCTCGCCCAAGCCGGCCGCCGCCGACGCGCGTGAGATCCCGGCGACGACTGGTCGCGCCCCGGTGGACTGGCCGAACGTGCTCGGGCTGGCCGGGGCCGCGGGGCTGGTCATGGTGACGAAGTCCACCGGCGCCATGGCGCTGCTGCCGGTGCTCGCCTACTGGGGCGTCTGCCGGTTGCGCCAGAAGAGCTTCAAGCAGGTGTCGTACGCCCTGTGCTCCGTCATCCTCGCCACCGCCGCCCTCGCGGGACCGTCGCTGCTGCGGGTGCACGACGCGTTCGGATCGCCGTTCGGGCCGCCGGGCTATCGCGAGGCGCTGTCCAACACCCGCCACGATCCGCCCGCGATCCTCGTCAACGGGCTGCGGCTCGGCGCCTCGACGCTGCTGACCCCGGTCGCGGCGGTCAACGAGGCGATCGGCGGCTCGGTGGTGCGCATCGCCGACGCGGTGGGCGTGGACCCGAACGACCCGGGCATCACCCAGTGGCGCAGCACCTTCCCCGGCGACCGCTGGAAGCCCGACGAGGACCGCTCCCCCTATCCGGTGCAGTCCGCGCTCGTGCTGCTCGGCACCGTGGCCGGCCTCTGCTGGCGCCGGACCCGCGGCTACGCGCTGCTCGTGCTCGGCGCCCTGCTCGCCACCGCGGCGGTCGTGAAGTGGCAGGACTGGGGCAACCGCCTGATCCTGCCCGCCTTCGCGGTGGCCGCCCCGCTGGCCGGGTACGCGCTCGAGCGGGCCTTCACGATCGAGCGGGCCGCGCTCCGGCGGGCGCTCGGCGCACTGGTGGTGCTGGCGATGCTGGCCGGGACCGCGCATGGGCTCGTCGCGGTCTACTACGGCCAGCCGCGCCGGCTCGTCGGGCAGGCCTCGGTGTTCACGCTGGACGACTGGCAGGAGCGCTTCGTGCGCATGCCGGACCAGGCGGCGAGCTACCGCACGGCGATCGACCAGGTGCGGGCCAGCGGGGCGAAGCGGGTGGGGCTGGTGCTGGAGGGGGACCTCTGGGAGTACCCCCTGCAAATCGAACTGCGGGACAAGGAACTGATCGAGCTCGAGTCCGAGGTGCCCGGACACCCGGCCGGGGACGTCACATCGGTCGATGCGGTAATCTGCGTGAGCAGCGCCGAGCGCTGCCACCGGATCGTGCCGGCGAACTGGCAGTACAACCGCATCGACCAATATGTGGTGACGGTCTTTCCGAACCGCTAGTGCAGGCGCAGGTCCATGGCGATGTCGAGGATCGGCGAGGAGTGGGTCAGGCCGCCGACGGAGAGATAGTCGACGCCCGTGGCCGCGTACTCGGCCGCCGTGCCCAGGGTCAGGTTCCCGGTCGCCTCGAGCTCCGCGCGGCCGCCCACGGCGCTGACGACCTCGCGCAGCGTCTCCGGCCGCATATTGTCCAGCAGCAGGAAGCCCGCGCCGGCGGTGACCGCCTCGACGGCCTCGCCGACGGTGGTCACCTCGACCTGCACGGGGACGTCGGGGAAGGTGGCGCGCACGCGCTCGTACGCGGCCGTGATCCCGCCCGCGGCCAGCTTGTGGTTGTCCTTGATCATGGCGACGTCGTAGAGCCCCATGCGCTTGTTGGTGCCGCCGCCCGCGCGCACCGCGTACTTCTCGAGGATGCGCAGGCCCGGGGTGGTCTTGCGGGTGTCGAGCACGAGCGCCTTGGTGCCCTCCAGCAGGTCCGCCCAGCGCCGGGTGTGGGTGGCGACGCCCGACATCCGGCAGAGCAGGTTGAGCGCCGAGCGCTCGGCGGTGAGCAGGCCCCGGGTCGGCCCATGGATCGTGGCGAGGACGTCGCCGCGCACGACACGGTCGCCGTCGCGCTTGCGGACCTCGGCGGTGATGCCGCCCGAGGCGGCCTCGAAGACCGCGACCGCGACCCAGAGGCCGGCGACGACCCCGTCCGCGCGGGCGACGATGTCGGCATCGTCGGTCTGGTCATCGGGGATCGTGGCCACGCTGGTGACGTCCAGCCGGTCCGGCCCGAGGTCCTCGGTCAGGGTGCGCTGGACGATCTCCTCGACCGCGACGGGATCGAGTCCGACCTTGCGCAGTTCGGCCTCGGTCTGCAACTTCACGCGTCCTCCCAGGTCTCCGTGAGTGCGCCGGCGTCGTCGAGGGCGGCGAGGAAGTGCCCCCGGAACACGTCGCTGGCGTCGGGAAAGTCCTCGCGCCAGTGGCAGCCCCGGGTTTCCTGCCGCTGCGTTGCGGCCGCGACCAGGGCACTGGCGACGGTGAGCAGGTTGGTGGCCTCCCAGGCGGCCATGTTCGCGGTGGCGTTCGGGTCTCGGTCGAGCGAGAGCTTGGTGAGCGCCTGCGCGGCGTGCTCCAGCGAGTCGGCGCTGCGCAGCACCGAGGCGTGGGCGGACATGGCGGCCTGCAGCTGCGGGCGGATGGCGGGGTCGGCCGACCAGGCGGGCAGGTCCACGGCGATCGGCTCGGCCTGCGGCGGCAGGTCGCGGGCGATGTCCTCGGCGATGCGGCGGGAGAAGACCAGCCCCTCCAGCAGCGAGTTGGACGCCAGGCGGTTGGCGCCGTGGACGCCGGTGCAGGCGACCTCGCCGCACGCGTACAGGCCGGGGATCGAGGTGCGGCCGTGCAGGTCGGTGCGCACGCCGCCGGAGGCGTAGTGGGCGGCGGGCGAGACGGGGATCAGGTCGGCGGCGGGGTCGACGCCGGCGGCGCGGCAGGAGGCGACGATGGTCGGGAAGCGCGCCTCGAGGAACTCGCGGCCGAGGTGGCGGGCGTCGAGCCAGACGTTGCTCGTGCCCTCGGCCCGCATGACCCGGTAGATGCCCTTGGCGACCACGTCACGCGGGGCCAGCTCGGCGAGTTCGTGCTTGCCGACCATGAACCGGTTGCCGTCGCCGTCGCGCAGGTAGGCGCCCTCGCCCCGCAGCGCCTCGCTCACGAGCGGCTGCTGCGAGTCGTGGTTGCCCAGCGCCAGCGCGGTCGGGTGGAACTGCACGAACTCGAGGTCGGTGACCCGCGCCCCGGCTCGCAGCGCGAGCGCGACGCCGTCGCCGGTGGAGACGATCGGGTTGGTGGTCGCGGCGAAGATCTGCCCCATGCCGCCGGTGGCGAGCACGACCGCGCGGGCGTGGACGGCGCCGACGCCGTCCTCGGCACCCTCGCCGAGCACGTGCAGCGTCACGCCGCAGGCCCGCCCCTTCGCGTCGGTGAGCAGGTCGAGCACCAGCGCGTGCTCGATGAGGCGAATCCAGGGATCACGGTGTACCGCCGCGTGCAGCGCCCGCTGCACCTCGGCCCCGGTCGCGTCCCCGCCGGCGTGGATGATCCGGTTGGCGTGGTGCCCGCCCTCGCGGGTGAGCATGAGCGAGCCGTCGTTGTTCCGGTCGAACTCGGCGCCCCAGCGGATCAGCTCCCGGACCCGCGTCGGCCCCTCGCGCACCAGCACGTCGACGGCGGCCGCGTCGCACAGCCCCACCCCGGCCACGAGCGTGTCCTGCGCGTGCGCCTCGGGCGTGTCGAGCGGATCGAGCACCGCGGCGATCCCGCCCTGCGCCCACCGCGTCGACCCGTCATCGATGTTGACCTTGGTTACGACGGTGACGTGAAGCCCGGCCTCGCGCAGGTGCAGCGCGGCGGTCAGGCCCGCGACGCCGGACCCGATGACGACGACGTCGGTCGGCTCCGCCCAGCCGGGCGGTGGCCCGGCAAGCCGGCGCGGGGCGATCGGCCCGTTCATGCCTGCTGTCATCACTACAGTCAACATCACTCACCCGTTCGACGGGTGGTGATGCTCGTCGCCCTCCCGTAACGGTCCGTTCGTCTGTTTTCGCACTCGTCCCCAATCGTTTCACGCTCTTGTGCGGTCGCCCGCTTTCCGCGCTCGAGGCAATGCGCTCGCTTGCCCTCGCGCCCGAAGCCGCACGCTCAGGGCCGCACGCTCAGGGCCGCGCTCGAAGCCCGCCCGGTCGGCGCCGCGCTCGAAGCCCGCCCGGTCGGCGCCGCGCTCGAAGCCCGCCCGGTCGGCGCCGCGCCCGA